>JADGCH010000027.1 GCA_015229115.1 Magnetococcales bacterium
AGAATCCAGACGTATCGGACCTAGATAGCGCCACCTGTCAGCAATTTCGCGATCAAATAAGTCAGAGCACCCACTATGCCGGAAGACGGAATGGTAATGACCCAGGTGCTGAGGATTTCCTTGGCTTTGGCCCAGCGTACCGATCGCGGACGCTCGGAAGCACCGATACCCATGATGGCGGAACTGGCGACGTGGGTAGTTGAAACCGGAGCACCCAGCACCGAGGCACTGAGGATCAGCGTCGCCGATGTCAGCTGGGCGTTGAGAGCATGTAGCGGCCGCACCTTGTAGATACCGAAACCGACCGTGCGAACAATGCGCCAGCCCCCGGACATGATGCCCAGCGTAATAACAGTGGCGCAAGCCACAATCACCCAGGTAGGCACAACAAATTCCTTGATGAAACCACCCAGCACCAGCACCATGGTGATGATGCCCATGCTCTTCTGGGCGTCATTGGCCCCATGCGAAAAAGCCAACCCGGCTGCTGTGGCGAACTGGGCATTCTTGAACCATTTGTTGATGTAGGGAGAAGCCCCACGAAAGATGGTTCCCATGATGCGATGCAGGAAAAAGCCAAACCAGAAACCAAGCAGGGGCGATACAACGAGTGACAGAACCACCTTGACGACACCCTCAAATTTGCCTTTATTGATCAAGGCGTCGCCACCCCAGATGACATGATCGGCACCGGCTGCCATGATGACAGCACCAGCCAGACCGCCCACCAGGGCGTGTGACGAGGAGGAAGGTAGACCGAACCACCACGTCAGAATGTTCCAGAAAATGGCACCGAAGATGCCACACAGCACCACCGACATGGAGACCGCTTGCGGCAAATCACCCATGCTGACAAATTTGCCGATGGTGTTGGCCACGGCGGTACCGCCCAGGATCGGTCCGAGCAACTCGAAGGTAGCTACCACGATCACCGACTGGACCGGCGTCATGGCCCGTGATGCGATAATGGTTCCAACAATGTTGGATGCGTCGTGGAAACCGTTGGTGTAGTCGAAGATCAACACCACAACGATCGTCGAGACGGCAAGAATGTATAGTGTATCCATAGTAATCGTACTCAACGTAAGGGAGATGAGGATAAAACCACTTCTTTTAAGGTGAAAACCGCGAGCCTGACTAACCGGCAGGTAACAGCAGTGTCACAAGCAGGTCATGGCTCGAGGGTGGAGGGAACGCCCCCCATCCAGATAATTCAGCGCGCGAATCATCTTCGTTCACAGCGCACAGGCAAACTAGTCCTCTGCCTATAACAGGTCAAGGGTTTTTGTGCGCCGGTGGACGTTAAAGTGGAAAAAGGCTTGATTTCGATCAAATGTAATTCATGATAAATATAGGCACTATTGTTAATAACATGTTAAATCTTCATCAAATTTTAATTAAAAAAATCATTGTGTTTAATCCGTTTTTTAGGCTACAATCCCGTCAAGTTTTAGATGTATTATGTCAAACGTGGATATTAGTTGATTTTTAGGGAATTTTGAGCTGCGGACTGTTTTGGAGATGGCCATGATTATGAGGGGAGAGCTATGGATTCTGGCTTAGTATTTACACTGATGTGGGTGACCATCATCATTGTGCTGTTTTTCGACTTCACCAACGGTTTTCACGATGCTTCCAACATCACCGGAACCATCATTGCTTCGCGGTCGATGACGCCGATCCAGGCGGCCATGCTGACCGGTGTCTTTCACTTTATCGGACCTCTGTTGGGTGGAACGGCTGTGGCCAACACCATCGGTGGTATCGGTGACATCAAGGGACTGCATGCCCAGATTGCGCTGACCATTGTGCTGTGTGGTATTTTCGGTTCCATTTTCTGGAACATTATCACTTGGTGGTTCGGTATGCCATCCTCCTCCTCCCACGCCCTGGTAGGTGGAATAGCGGGGGCTATCCTGTTCGGCGCGGGTGTCGATCATGTCAACTGGGGTATGGAAGCCTTCATCACCAAAGGCAAGCTGACCGGTGTCACCAAGGTGATTCTGTCCCTGTTTATTTCGCCCATCGCGGGCTTCATCATCGGCTGGCTGTTGCAGAAATTTGTCGCGTTTCTGGTCAGTGCCTCCAAGCCGCGTGTTAACAAGGTGTTTATCTGGGCCCAGTACATCAGTGCCGCTGGCATGTCGTTCGCCCATGGCACCAACGACGCCCAGAAGAGCATGGGCATCATCGCCCTGGCGTTGTTTTTGGGGGGGAGTATTGACAAGTTCTACGTACCGTTCTGGGTCATCATGTCCTGTGCCATTCTGATGACCATCGGTAACATGTTCGGTGGCTGGCGTATCGCCCGTACCGTTGGTTTCGGTATCTTCAAGGTGCGTGCCATTCACTCCTTCAATGCTCAGATGACCAGTGCCGCCGTGATCTATGGTGCCGCTCTGGTGGGAGCGCCGGTGTCGACGACCCATGTCGCCAACTCTTCCGTTCTGGGTATTGGGACAGCCACTGCTCCCAAGAGCGTCAAGTGGCGCAAGGGCAAGGAGATGATTCTGACCTGGTTTATCACCATTCCAGGTGCTGGACTGGTCGGTGGTCTCACCTACATGGTTGTCAAAACCGTTATGGGTCTGTGATGAGATCGTTATTCGCTTGGATATGATTTATTACCTGTTTTGTACTGTCTAAATACTAAGGAAATCGAGGAGAGTTTGCATGAGTAGTGGAACCAATACGCCGTTTACCAAGATGCTGGACAACGTTTTTCCCCGCGTACCGCCTTTCTTCCGTTATATCAGCGAGCAGTGCGACGTGCTGTTGCAGTCGTGTGAGTATCTGGTCGAATACCTTGAGGGCGGTGATACCTCCAAGGGCAAGGGGTTGGTAGAGGCCGACAAGCTGGCCCAGGAGCTGAAGAACAAGCATCTGGATATTCTCAACAACGCCTTCTCCACCCCCATGGACCGTGAGGATGTCTATCGTTCGCTGACGGTTCTTGATGTACCCGTCTCTTCAGCACTGATCACTTTCGAAGAGATGGAAGGATTAAGGGTCAAGACCGACAAGTTCTGCCTTGAGATGGGCATCATTTTGCGTGAGTCTGCCGCTGCCCTGAAGCGCGGTTATTCCAAGTTGGATTCCGATCCGGCTGCTGCCGATGCCGATGCCCAGACCGCCCGTTCCTGCCGTGGCAGCATCGACAAGGTCTATCGCCGTGCCTTGGCCGAGTTGTACACCGTCGACGAAGACATCAAGAAGCTGGAAGCCCATGCCAGCGGTGCCGAAGTACAGATGCTGAATCATATCGTCGATATGCTCAAGCGGCGCGAAATCTATCGCCATCTTCATGTCGCTTCGCGCCAGATGGCCGATGCCGCCGACGTGTTGCACGGTATCGTTATTCAGTTGACCTAACTGCACCCCTCACCCTGCCCTCTCCCACAAGGGGAGAGGGTAAGGAAGATCGCCTCCTGCTCCTTCCTGCCCTTCCTTTTGGCATTGTCAAGCAATTTTTTTCAAAAATGATTTCTGCGGTTGATTGACGATTTCCGTTCCATGTATGCTTGGATGGGTGGTCTGTTTGTAAATTAAGCAGAAGGGTTCTTGGGTCATGCGTTACGACACCACGTTAAAAGACCTTTTTCAGCAGCCCCCGCAGCGGTTGTTGCAACTGCTGGTGGGACAGTCTGCTGTTGAGGTGCTGACAGCAGTGGAGTTTCCATCGACGCAGAAACGGGTACCGGATCTGTTGTTTCGCATGCTGGACCAATCCCTGTTTCATTTGGAGCTGCAGGGCCAGCCGGAACCGATGGTGTGGCGCGTGTTGACTTACCGTGCCTTTATCCATCAGGGGTATCCCGGACACAGGCTGATCCAGCAGGTCTTGTACGTTGGCCATGAGCGCTGGCAACCCGAGACGACCATTATGGAGGAGGGGTTGCAGTTCAGCTACGGGTTTGTTGACATTCGTGATCTGGACTGCCACGAGATGTTGGCCAGTCCGATGCTGGAAGAGAATCTTCTGGCGGTGTTGTGCCGCATAGGGGATGTCAGGGAGACCGTTCGTGAGATCTTGCGTCGCATCAGTCGGTTACCGCCGAAAAGGCGGGCTGATTTTTTGGAGAAGCTGGTTGTCCTTTCAGGTTTGCGCAAGTTGGAAGTAGTTGTCAAAGAGGAGGCGGAAGAGATGGCCTTGACGATTGATCTGATGGAAAACGACGTACTGAGACCTTTGTTTCTCAAGGCAGAAAGTGCAGGGGAGCAGAGGGGCGAGCAGAGAGGTATGCAGATAGGCAGGCAGGAAGGCAGGAAGGAAGGCAGGAAGGAAGGCAGGAAGGAAGGGCAGGCCAACCTGTTACTGCGCATGATCCAGCATCGATTTGGTTTGGTGCCGGACTGGGTATATGATCGGGTCATGCAGGCCAGTAGTGATCAACTGGAATGGTGGAGCGACCGCCTGCTGGAGACCAAATCCCTTGGCGATCTGTTTGAGAGCTAAACGATCGAGGTCTGAACAATGACCGGATTACAGTCCAGGATTCTTATCATTGATGATGAATCGACCATTCGCGACACCGTTCGGCTGATCCTGACCACAGCTGGGTTGGCCGCACTGGATGCGGCGACGGTGCATGAGGCGCAGAAACTGATGCGTCGTACTGAACCGGATCTTATTCTACTCGACTGGATGCTGCCAGGTATTTCTGGCCTGGAATACCTGCGCATGCTGAAAAGCGATGTCACCACGCGTGAGATTCCAGTCATCCTGTTAACGGTACGCAGTGACGAGGGGGACAAAGTCACTGGTCTGGAGTTGGGTGCCGATGACTACGTCACCAAGCCGTTTTCAGCACGGGAGCTGTTGGCCAGAATCAAGGTAGCCCTGCGACGCATCGATCCGGGTGGCATGGCCGAGGTGGTTGGTTATGACGGTCTGGTTCTGAACCGGGCCTATCACAGCATCACTGTTGGCGATCAGCCGCTCAAACTCAGCCCGATGGAATATCGGTTGCTGGGGTTCTTTATCACCCATCCTGACCGTATTTATCAGCGCGATCAACTGCTGGATCTGGTTTGGGGGCGTAACATCTACGTCGGCGACCGCACCGTCGATGTTCATATCCGCCAAATTCGTAAAGCCCTGGAGCCCTTTGGCAAGGATGGACTGCTGCAAACGGTGCGCAGCGCTGGTTACCTCTTTTCAACACGGAAGCAGTCGTGAGACCATCGCGATGGTGGTCATGGCTGATGCGCTGTTGGCAGCAGCGATCGGTGCCTGAACCGGTTACCCATGCTGATGGTTACCCTCGGCAGGTCGACTGGCCGTCGGTGCTGGACGGTATGGCCGATGGTATCCTGATACTGGATCGTCGGTTTGTGCTGCACTGGTACAACACTGCAGCAGGGCAGCAGCTGGGTCTGGAGCGGCAGCGTGATTTAGGTTGGGTGCTGCTCAGTCGTATCAGTCTGCCGGTACTGGAAGATTATATCAGCCGTGCCGATTTTAACCGGCCGTTGCAGATGCCGGCACCGCTCAATGGCCACGTCATGCTTGAGTTCTGTTTCAGGTCACAGGGTGACGGCACGTTCTGGCTGGTACTGGTGCGCGACATTTCCCATCACTACCAGCTCGACCAGAAACAGACCGATTTTCTGGCCAATATCTCGCACGAGTTAAAAACACCGGTCACCGTGTTTCGCGCCCTGCTTGAAACCATACCGGATCTACCGGACCAGTCTCCTCAGTGGCAACAGGCCTGGACGTTACTCCAGCAGCAGACCGAGCGCATGCAGACCATCATCGACAACCAGCTGCTTCTGTTAAAGATGGGAGAGTCGGATCGTTCCTATGCCACGGAGACCATAACCATGGAACCGCTGCTGGTAGCGCTGGTTGAAGAGGCCCGCATTCTCAGCGGTGCTCGCCAGCACCGTTTCGTGCTGTCCGTCGATCCGGATGTGCGATTGGTGGCTAATCGTGGCTTGATCCAGTGCATCGTTGCCAACCTGCTCACCAATGCCGTTTGCCACACAGCGCCACAAACCGAGGTGCAGCTAATCTGGCGGTGCGATGATCAGGGCCATCCTCTGTTGACCGTACGTGATAACGGTGCTGGAATGGCGTCCTATCATCTGCCACGGTTGACCGACAGGTACTATCGGGTCATCACCGCCCAGGCAGCCGCTGACCACGGCGGCCGGTGCCATGGCTCAGGGCTGGGTCTGGCCCTGGTCAAACAGGCGCTGGAACGTTGTCAGGCCCAGTTGGAAATCATCAGCCATCCGGGCATGGGCAGCAGTTTTACCTGTCGTTTTCAGCAATCTTAACAGATTGTTCACATCATCTTCATCATACGTTCATAAATCGTTATTATAATGACCCCAACAGACCGGTGGATGGGTCCATACGGGTTTATCAAAATTTGACGGAAGAGGGTATTGTCTTTATGAAACTGCTACAGTTCGCCATTGCTGCCGCTGTTACCACAGGCCTGATCGGGGGTATCACCACCGAAATCGCCGCTCGCACCATGATTCAGAACAAGGGCTCGGATACGCTGGTCAACGTGGCCCAGGCATGGGCCGAGGCGTATCAGAAGGTCAAACCGGATGTAGCGGTTGCCGTCACCGGTGGTGGATCCGGCACTGGCATTGCGGCCATGATCAACGGTACCGTCGATCTGGCCAACTCCAGCCGTGCCATGAAGGACAAGGAAATTGCTGAAGCCAACAAGAACAACATCAAGCCTCTGGAACATCTGGTCGGTTACGATGCCTTGGCGATCTTCGTGCACAAATCCAATCCGATGACCTCCATTACGCTGGCGCAACTGGCCGACATGTACGGCGATGATGGCAAGACCGAGAACTGGAGCCAGCTGGGTGTCAAAGTGCCCGGTTGTCAGGGCAATAAGATTGTTTTGATCAGTCGTCAGAACAACTCAGGTACCTATATCTATTTCCAGGAAGCGGTGCTGGGTGAGAAACGCGACTTCCGTCTTGGCACCAAAGATCTGCACGGATCCAAGGACGTGATCGATCTGGTGGAAAAGACCCCCTGCGCCATCGGCTATAGTGGTCTGGCCTACGATTCACCCCATGTCAAGAAGCTGCCCATTGCCAAAGATGACAAGAGCCAACCGGTCGAGGCCACTATGGCTAACGCTGTTTCCAAGGTTTATCCCATTGCCCGTCCCCTGTTCATGTACACCAATGGCGAACCCAAGGGTGATCTGAAGACCTATCTCGACTGGATCAAGAGTGATGTCGGTCAGTGCATCACCGAAGAGAAGGGTTACGCCCCCGTACGCCCGATCAACTGCGCTAAGAAATAGACGACTAAGCCGCCCTTACCCCTTTATACCCCTCACCCCCCCAACCCCCTCTCCCACAGGTGGAGAGGGGGAGAGCATGAGACCCCATTCTTTACCCTCTCCCCTTGCGGGAGAGGGCAGGGTGAGGGGGTAATCAATGTGAACGCTTTTTTAAGCCATCAACGGAGAATAATATGCCCATTTATGAACAGAGACTGCAGGAGGATGCGCTCCAGATTCGCAAGGCGGTGGCCGCCATGGGAGCCGACGTCGAGTCTTCCATCCGCCATGCTGTCCAGGCCCTTTTTACCGGCAACGAGTCCCTGGCCAACCAGACGGTGTTGCGGGATTATCAGATTGACCGGCAATGCCGTCACATCGACCGCATCTGCCACAACTTCATTGCCCGCCATCTGCCCAGTGCTGGTCATCTGCGTCTGATCTCTTCCTCACTGCGCATGATCTACGATCTGGAGCGCATGGCCGACTATGCAGTCAACATCTCACGCGAGTCGCTCGATCTGCCTGTTGCCCCCACCGGTCTGCTGCAGCACAAGATCGAAACCATGACCAACAACAGTTGCACCATGCTGCGCCAGGTGATGACGGCCTACATGGAAGAAAACGCTGGCTTGGCCCGTAGCACCATCGAGATGAATGACCAGGTCAGTCATGAACTGGGCAACGTTTTCAACGATCTGGTCCATGAGGGCGACGACCATGTCGGTCATTCACGCGAGATCCTTGACCTCTACATCATCTTCAACATGCTGGAGCGGGTGGGTAACCGTGCTACCAACCTGTGCGAGGAGGTCATTTTCTGGCTCACCGGTGAAGTGGTCAAGGAAGAGCAGATCAACATCCTGTTTCTCGATGAAGACAATACCATTCTGGGTCCGATGGCTGAGGCCATTGCCCAGAAGGGCTACGCTGGCAAGTGTCATTTCAGCAGTGCCAGCCGGTTGCCGGCCAGCAGCGTCAATCCGCAGCTGGTGCAGTTTATGCGCACCATCGGCTTTGATCTCTCCAGATTGCAGCCCAAGGGGATCGAGACTGTCGATCTCAACCGGGTCGATATTCTCGTCAGTCTTCAGGGGCCAGTGCGTTCCTATGTCGAAAAACCGCCGTTCCATACCGCATTTCTGGACTGGGATGTGGGTGGTAGCCGTGAGAGCGTGGATGGGCCTTCTTCCCAGGCCCGTTTCGAGTTGATCTACCGTGAAGTCAATCTGCAGTTGCGTCAGCTCATGGAACTGGTAGCCTGCCAGGAGAGCTATTGATATGGCAGCACATTCCGCAATCCAACCTACCCATGTAACGGTTGGGGATGCCAGGGACAAGAACTGGTATGTCGACAAGTCGTTCGAGATACTGATGTTTGTTTGTGGTATTTCCGCCATCATTTTTGTGGTCGGCATCTTTCTGTTCGTCTTCAAGGAGGGGTTTGGCTTTATTCTGGGTGACATGAATTTCCAGGAATTCTTTTTCTCGCAGAAATGGCGTCCTACTTCTCTCAATAAGGCCACCTACGGTATTCTGGCCATGGTGGCTGGTACGGCAGCTGTAACGGGTCTGGCCATGTTGATCTGTCTGCCGATTTCCATCGGTGCCGCTATTTTTATCGCCGAATTTGCCAAGGGCAAAACACGTGAAACCCTGAAAATCGTCATCGAGTTTCTGGCCGCCATTCCGTCCGTGGTCTGGGGTTTTATTGCCCTGTCGATCATGAATCCGCTGATTATCGATGTGTTCGATGTGCCGATGGGTCTGGGCGTGCTCAATTCGGCCATTATTCTGGCCCTGATGGCAGCACCGATTGTCACCTCCATTGCCGAGGATGCCTTCAAGGCTGTGCCGGATACCTACCGTGAGGCGGCTGAGGCGTTGGGGGCTACCCGTTGGCAGACCATCTACAAGGTTATCCTGCCGGCGGCCAAGAACGGACTGCTGTCGGCTGGTCTGTTGGGTGTGGGACGCGGATTTGGCGAGACCATGGCTATTCTCATGGCCAGCGGTCACTCCATCAACATCCCGACCAGTGTCTTCGACTCGTTCCGGGCCCTGACCGCTACCATCGCTGCTGAACTGGGTGAGACCGCTGTTGGATCACCGCATTACCAGTCCCTGTTTGCGATCGGTATTTTCCTGTTCCTGATTACCTTTATCATCAACATGACTGCTGACTTCATCGTCCGCGGTGTTCGGAAAGGGTAGGGCCATGTTTGAAGCAGCTCCCATTAATCTGCACAATGAGCAGGTCCAGAAACGCTTCCGGTTGATGTTTGGTGGCATGATGATGATTCTGGTCATACCGGTGGTTATCATTCTGGCTACCCTGATCATCAAGGGATGGCCCGCCATCTCCTGGACTTTTCTGTTTACCGATCCTACCAACGGCATGACCGCTGGAGGCATTTTCCCAGCCCTGTTCGGTACCATCTGGCTGGTAGTGGTTTCTCTGTTGGCGTCAGTCCCCCTGGGGGTGGCAGCCGCTGTTTACCTGAGCGAATACGCACCGGATAACATGCTGACCCGTATGATCAACCTGGCCACCATCAATCTGGCTGGTGTTCCTTCCATTGTTCATGCCCTGTTTGGCGTCGGTGCCTTTGTCATCTTTTTCCGTTTCGGTACCAGCATTCTAGCCGCCAGCCTGACGCTGGCCATCATGACCCTGCCGGTGATTATTGTCTCCTCGTGGGAATCGATGCAGGCGGTACCACGGGCCTTTCGCGAGGCCTGCTGGAATATGGGGGCGACGCGCTGGCAGACCATCCGGACGGTCGTTCTGCCCAATGCCATTCCGGGTATCCTGACCGGTGTCATTCTGCAGGTATCGCGTGCGGCCGGAGAGACAGCCCCGATCATGTTCACCGGTGCTGCCATGTTTCTGCCCTTCCTGCCCAACAGCGTCTTTGATCAGACCATGGCGTTGGCACTCCATCTGTTTGTGGTGGCGACGCAGGTGCCCGATATTCCGGAAAGTCTGCCGTTTGGTGTGGCACTGGTTCTGGTCGGTATTGTTCTGATCATGAATACTCTGGCAATCTGGTTCCGGATGCGTCTGCGGGGCAAAAAGAAATGGTAAATTCAGCTAAATCACAAGCTAAGGCACGAACTAAAATTGAGGTGAAAGATCTGTCCATTACCTATGGCAGCCATAAGGCACTGGGACCGGTCAATCTCGATATCCGCGAGAATGAGATCTTTGGCGTTATTGGCCCGGCCAACAGTGGCAAGACCTCTTTTCTCAATGCCATCAACCGCATGGACATGATGCGGTCCAATATGAATGTGACCGGCAATATCCGCATCGATGATATCGATACCCGTAACTGGCGCAATGTCTACGCGTTGCGGCGTAAAATCGGGGTGGTGTTCCCCTTGCCGGTCGGTCTGCCTCTGTCGGTTTACGATAATGTCGCACTGGCTCCCCGTCTGGCCGGTACGGCCGGTAGTCAGGCACAACTGGATGAACTGGTGGAGCGCTGTTTGCGGCGGGCTGCCCTGTGGGATGAGGTGAAGGATCGTCTCAGTCACCTCGGCAGTCTGCTGTCCGGTGGCCAGCAACAGCGCCTCACCATTGCCCGTGCCCTGTCGCAAAGTCCGGAAATTCTCATGCTGGATGAGTTTTCCATCGCCGTTGATCCGGTGACTACCATGCGCATCGAAGATGTTCTCAAGGAACTCAAGTCCGAGATGACCATTATCCTGGTGACCAACCTGGTGCAGCAGGCCAACCGTCTGGCTGACCGTACCGCCTTTTTCCTCAATGGCGAATGTGTTGAGATGGGCGAGACGGAACATCTGTTCAGTGGTCAAGCCAAGGATCAGCGCACCAACGACTATATTGGAGGGAAATTCGGATGACGACGTCTCCTGAGTTTGCAATCACCACCCGGGATATGAACCTTTGGTATGGTACCTTTCAGGCCCTGTTCGATGTCAATCTGCGTATCAAAAAGGGCATCATCACCAGCATGATTGGTCCAAGCGGATGTGGCAAGTCGACGTTCCTGCGCAGTGTCGACCGTATCAACGAACGGCTGGGCTATGTTCGTATTACCGGCGCGGTGGATGTTTTTAACCAGAACATCTACGACCCCAAGGTGGAGCTGTCTCAGCTGCGCAAGCAGGTCGGCATGGTGTTCCAGCGTCCCAATCCGCTGCCGATCTCCATTCGTGACAACGTCCTGTTTGGCTATCGGATTCACAACGACAGCGGTCGCAAGATTTCCAAAAGCGACGAGGAGGGCGTGCTGGAAGATGCCTTGCGTCAGGTGCTGTTGTGGGATCAGGTCAAGGATCGCCTGGATCAGAAGGCATCGGTTGGACTGTCTCTGGAAGAGATGCAGAAGCTGTGCATTGCCAGACTGCTACCGGTCAAGCCTTCCATCCTGCTTATGGATGAGCCCTGTTCCGCGCTCGATCCAAAGGGGACGGCTGCGGTGGAGGAGTTGATCTGGGAGTTGCGTGGGCGCTACTCCATCCTGATCGTGACCCATAACATGGCCCAGGCCAGGAGGGCTAGCGAGGAGTGCATTTTCATGTTGATGGGGAAAGTGGTGGAACATACCGCTACTGAGGATATGTTCGTATCACCAGCCCGTCAGGAAACGGCCAATTACATCGAAGGCCGTTACGGTTGATCCATGGCACCTTAACGGGTTCTGTTGCCACCCTGTCCCTGTCGGTCATGGTGCTGTTGGTGGCCATGGTGGCAACGCCCGTCTACTCTTCTTCCCTGGTGGCCCATCATCCTGGTCAGACTGTTATTCGTACCAAGGGGTCGGATACCATGCACGTCCTGATGCGTGCATGGGCCGATGCCTATCATAAGGACCATCCATCCATCGTCATCACGACCGATAACAGCGGTTCCAGTAATGGTATTGCCGCTTTAGTCAATGGTCATATCGATATGGCGGTCTCAAGTCGCACCTTGAAGCAGCAGGAATTGCGCAGAATCAGTCGGCAGGCAGGACTGTTGCCGCAGGAGCATATCGTCGGTTGGGATGGGCTGTCAGTGGTGGTCCACCGCCACAATCCGGTTGAAGGTTTTGCCATGGAGCAACTCGCCAGTCTTTACGCACGCACAGGTACGTTGAAGAGCTGGAGCGATGTGGGTGTGACGGTGCCGGGATGTGAAACCGGTCAGATCATGCTCGGCAGCCGCAGGAACAACTCCGGTAGCTATGCCTTTCTGCAGGATGCCATGGCACCGTTCAACTCCCAGCGACAGCGCATGGCCAGCGGAGAGGTGACCTATCATAGAAACTCACGGCAGCTGGCCGACTGGGTAGCCAGCAATCCCTGCGCCATCGGTTACATGGGCATGGCCCTTGTCACGGAACATATCAGGGCTATCTGCATCCGGACGACACGGGGCGAATGTCTGCCGCCAACTGCGGAGAGTATCCGCAACAGAACCTATCCTCTCACCAGGCCTCTTTACCTCTATGTGCCCAACGAACCCACCGAGGCGGTACAGCACTATCTGAACTGGATTCGGGGCACAACTGGACAGCATATCCTCAGGCAGGTTGGGTTCATCCCTGCTGTGGAGCAGCCGTAGGAGATCCGGAACTACCGGCCACCGCAAGCCACGTGACGCACGGGAGCATAGCCTTTTTCGATCAGCATGCACTGACCTTCATCGCTTTTGATCCAGTCCAGATAGGCCTTGAGACGACCTTCAGGCTCGCCATTGGTATACATGAACAGGGGGCGTGCGATGGGATAGGTGCCGTCGATGGCCGTGGTCATGGTGGCATCGATCACGGCTGTGTTGCGGTCTTTGGAGATTTTCAGTTTCTTGACGTCGGGGGCCTCGTAAGCCATGCCGACGTAACCGATGGCGCACGGATTCTGGGCGACGATATTGGGCACGTCGTTGGAGTCGTGGACGTCCATCACGCTATCGTCATGCTTGAACTCACGCTGTTTACCCAGCACCGTTTCCTGGAAGAAGAGATGGGTACCTGATCCGACTTGCCTTCCGACTACGGTAATCTTGTTTTTCGGGCAGCCTGGCACAGCAACCCCCAGTTTATTCCAGTCGTCAAGGGTTCCTTTCTCGCCGTAGACTTCCGCCAGGCTGGGGACCGATATCCAGGAGACCGGGTTGGCTTTGTTGACCAGGATCGACAGGGCATCGTAGCCGACCAGATGTTCCCTGGGTGAGACACCGTTTTTCTCGGCTTCTGTCAGCTCCTTCTTCTTGATGGCGCGGCTGGAACTGGCCAGATGGGCCGTTTTGTTGATGAGGGCCAGAAAACCGGAATCGGAACCGCATCCCCTGACATCAATGGCTGTCTCGGGATGTTTGCTCTGATAGGCCGTGGCCCAGGCCTGGGCAATCGGAAACAGGGTATCCGATCCCCTGTTGTGGATGGTGCCGTTGTCGGCCTGCAGGGCCACAGGTGCGGCAAGACAGGCGGCCAATGTACTGATTAAGGCAAGACGCTTCATAGATCCCCCCTCGATTTTTATGACTAACTATATTATCTATACAGCAATTCAGTCAAGATTATATCCGTTCATTTCTATTCTGGTCAAGCAGAAAATTGGTCATGTAGGCCAACGGGTCGTGTATGCCAGCTGGATTTTACCGTCACAATTTGCTATCCTGTAACATTCTGTCCAACTATTCTGACTGTGCCGTGGTATGGAAATCGTGGAAAAAATGATCAATCGGCTGAACCTGGAATCAGCAGTAACCAGCATGGGCGGCACGCCCATGGGCTTTGCCGTGCGTTGTGAAGATGACCTGCTTTCTCCAGCCAGTCCGGCACTGCGTGATATGACGGCCAACTGGGGCGGGGTACAGCAGTGGTGGCAGATGGTTCGTGCCAACATGACCTTGCCGGCTGCTACCCAGTGTCCGGTTTGCAATCTGGCCCAGATTCTTGGTACCACCGACGTCATACTGGAAAATGCCACCGCTTCCGGTGAGCGGATCAGCCACCATTTCCTGATTGCCTTCAACGGCCACATTCACGGTCTCACCGATGGAGTGGATGGTGAAAGTGGCGACATGCTGCTGATCCACGACATGACCGGGCAGATGAAGGCGCTCGAGACCCTGCGCAACACCATCAAGCATTTTGAAAGTCTCTGTGCCTCTATCGAGGACGTCTATTACCGTGTCGATCGTACCAGTGAGCTGCTCTTCATCAGTCCTTCCTGTCAACGGTTGCTGGCTTACCGTCCCGAGGAACTGGTCGGGCTGCGCATGAGCGAACTCTGCATCGATCCGGACTACTGGACTGAACTGATGGAGATTCTGTCATCGGTCGATCAGGTGCAGGAGTTCGAGGTCATTTTTCAGTGCAAGCGGGGTAACCACGTACCGGTCGCTCTCAATGCCCGGGTGGTGCGCGACGACCACGGCGAAAAAATTGGTTTTGAAGGTATTTTCCGCGACATGCGTGAGCGTGAACAGCTCGATACCATCCTGGCTGAGCGTACACGGCAACTACAGGAGACCATGGCCGAGCTGGAGCATCAGAAATTTGCCATGGACCAGCATGCCATGGTCACCATCACCGATCCGGACGGGTTAATCACCTATGCCAACCGCAAAACGGTTGAAGTCAGCCAGCACACCTTTGCCGATCTGAAAGGACAAAGTCACCGTATCCTCAATTCCGGTTATCATCCCAAGTCGTTTTTTCGCGAGATGTGGCGTGCCATCAGCTCCGGCCGTGTCTGGCACGGCGAAATCCGCAACCGGCGCAAGGATGGCTCGATCTTCTGGGTCGACAGCACCATCGTGCCGTTCATGACCCCTTCTGGCAAGCCGTTTCGTTATGTCTCCATCGGCACCGATATCACCGACCGCATCCTGGCGGAGCAACGACTCGATCATAGCCGCAGTTTTCTGCTCAGCATCACCGATGCCTTGGGAGAAGGGGTTTATGTACTCGATCTGCAAGGGCGGGTCACCTTTTTTAACACCGAGGCGGAACGGTTACTGGGTTGGCGCGAGTCCGAGTTGCTGGGCAAGAACCTGCACGACACCATCCATTTCAAGCGCAAGGATGGCTCGCCCCTGCCAGCCGAGGATTGTCCGGTGCATCGCAGCCTGCTGGGGCGAGGCTTCCGTATCGATACCGATCATTTCATCCGCAAGGATGGCAGCTTCATGCCGGTGTCCTATATCACGACGCCTTTGATGGAGGGGCATGAACTGACCGGATCGGTGGCCATCTTCCAGGATATCTCCAACCGGTTGCAGCAGGAGGCTGAGTTGCGCCGTGAGCGCGACTCCTCACTGGAGGCCTCGCGGTTGAAATCGGAATTTCTGGCCAACATGAGCCATGAGATCCGCACACCGATGAATGCCATTATCGGCATGAACGACCTGCTGATGGATACTCCGCTCAATGAGGATCAGTATGAGTTTGCCGAGATTGTGCGCGAGTCATCGCAATCGTTGCTGGCACTGATCAACGACATCCTCGACTTTTCCAAGATTGAGGCTGGTCGTATTGATCTTGAGACCATCGATTTTTCATTGGTGACCGTGGTGGAAGGATCGGCTGAACTGCTGGCGTCGCAGGTGCACAGCAAGCGTATTTCACTGATGACCTTTATCTCGCCTGAAGTTCCGCGCACGTTGCGGGGTGATCCAGGGCGCATCCGCCAGTTGCTGCTCAACCTGATGAGCAACGCCGTCAAGTTTACCGACGAAGGAGAGGTGGTGGCACGGGTCAAGGTCGAGTCGGAAAGCGACGAGCACACCGTGATCCATATCTCCGTTTCCGATACCGGCATCGGCTTGTCGCCCAAGGCTCATGCCCGCCTGTTCCAGCCCTTTACCCAAGCCAACGAGGATACCAGCCGCAAGTATGGCGGCACCGGTCTGGGGTTGGCGATCTCGAAGCGTCTGGTCGACCTGATGGGGGGTGAGATCGGCGTCAACAGCCGTGAAGGGGTCGGTTCGGTGTTCTGGTTCCGTATTCCGTTGCAGCGGTCACGACTGGTGGAGGGACAGGAAAACGATGCCCTGAACCTCGATGTGCTGCACGACCTGCGTTTTCTGGTAGTGATGCCGCGTGAGTCGGATCGGGAGATCCTGGAGTCCTATCTGGGCCATTGGGGCCGCTTCTGCCGTGGTGCGGCCAGTGTCGATGATGCCATCGTCTCGATACGGATTGCCGAGGAGAAGGGCCGTCCCTATCATATTGTACTGGTTGATGTGGCGCTGGATGGACAGGAAGAGGAGTGTTTTGCCAGGATCTTGCAGCGCCAGAATCTGCTCGAGAATGTTCACCTGATTGCTGTTTCTGACGATGAAAGTCGCGAATGGCACGACTGTCTTGAGGGACAGGGCTACTCATCCGGTATCAGCAAACCAATCCGCCAGGCTGAACTGGTAGAAGCCATCATCGGTATTGTCAATCCGGAGCTGGTTTGTCCCCGGGTTGAGCCGTTCACGGCTGAGGCGGGCACGGTACGCAATGAGGGAGCACCTGTGCCTCTGCCTGAGCCGGATGCTTACGATGCCCTGGAGTCAGGCAAGCTGCTGTTGCTGGCGGAAGATAACCCCGTCAATCAGAGGGTGGCCTTGATGCAGCTCAAGAAGTTGGGCTATGCCGTCCATGCCGTATCGAACGGCAAGGAGGCCGTCGAGGCGGTCAACCACCTGCCTTATGCACTGATCCTGATGGATTGTCAGATGCCGGTCATGGATGGTTTTGAGGCAACCCACGCCATCCGCCGCATGGATCGCATCTCGTCACGGCATGTGCCCATTATTGCCATGACGGCCAATGCCATGAAGGGAGATCGCGAACATTGCCTACAGGCCGGCATGGACGATTACCTGAGCAAGCCGGTCAATCCGGAGGTGTTGCGGGCCAAGCTGGAATACTGGATTCCCAGAAGTGCTGGAGAGCTTCCTCCCATCGATCTCAGTCAGTTGCAGCAGCTGTTTGGTAACGACGAACGGGTGATTCGCGAGCTGTTGCAGCAGTTCCTGCCGGCGGCAGTGGAGTTGATTGAGCGCATCGAACAGCGACTGACCAGCCACGATGCGGCAGGACTGGCTGACTCTCTCAACGAGCTGCATGGCACCTGCGTCAATGTCGGGGCCTCAGCCATGGCAAGGGTCACGCGCCGCATGGAGCGGGCTGTCGGGGCCCTGGACTGGGGCGAGGCACGCAATACCATGACCTCGCTCACAACGGCCTTGACCCACGTTGAAAACTTCTCCCACAGGTATTGAGCAGTGCTACGGAGTGCAGACAAAGTGTCGACGATACGACCCGAGCGTGACGTGATTGACAATGCCGGAGAGGCGGTGCGGTTGGCCGAGTCGATTGTAACGGTCACCAGCGAGCTGATTGAGACACCGCTGGAGCGCTACCAGTATGAGGCCCTGTGCCACGTCCACGCTGCCGCAATTCAGTTGCGCGATTGGCTGGAATCGGATGATGAAGAGGAATCCGCCCATGTGGCTGCGGCTGTGCTGCCGTCTGGGCCGCCTGATCCATCGCGGCTGCATATCCTGCTGGTGGAAGACAACCATTTCACCCGCCTGTTGATGGTGCGGTTACTGGAGCGGCACAACTATCGGGTTACGGTGGTTGGCAATGGTCAGGAGATGTTGGCGCTGTTACAGCAACATCCCGATCATGATTTTGATCTGGCGCTGGTTGATCTGGCCATGCCGGTGATGGATGGCATCTCGACCGCTCACGAAATTCGCATGGCTGAGCAGAGCCGTGGCTGGCACCATCTACCCATGATTGCCGTTACAGCCCTGATTGGTGAGGAGAATCGCCAACGGGTACTGGACGCGGGCATGGATGGCTTTCATGGTAAACCGATCCAGGCTGATCGGCTGTTTGCCGAGATTGAGCGGGTGTTGGCTGAGGTAGGGCAGCGCGTCGATCCATCCGAGATTGATCTCGATCGTATTTTGCGCACGGTAGAAGGGGATTGGGAACTGCTGGATGAAGTTCTGGCGCTCTATTTTACCGATGCCCCCCGTCATGTGGCAGCCATCGAACAGGCTATTGCGGTAGCCGACACCTTGACATTGCGCGAGGTGGCGCACAGCCTGAAAGGCGCATCGGGTCTTTTTGGCCAGAGCTCTCGTGTCTATGAGCTGGCCTACGCGCTGGAAAGGTTGGGACGTGATGGAGGTGAAATGGTGCAGGCACACAAGCTTTACAAGGCTTTGCAATGGGAGCTGGAACAGTTGCAGCAGACTTTACAGGGGATATTGGCGCAACGGAGGGAGCCGGTATGAGCTCCCAACAGGCAGCCAAACTGATTGCACCTTTCCCAGGCTGGCGTCCCAGACCGGAGCAGGTGGCACAAGTAGCATCGCCTCCTTACGATGTGCTGAGTCGGGATGAGGCGCGGCTGTTGGCAACAGGCAATCCCTGTTCGTTTTTGCACGTCTCCAAGGCTGAGATTGACTTGGCCGATGGTGTAGCCAGCGATGATCCGGCTGTTTACCAGCAGGCGCGTCAACGGTGGCGTCAGTGGTGTGAGCAGGGTCTGTTTGTGCAGGATGCTGTTCCCTGCCTTTACATCTACCGGCTGATGACCCAGCAGCGCCAACAGATCGGAGTCGTGGCTGCTGCTTCGGTCGATGCCTACCTGAACGACCGCATCAAGCGGCACGAATTGACTCGTGCCGACAAGGAAAACGACCGTACCCGTCTCAGTGACAGTCTGTCGGCCCATAGTGGACCGGTTTTTCTCACCTACCGCCAGTCGCGCCCCATCGACTTGTTGGTGGCGCAGCTGATCCAGTCGCCGCCGGTGTACGATTTCTGTGCTGCCGATGGTGTGCAACACACCTTCTGGGTTGTGCAGCAGGAAGCACTGGTTCAGCAGCTGGTGGCTGCCTTCGAGAACCTGCCGTCCGTCTATATCGCCGATGGTCACCACCGATCGGCTGCTGCAGCGCGGGTTTGTCAAACGCGCCGGGCCCAGCGCAGCGGATCGACTGGTCGTGAGGGGTTCAACCGTTTTCTGGCTGTGCTGTTTCCTGATTCCCAGGTAAACATTCTCGATTACAACCGTGTGGTGCGTGATCTGAATGGTTTGACGGGCGAACAGTTTCTGGCAGCCGTTGGTGAACGTTTTACTGTTGAGTCAGAGACCGCACCGGTTCGACCTCGGCAACGGCATCAATTCGGTCTTTATCTGGCTGGTCATGGCTGGTATCGACTGGATCTGAAGCCTGGGCTGGTTGAAGAACACCATCCGGTTGGTCGACTGGACGTGCGGCTGCTGGAAGAGCATCTGTTGCGACCGGTGCTGGCGATGACCGATTTGCGCCATGACCGGCGCATCGATTTTGTTGGTGGCAGCCATGGACTGGAGCGTTTGATGGCCAGGGTGGATCGTGGAGATATGGCCGCCGCTTTTGTCCTCCATCCGACCCAGCTGGAGGAGCTGTTTACCGTAGCCGATGCCGGCATGGTTATGCCGCCCAAGTCGACCTGGTTTGAACCCAAGTTGTGCGATGGGCTGGTTGTGCAGGCCTTATGAGGATACCGTGGCTCAACAAGGCGCTTGTCGGCATGATGGTGCTGCTGCTCTCGGCCTGTGCGCCCGTGACACCGGTGCCGCAGCCGGGTTCCGAGCCTGCCGTGCCAACGCCACCGCCCCCCAGAACAGGGACACCCTATACCGTCCATGGCGTGACCTATTATCCTTTGTTGAGCGCTGAGGGGTATGTGGCCCAAGGGGTCGCTTCCTGGTATGGACCTGGTTTCCATGGTAAACGCACTGCTAGCAGTGAACCATTTGATATGTACCGGATTTCGGCTGCTCACACCATTCTGCCGCTGCCCAGTACCATCCGGGCCACCAACCTGGAGAATGGTCGGCAGCTGTTGGTCAGGGTCAACGACCGTGGTCCCTTTACCGGTGGTCGTCTGGTCGATTTTTCCTATGGGGCGGCCCGGGAACTTGGTTTTGATCACAAGGGCACCACACGCGTCCGGATTGAAGCTGTGACCGATCCCGGTGATCAGGTCATCATGACGGCTGCGGTGACGGCATCTGCTGCCGGCAGTAAGCCAGTCGACCCGGTACAAACCCGGGTACAGATTTTCGTCCAGCTGGGTGCCTTCAGTGCCTCACACAACGCTTCCCATCAGGCTGAGCGTATTAATCGCATGAAAACAGGTCATCAGGTGCGTGTATTCCGTGTCAATGTTGACAAAAAACAGTATTATCGGGTGCGACTTGGGCCATTCAAGAGTGTTGATGTGGCCGATGCCACACTTTCCTTGTTGGCAGGAAAGGGGCTTGGCCCGGCCCGCATTGTTGTCGAATAACGGCAGAAGAGGGAGTAATCCATGAATTTGATCAACCATCGATTCCGGTCTTGGGTCTGTGCCATCCTGCTTGTCATAGCGCCTGTTACGGGTGTGGTCTGGGCCGCACCGGCAGCGGTGACCCACCAGGAGGAGCCACAAACATTCGAGGTGCGTGCTGAGTCAGCTGTTCTGGGGGATCTGGACACCGGTATGTTGATGATCGAACAGGCATCCGACGTGCGGCGCGATCCAGCCTCCCTGACCAAGGTGATGACGCTCTATCTCGCCTTCGATGCCTTGGCACGTGGTACCATGACTATGGAGACCAAGTTGCTGGTGAGCGAGCGGGCCTGGCGTACGGGCGGGTCAAAAACCTTTGTCAAGGTAGGCGACGAGGTATCCGTCCACGATCTGCTGATGGGCATTGCTGTTCAGAGCGGCAACGATGCTTGTACCGTGGTAGCGGAACATATTTCCGGTTCGGAGAAAGGTTTTGCCGATCTGATGACACAGAAGGCCAAGCAGCTTGGCATGAACAACAGCCATTTTACCAACGCCTCCGGTCTGCCTGAACCCGATCACTATTCATCGGCGCGTGACATGTTCATTCTGGCGCGGGCCATCATGAACGACTTCCCCCAGTATGTCAGTTTGTTTCGTGAGAAGCAGCATACCTTTAACGGTATTCGGCAGTTTAATCGTAATCGGTTGTTATGGCGCGATCCTCATATCACCGGCATGAAAACTGGTCATACCCAGACGGCTGGTTATTGTCTGATTGCCACCAGCGACAAGGATGGACAGCGGCTGGGGACGGTGCTGCTAGGGACCAAAAGCAGCAAGATTCGTGAAGAGGAGGCCCTGCGGTTGTTGCGTCATGGCAATCGCCTCTATGAGACGGTGCATGTCTATGATAAAGGGGCGGCGGTGCGACAGTTCCGTGTCTGGAAAGGCGAGCGGGAGCGGGTCGATGGTATTGTGGAAAAGCCAGTACTGGTATCGGTGCTGCGACGGGACCGCGGCAAGATCGAATCGGGCCTGACTTACAACGATCCCATTGTGGCACCCCTGAACCAGGGCGATCGTCTCGGCACCCTGACGGTTCGGATGGGCAACCAGGAGATCATGAGCGCCGCTGTTGTAGCGGCCCAGAAGATCGAGCCTGCGGGCTTTTTTGGACGCTTGGCCGATTCGGTCCGGATGTATTTTGGCTGGCAGTAACAGACTTGTTGGCCTGATGCGGGACCACCCTCTCCCCTTTGTGGGAGAGGGCAGGGTGAGGGGGTAAATCGAGGAGCTAGAACTCTAGGAAGCGACGGCCTGGGCCACCTGACGCTGGCGGATCAGCTTCTGTAACCGGCGCAGTGGTGCAGCAAGTTCATGCTCCGGTTGACTGAGCAGGTAGTTGTCAAGACCGCCCATGCGGTCGACTGTACGCAGCTCGCAGGCCGGAATGGCTGTATAAATGGGACGCCCAAGTGCAACGCTGTACAGCGCCTTGTTTTGCATGTTGGTCAACCATTGCCGCTTGGTTCTGCGGTGGGAATGGGATACATTGTAACCGGTTTGAGGGGCCTTGCCCCCTAATAGGCACTTACGAGACACCGACGGTTCTCCTTGGAATAAACATTGCTAAAACTACCATGCTAAAACTACCATGGTAGCGTCATAACAGCGATTGTGCAAGTCCTTTTATCAAATGGAACAAAATGGAACCCATCGATCTCAACAGAAACATGGCCGATCTGATTCAGGAGTATCCCCATCTGGGCGCTATCCTGGCGGAAATGGGCATCGATTGTGCGGACTGCCTGGCATCCTGCGCGGATACCCTGGAGGATGTGGTCCGGATGTACCATCTGGATATGAACGATCTATTGCGTCAATTGAGACAGGTTTCCTGATAACGATGAAATACCTCTTCCACGATGTCTCCTGTTGCGGGGTGATCCTGCTGTTGTTGGGGTTGACCGGTTGTAGCAGTGTCAGCCCGGATGGCCAATCGCCGATTGCACCGGTTACGCCGGCTGTACAGACCGGGCCTTTGCCAGACGCTGAGGCCAGTCGCTCCTATCAGGAGCAGCTCGTGCATCAATACCTGTTGGGCCAGTTCTATCTGCAGGAGCAGGACTGGCAGAATGCCGAGGCGGCCATGGGCCGTGTCGTCGAGCTCGATCCGAGCCATAGTGGTGATGCGCTGGAGACCATGATGCATCTGGCCTTGCAACGGGGAGCCCTACCCGATGCTGTTCGCCATGCCCGTCAGCTGTTGCAGCATAAACCGGATCATCGTGCCGCTCATCTGCTTCTGGCACGCATTCTGAGTGCTGAACAGAAACATGCCGAAGCCATCCAACACTACGAAGTCCTGTTGCGGCTAGAGCCCAACCAAGTGCGCTTGCGACTGGTGATGGCACGGGTCTATGGTCTGCTCAAGCAGCCTAAAAAGGCCGATGAGGTGATTCGTCCGCTACTGGGTCGTTCGGAGACAGCCTGGAGGGCCAGGGTAGCCGTTGGCAGTGCCTACGTCAATCAGGGAGACATGGATAGTGCCCTGCGTCAGTTCCAGGATGCCCACCGGCGTGCGCCAAGGCAGGCGGAACCGGTTCTGGCAGCAGGGGCTATTTTGCAGATCAAGGGGCGTTACCGTGAGGCAGAGCAGCTCTATCGTCTCTATCTAGCCCGTGATCCGGGCAACGAGATGGTCCAGCAACGTGTCCGCCAGTTGAAACAGCAGCAGGATCATAACACGGTCATGGCTGATTTTCAGGCCTCGCTGCGCAACGCTCCCGATAGTGTCCAGGCCAATCTGGCCACCGCTGTGCTGTTGCTGGGACAAGATAGTTATGCTGATGCCCTGAAGGAATTGCGTCTCGCTGAGGCGGTGCAGCCAGACAACGCCGGCGTGCGTTTCTACCTTGGCATGGCTTTGGAGGGGGTGCAGCAATCCCACGAGGCGATGCAGCAATATACTCGGGTACCAGCCGGAGAGCCATTTTTTATCAAGGCCCAGATTCGCATGGCGCTGATTGAAGCGGGTGAGCAGCAGCTGGCCGCTGCCATCACCCGTCTGCGTGCGCTGGATCGGGGTGATACCAAACGCATTGATCTTGCTCTGGCTTTGGCCACGCTGCTGTTGCAGGACAGTCACTGGGAAGAGGTGGTGGCGATCAGCAGTCGCATCCTGCAGCAGGACCCGGAACAGTGGCGCTTTCTTTACATGCGGGCCACCGCCTACGACAAGCTCAATCGCTGGGTTGATGCTGAACGCGATCTGCGCCTTTACATCGACAAAAACCCCGACGACGCCCAAGCGCTCAATTATCTGGGCTACGTCTGGGCCGAGCGCAACGAAAATCTCCAGGAATCGTACGATTTGCTGCAGCGTGCCATCAAGCTCTCTCCAGGGGATGGATTCATCACCGACAGCCTCGGCTGGGTGCTGTTTCGTCTGCAGCGTTTTGACGAGGCTCTGCGCTTGATGCGTGAGGCGGTGCGGTTGCAGCCGAAGGATTCCACTATTACCGAACACCTCGGGGATGTCCTGCTGGCTGCGGGTCAGCCCCAGGAGGCGCTGGATGTGTGGCAGAAGGCGTTGGAGCTGGATCAGAACAACGCCGCTTTGCGTGAAAAAATCCTGCGTCACCAGCAGCAGATGCCTGTCACGCCGTGAAGTGTACCCTCACCCCCCCCAACCCCCTCTCCCACAGGTGGAGAGGGGGAGACATGATGTGATTCGTCTTACCCTCTCCCCTTGTGGGAGAGGGAAGGGTGAGGGGTGCAGAGATGTGACAGCGATTGCGTTGTTGCTGCTGTTATCGACCAGTTGCGCACCTCTGACACTCCCTCCGGCACCCCTGTACGGCCCCGATGCGGTGACTGAACAGACCTTGACCCGGCTGCAGCACGACCAGGCTAGGCGACGGCAGCAACTGTCCTTCTGGCGCATCAGTGGTATTCTCGATCTGGAGACCAGCCAGATGGAGCGGCGCAATCGTGTCGTGCTGACCGGAGAAGGCGATCAGCGCGCACGCTTTGTGCTCTACGGGCCTTTCCGCCAGGTGGCCCGCGATCTGTTGCTGACACCTGACTACCTGCGCATGATCCAGCCGGAGCGGCGTGAATGGGTGGAAGTGCCTGCCACGGCAGAGGGGCTCGCGGCTATCACCGGTATCCTGCTGGCGCCCCAGCAGCTGTTACGCATTATGTTGGCTCTGGTGGAGTTGCCAGTACAGATCGATGGCAATTATCGTGTCATCGGCGCCGGTGGCGAGCAGCTGCAGTTTCAGCCCGAGACAGGACGCCTGTTGCAGCGTAGAGGTGGCACGGGCGATGGCCGTTATCAGGTCGACTACCACTGGCATGCCGAACGCGATCATCCCGAGCGCATCGAGTTGACCTGGGGCGAGCGACAGCGGCTGGTATGGATCGTGGAGGAATGGCAGCTGCTGCCCGTGTCCGCCTTTGTGCCAGGCGCTATCCCGGCAGGTTTCCAGCGTAGTGCGCCGTTGACATCGCCATGACCTCTGGCACCTTTTCGGCACCAGCCAAGGTCAACCTGACTTTGCGGGTGGTAGGACGGCGTCCGGACGGCTACCATCTGCTGCATAGCATCATGACCTTCTTTCCGCTGTTTGACCAGCTGTCGATCACCCTCATACCCGATCAGTTACGGCTGCACTGTCACCCACCGGTCACCGATGATCCGTCCCATAACCTGGTGATACGTGCAGCCGAGCGGTTGAGGCAACGTTACGGTCAGACACGGATGGGGGCGCAGATCCACCTGACCAAACGGATTCCGGTGGGTGCCGGATTGGGTGGCGGTTCATCGGACGCGGCCACCGTGTTGTTGGCGCTCAACCAGCTGTGGCAGTTGCAGCGCTCGGTACCCGAGTTGATGGATCTGGCCGTGACATTGGGGGCTGATATCCCCTTCTTCCTATTTGGTCAAACGGCCTGCGTCACCGGCATCGGTGAGCAAATAAGCGCACGGCCTGATTGGCCTGAACAGCCCATGGTGCTGCTCTATCCAGCTGTTGCCCTTTCTACGGCGCGGGTGTTTCAGCACTTTCACGAACGGTTGACAAAGGAGCGTCACGCCACTATGCTGGCGCCCAAGTTACTGCGGAACGAGTTACCGTGGGACGAGGCATCGAACCGGTATGGCAACGATTTGCAGCCGGCAGCGATGGATTTGGCTCCGGAGATGGTGATGGCTTGGCAGGCTCTGCATGCTGCCGGGGCTCGGGAGGTGGTGATGTCGGGTAGTGGCAGTACGCTGTGTGGTCTGCACGATCACCCCAAATCAGCGCATGCGGCTGCGGCCTCTCTACGCCGGGATCACCCACAGTGGGCCATCTTTTCGGGAACCACGTTCACACGACATCCATTCATGCGTGAATGGTCTGCCGGTGGGACACCCAACCGTTCTGAACCCCAAATCTGAACCGTAAGATTGGGCCGTCGCCAAGTGGTAAGGCACCGGATTTTGATTCCGGCATTCCCAGGTTCGAATCCTGGCGGCCCAGCCAATCATTCGCCAGACCATCATTCAGGGGACTCGATCATCCTATGACATCCAGCCAACACATGAAGATCTTTTCTGGTACCGCCAACCAGGAGCTGGCCAAGCGCATTGCCGGTTATCTGCTGGCTGCGGTCAGTGGGGCGACGATCCGGCGTTTTGCCGATGGTGAGATATTCATCCAGATTGACGAAAACGTCCGCGGCCACGATGTCTTTGTCATTCAGCCAGTGTCACCACCAGCCAACGATCATCTCATGGAGCTGCTGATCATGGTCGACGCGCTGCGTCGTGCCTCAGCCGGCCGCATCACCGCCGTCATTCCCTATTATGGTTATAGCCGCCAGGATCGCAAGGAGGCTGGGCGTACGCCGATCACGGCCAAGCTGGTGGCCGATCTTCTCAACGCTGCTGGCGTGCAGCGGGTGCTCACCATGGACCTTCATGCTGGCCAGATCCAGGGCTTTTTCAACATGCCGGTCGATAACATCTATGCCACACCAGTGCTGATGGAAGTGTTGCGTACCCGCGACACTGAACGCATGGTGGTGGTCTCCCCCGACGTCGGTGGTGTGGTGCGCGCCCGCTCCTACGCCAAGCGACTCAATGTCGATCTGGCCATCATCGACAAGAGGCGTCTGGGACCCAATCAGTCCGAAGTACTGCATATCATCGGTGATGTGGTTGGCAAGGATTGTCTCATCGTTGATGATATGGTCGATACCGCCGGTACGCTGGTTAAAGCCTCCGATGCCCTGTTGGCACACGGCGCCCATTCGGTGACCGGGGCCTGTACCCATCCGGTGCTGTCCGGACCAGCGGTGGAGCGGATCACCAGCTCGACACTGGGTGAACTGCTGGTCACCGATACCATCCCGCTCTCCGCCGCCGCCGAACAATGTCCGAAGATACGCGTTCTGACAGTCTCCCATCTGCTCGGAGAGGCGATCCGCCGCATCTCGGCAGAAGAATCGGTCAGTTCGTTGTTTGTATGACCTGAATTTTTCCCTCACCCCCCCACCCCCTCTCCCACAGGTGGAGAGGGGGAGAATGAGCCTGATCTGTTTTCACCCTCTCCCCTTGTGGGAGAGGGTAGGGTGAGGGGGCATTGTAAGGTGACAGGGAGCTCTGTGGAATTGGTACGCGAGGAGGCTTTTATCTGTGAACGGTATTCAGTTCATCGAAAAGGGTGGCAGGCGCGAATATGCTGTTTTGCCCTATCCGCTGTATGAACGGCTGCTTGATCTGCTGGAACAATTTTATGACCATGACGATGGTTTCCGCATTCCGGATAATCTGTTAAGGAGAGAATTGGCAGGAGAATCGCCAGTAAAATTGTGGCGTGAATACCGAGGTTTGACGTTGGAACAATTGGCTGCTGCTGGTATGGAAACGGTGGAACTGGAACGGATAGAGCGCGATGTTTCCGCTGCTTCCGATGAGTTGTTGACCAGGGTGGCCGGGTCAATGGCCGTGCCTCCTAGAGTTTTGATGGCGTAGCTGTGCGCTATCACAACAAGGCCGAGCTCATCCGTGACCACGGTCGTAACGGCTCTTTGGCCGATACCGACCTCAGCTTTCTCGACTTGTCGGGCATGGATCTATCCCATGAAAATCTCTCCGGTACTGTTTTTTCCGGTGCCATCCTACACGAGACCCTTCTGGATGGCAGCAACCTGCACGCCGCGTTTGTCCAGGATGCCGATTTTTCTGGCGCTCGTTTTATCGGCACCCGACTGGACGGGGCCTTCTTTCAGCGTGTGCTGTTGCAGCGCTGCCAGTTTATCGAGGCCGATCTGCGTCATGTGCATGTGATGCTTTGCCCGATGCAGGGCAGTCAGTGGTTGCGCAGTGATATGACCGAAGCTCAGCTGCAGGGCAGCGATCTGAGCGAGGCGCTGTTTCAGGACGTGGTACTGCACGGGGCCATTCTACGTGAGGCGGTGTTGACAGCAACCCGTTTTGAGCGGTGCGATCTGCGCCAGACTGACTTGCGCAAGGCCAATCTGCACGATGCCAGTTATCATCAGGTCATGACAGAGGGTGCCCTGTTTTATGGCAAGCCACCCAGGGACGTTGCTGCCCAGACAGAAGCCCATGACTGGCAGGCACGACTGGTGACATTCGATGGTGAGTGACACCGATCCGGACGGGGAGCTGTTGTGGCGGCAACTGCTGTTTCTGGCCGATCGACGCTCGTTGCGGGAAATGGAGGAGTTGCTGCAGCGTTTTCTTGCGTCACAACGTCCCTTGCTCAATATTGATCATTGCCGTTGTCTCATTAGATTATTACAATATGATGATTCCGATTTGTTAAGCTGGATCAGTGCCAGCCAGCCCATACCCGATGAATGGAAATCTGACAGCATGGGTGATGAGCTGCGGGATATGGTGGTCTGTTTGCGGGACCATCGATCCATTTCCCCAACCACACATCAGAGAGAGTTGTAACTGAGGAGACGAGAGACAATGAAATTGCTGTTTATGGGGCCTCCAGGTGCTGGCAAGGGAACGCAGGCACGCAGAATTGCAGAGAAATATGGTATTCCGCAGCTTTCCACCGGGGACATGCTGCGTGCAGCGGTCAAGGCTGGCAGCGAGATTGGGTTGAAGGCCAAGGCCGTAATGGAAAGTGGTGGACTGGTGTCCGATGAGATCGTCATTGGCATCATTGCTGCCCGCACGCTGGAACCGGATTGCGCCGGGGGCTTTTTGCTGGATGGATTTCCGCGTACGGTAGCACAGGCTGAGGCCTTGGACCGCATGCTGAAGGAGAGGGGGCATGCCATTGATCATGTGGTTGATCTGGCTGCCGATAACGAGGCCTTGGTACAGCGCATTACCGGACGTAGCACCTGTGCTGGTTGCGGCGAGGGTTATCATAGGGAATTCAAAAAACCGCGACAGGCTGACGTGTGTGATCAATGCGGTGGCCAACTGGTGCAGCGTGCTGATGACAACGAGGAGACGGTACGCAATCGGCTCAGTGCCTATCAGCAGCAGACGGCGCCATTGATCGACTATTACCGTCGGCAGGGCAATCTGAAGAGTGTTGATGGTATGCTGCCGATGGACCAGGTGTTTAGCGCTATTTGTGCCATTCTCGGTTGAATTGAGATGGAAGAATTGGGACAATAATCTGTAGGGAGATGGAGAGATATCATGGTGACAATGAGTAGTGGGGCATTGAACCTGTCGATCCTGTGCGGAATGGGGGCCGTTGCTTGGGCCTTCATGAACCGCAAGTGGATTCTCGGGCTAAGTGCCGGTGATGAGAGGATGCAGGCCATTGCCGGCGCCGTCGAAGAGGGAGCAATGGCCTACATGAAGCGGCAGTATACCACCATTGGCTATGTCGGGGCGGTGCTGTTCGTGCTGATTGGCATGGGGCTGGATATGGCGACCGCGGTTGGTTTTGCCCTGGGAGCGGCCTTGTCGGCAGCAGCGGGTTTCTTTGGCATGAGCATCTCGGTCAAGTCCAACGTACGCACGGCACAGGCAGCCAAGGAGGGATTGAACAGTGCCCTTCAGGTAGCGTTTCGTGGTGGAGCGGTGACCGGCATGCTGGTGGTCGGCCTTGGACTGCTCGGAGTGGCCATTTTCTTCGCTTTCCTCGTCAAGGGGGCTGGGGAGAACATGAGCGTAGTGCTGAAACCAATGGTTGGTTTGGCCTTTGGCGGTTCGCTGATCTCCATCTTTGCCCGTCTGGGTGGTGGTATCTTCACCAAGGGTGCTGATGTTGGTGCCGATCTGGTCGGTAAGGTCGAAGCGGGCATCCCGGAGGATGATCCCCGCAACCCGGCCGTGATCGCTGATAACGTCGGTGACAATGTTGGCGACTGCGCCGGTATGGCAGCCGACTTGTTTGAGACCTATGCCGTGACAGTGGTCGCCGCCATCCTGCTGGGTGCCCTGACGTTGCCGAAATTCGGTAATGCTTTGGTCTACCCACTCATGTTGGGCGGCGTCTCCATCCTGGCCTCGATTGCCGGTGTCTATTTCGTCAAGGCTGAGCCTGGCCAGAAGATCATGAATGCCCTTTACAAGGGATTGATCGCCGCCGGTGTCATTTCAGCGGTGCTGTTCTATCCGATCACCAGCTGGCTGATGAGTGGCAATGGCGTTTACTCCACTGGGGCGATCTATGGTGCCGCCCTGATCGGTCTGGTGCTGACCGCAGCCATGGTGATCATTACCGAATACTACACCGCCACGGAGTATGCTCCGGTGCGCGCCATTGCCAAGGCCTCTGAAACCGGGCACGGCACCAACGTTATTGCCGGTCTCGGTGTGTCGATGAAGGCGACGGCAGCGCCTGTGATAGCGGTCTGTATTGCCATCATGCTGTCCCACAATCTGGCTGGTCTGTATGGTATTGCGGTTGCAGCCACCTCCATGCTCTCCATGACCGGTATCATCGTGGCGCTGGATGCCTATGGTCCGATCACCGACAATGCTGGTGGTATTGCCGAGATGGCTGAGATGCCCAAGGAAATCCGCGACATCACCGATCCTCTCGATGCTGTTGGTAACACCACCAAGGCTGTCACCAAGGGTTATGCCATCGGTTCGGCTGGTTTGGCCGCGCTGGTGCTGTTCGCCGATTATACCCACGAGCTGGCACACTTCTCTGCCACCAAGGTTTCCTTCGATCTGTCCAATCACATGGTCATCGTCGGGCTGTTCATCGGTGGTCTGTTGCCTTACCTGTTTGCCTCCATGGGTATGGAAGCGGTTGGCCGCGCTGCGGGTAGCGTCGTCATCGAAGTACGGCGCCAGTTCCGTGAAATTCCAGGCATTATGGAAGGGACTGCCAAGCCGGATTATTCGCGCGCTGTCGACATGTTGACCAAGGCAGCCATCAGTGAGATGATCGTTCCGTCGTTGTTGCCGGTCGTGGTTCCCCTGCTGGTGGGTCTCATCCTCGGTCCCCAGGCTCTGGGCGGCGTATTGATGGGAACCATCATTACCGGTATTTTTGTGGCTATCTCCATGACCACCGGTGGTGGTGCTTGGGACAATGCCAAGAAATACATTGAAGAAGGCAACCATGGTGGCAAAGGTTCTGATGCCCACAAGGCAGCCGTCACCGGTGATACCGTAGGCGACCCCTACAAGGATACTGCCGGACCAGCCGTCAACCCCATGATCAAGATCGCCAACATTGTGGCGCTCATGATCGTGTCGTTAATCGTCTAATCGATTTGACCTGCAACCTCCTCTCCTGGTCAAATGGGGAGGAGGTTGCGACATCACACAGATACAGAAAAAGAAGAAAGGAACAGCGTCATGCCAAGTTTCGTCATGGCTGAGAAGTGCGACGGTTGCAAGGGGCAGGATAAAACCGCCTGCATGTATATTTGCCCCAGCGACATCATGAAGTTGGACAAGGAGCGCATGAAAGGGTACAACCAGGAGCCCGATCAGTGCTGGGAG
>JADGCH010000028.1 GCA_015229115.1 Magnetococcales bacterium
TGGAGTGGCTGTTGTACGCGTTGTGTATTATGGAGGTTTTAGAAAATGAGTGGGAGTTCAAACTCTTTTTTCAGCAAGTTGCTCAATAACGTCTTCCCTAAAGTGCCCGATTTTTATGGCATGATTGGTGACCAGTGCAACATTGTGGTTGAGTCGGCTGATCTGCTGGTCGTGTTCATGGAAACCGGCGATGCCGAAAAAGGTCTCAAGATCCGTGAACTGGAGCATACCGCTGATGGTGTCAAGGCGCGTAACCTTGACGTGCTGAACAGCGCCTTTGCTACACCGATGGATCGTGAAGATATTTATCGCGCCATCATGTCGATCGATGTGGTGATCAACTATTTCAAAACGACCATTCGCGAGATGGAGATTCTCAGTGTCAAACCGGACCAGTACATGGTGGAAATGACCACCGTGCTGCGTGACGGCGTGACCGCGCTACAGCGTGGCTTCCAGATGCTGGCCGTCAATCCTCGTGATGCCGAAGAAGGGGCTATCGCTGCCAAAAAGGCCGAGCGTAACGTCGAGAAATGTTATACCCGCGCTATCGCTGCTCTGTTCAATCCTGATGAGCGTACCATGCAAATGCTCAAGACCCATTCCGAGGGTGCTGAGGTCCAGGCCATGAGCCAAGTCATGGATACCTTCAAGAGACGCGAAATCTATCGTCACCTCTCCAATGCTGGCGATCATCTGGCCCATGCCGGTGATGTGCTGCATGACATCGTCGTGCAGATTTCCTGATTGTTTTTCCGTCCTACCCCCCTCAATTTCCCTCTCCCCTTGTGGGAGAGGGCCAGGGTGAGGGGTGTCGCGTCGTGGAGTCAACGAATCTCTTGACAGTCCCCTCTTTTCTGCCCATACTTGCCAATTTTACTCAGTCGTAAAATTATCGTTTGTCTGGATGACGTCATGATTACAATCACACTACCGGATGGTGCCCAGCGCACCTTCGAGGCTCCTGTCACGCTGACGGCGGTAGCGGCGGCTGTTGGCCCAGCGCTGGCCCGTGCTGCTGTGGCTGGACGAATGGATGACCAGCTGGTCGACATGGAGACGGTGGTTGATCGTGATAGCCGTGTTGCCCTGATCACGGCCGATTCAGCTGAGGGGCTGACCATCCTGCGCCATTCCACCAGTCATCTGATGGCCCATGCCGTCAAGGAGCTCTACCCAACGGCCCAAGTGACCATTGGTCCGGCGGTGGAAGATGGTTTCTATTACGATTTCGATTACGAACGGTCCTTTACGCCCGATGACCTGCAGGCCATTGAGCGGCGTATGACCGAGATTGCCGCTCGGCGTCTGCCGGTGCAACGCACGCTGATGGCACGTGACGAGGCGGTGCAGCTGTTTCAGCAGATGGGTGAACATTACAAGGCTGAGATCATTGCTGCCATCCCAACGGAGGAGGCCCTGTCGCTCTATCGCCAGGGTGATTTTATCGATCTCTGTCGCGGCCCTCACGTACCCCATACCGCCCATCTGATCGCCTTCAAGCTGCTGCGTGTCGCTGGGGCCTATTGGCGTGGCGATGCCCGCAATCGTCAGCTGCAGCGTATTTATGGCACCGCGTGGCCAACCCAGAAGGCGCTGGACCACTACCTTCATCTGCTGGAAGAGGCGGCACGGCGTGATCACCGTCGCCTGGGTCAGGAGATGAACCTCTTTTCCATCCAGGATGATGCCGGTGGTGGCTTGGTGTTCTGGCATCCCAACGGTGCCCGCATGCGCCGAGCTATCGAAGACTTCTGGAAAGATCGCCACGTTGCGGCTGGTTATGAGTTTCTGCATACGCCGCACATCGCCAACATCGACCTGTGGCGTACCTCCGGTCATCTCGACTTCTATAATGAGTCGATGTTCAAACCGATGGCGGTGGATGAGCAGTTGTATCAGATCCGGCCGATGAACTGCCCCTTTCATGTGCTGATCTTCAAGGATATGCTGCGTTCCTATCGCGAACTGCCGTTACGCTGGGCCGAGCTGGGAACCGTCTATCGCTATGAAATGTCGGGTGTGTTGCATGGCCTGTTCCGGGTACGCGGTTTCACCCAGGACGATGCCCATATCTTCTGTCAGGAAAGCCAGATCGAAACCGAAATCGGCGCTATTCTCGACCTGACGCTGGAAATGTTGCGCACCTTTGGTTTTGACCATTTCGATGTCTATCTGTCTACCCGACCCGACAAGTCGGTTGGCTCCGACGCCATCTGGCAGCGCGCCACGGACGCGCTGGAAGCGGCCATTCGGTCACGAGGACTGTCTCACGTGGTGGATGCTGGCGGTGGCGCCTTTTACGGCCCGAAAATTGATGTCAAGATCACCGATGCCATCGGCCGCAAGTGGCAATGTTCCACCATCCAGCTCGATTTCAATTTGCCCGAACGTTTTGACATGAGCTATGTCGGTGAGGACGGCAACCGTCATAGGCCGATCATGATCCATCGCGCCTTGCTGGGCTCGCTGGAGCGGTTTTTTGGTATCCTGATCGAACATTATGCCGGTGACTTTCCGTTGTGGCTCGCTCCGGTACAGGCCATGGTGCTGACCGTGACCGAGGCTCATGGCGACTGGGCGGTGCAGGTACGGGATCAGCTACGTCTGGCTGGGTTGCGTGTCGATTGTGACTTGCGCAATGAGAAACTTGGGTACAAAATTCGCGAGCATACCTTGAAAAAGGTGCCCTACCTGTTGATCATTGGCGATAATGAACAGCGCGATCACAGCGTGACCGTGCGCGGTCGGTCGGGACGTGCACTGGGCACTCAATCCATCCCTGATTTGTTGCAGCGGCTGGTCGATGAGGTGACTCAGCGCCAAGCCCTTGCTCACTGAATTGATCCTGTTAACGTTATAGAGGAGGTTCCCCATAAGCAAGTTACCTATTAAAGAACGGCCTGTGTCGCAAAAACAGGGTGATGATGTGCGAGTTAACGAGCAGATTCGTTATCCGCGTATTCGTTTGATCAGCGAGGACTCGGTGCAGGTGGGAGTCGTTTCGCGCGATCAGGCCATGGCCATGGCCGCTGAAGCGGGTATGGATCTGGTGGAGGTGGCACCAGAGGCCGATCCACCGGTGTGCAAGATCATGGACTACACCAAGTTCAAGTACCAGAAGACGTTGCGTGAACGGCAGGCCCGTCGTAACCAGGCCCGCATCGACACCAAGGAAGTCAAGTTTCGTCCTGGAACGGATGAACATGACTATGGGGTTAAGCTACGCAGTATCCGCAAGTTCCTGGAGGCCGGGGACAAGGTCAAGTGTACCCTGCGCTTTCGGGGCAGGGAAATGGCCCATCAGGAATTTGGTCAGGCCATCCTTGATCGGGTAGAGGCCGATCTGACAGAAATCGCCAAGGTGGAACAGCCGCCGAAACTGCTCGGTCGCCAGATTACCATGGTGCTGGCTCCGACACCGCAGGCCATCAAGGCTGGTGCTGCCAGAAAGAACCTACCCCCTCAGGATCCGTCGTTGTCCAAAATGGAGGATCGTCTGCATGTGGAGGACGACGATGACGACGATGATGATGATGACAACGAAGAGTGACTTGTAGCCCTCAATCATAATAGAGAATGAGAGATCGTAAACATGCCTAAAATCAAAAGCCATCGCGGTGCGGCCAAGCGGTTCCGCGCCACCGGAGCAGGACGCATCTGCCGCAATCAGGCCAATCACCGTCACATCCTGACCAAGAAGTCGGCCAAGAGAAAGCGTTCGTTGCTGTCGCCCTCTTTTGTAGCCCAGGCTGATGTGGCGTCCATTCGCCAGATGCTGCCCTATCTGTAGACCCTTTCAATCATTTGTTTGACTCATTGAGGAACGACCATGCCACGTGTTAAACGGGGAGTTACCGCGCATAAGCGCCATAAAAAGATTCTTGATCTCGCTTCGGGTTATCGTGACCGGCATCACAGCTGTTATCGCATTGCGCTCGAAAAGGTGGAGAAGGGACTTCAATACGCCTATCGTGACCGCAAGGCGCGCAAGCGTGAATTTCGTCAGTTGTGGATCGTGCGCATCAACGCTGCGGCACGGATCAATGGCCTGTCCTACAGTCGCATGATGAATGGCCTCGACAAGGCTGGCATCGAACTGGACCGCAAGGTGCTGGCCGACTTGGCTGTGACCGATGCTGCCGCCTTTACCCAGTTGGCCGAACAGGCCAAGCTGGCGTTACAGGCTTCCTAAACGGCTATCATGCTGGAAGATCTGCTGGCGCTGCAACAGCGTCTGCTGGCTGCCATTGCCGAGGCTGGTTCGGACGATGATCTGGAGCAGGTCCGTCTCTCCTGCCTCGGTCGCAAGGGGGAGCTGACCCAGATCCTGCGCAGCCTCGGCACGCTTGCGCCCGAGCAGAGAAAGCAGGCGGGAGAGCAGGCCAATCGGACACGCGAGACTCTCCAGCGTGCTCTGGATGAGCGCGTGTTGACCCTGAAGCAGGCCGCCCTGGCGGACCGCGTCGTGCGCGAACAGCTGGACGTTACCCTGCCCGGACGCCATCGTGCCGCCGGTGCAGTTCACCCGATCACACGGGCTATCGCTGAAATTGGCACCTTCTTTCAGGGCATGGGATTTATCGCCGCTACCGGCCCGGAAGTCGAGAGCGACTGGTACAATTTCGAGGCACTCAATCTGCCCCCCAACCATCCGGCGCGCGAGATGCAGGATACCTTCTATCTGCCTGAAACAGCTGCCGGGGAGCGGTTGCTGTTGCGTACCCATACGTCACCGGTACAGATTCACGTCATGGAACAACAGACTCCGCCACTGCGGGTGATTGCGCCCGGCAGGGTGTTCCGCTGTGACTCCGATTTGACCCATACGCCGATGTTCCACCAAGTGGAAGGTTTCATGGTCGACGAAACGGTCCATTTTGGTCACCTGAAAGGTCTGTTGGCTGCTTTTCTGCGTCACTTTTTTGCCCGCGAACTACCAGTGCGTTTTCGTCCCTCCTTTTTTCCCTTTACCGAACCCTCCGCCGAAGTAGACATGGGCTGTCTGTTCTGCCAGGGCAAGGGCTGTCGGGTCTGCAAGGGCAGTGGTTGGCTGGAAGTACTGGGATGCGGCATGATCCACCCGGCGGTGTTGGGCCATGTGGGCATCGACCGTGAACGGTACAGTGGTTTCGCCTTTGGTATGGGCGTTGAGCGACTGGCAATGCTGAAATATGGCATCGGTGATTTGCGCACCTTCTTCGATAACGATGTTCGTTTTCTGCAGCGCTATGGCGCTGCCGTGATGGGAGATGGCCGGTGAAACTGACCTGGCGCTGGTTGCAGGAGCATGTTGCCACGACCATGACCGCCGCTGAAGCGGCCGAGCGGTTGACCATGGCCGGCTTCGAAGTGGAGGCCCGTGTCAATCTTGGTCGCCATCTGGCGGGCGTGCGCACCGGCCTGCTACGACAAGTGACTCCTCATCCCCAGGCCGACCGTCTGACGGTTTGTCAGGTCCAGATGGGTCAGGAACAGCTGACCATCGTCTGCGGAGCACGCAATCACCGCGCTGGAGACGTCGTTGCGGTGGCCTTGCCCGGAGCACAGTTAGCCAACGGCATGACCATCGCCAGCACCGCCATTCGTGGCCAACCCTCCGCTGGTATGCTCTGCTCGCTTACGGAACTGGGTCTGGCCGACACATCGGACGGTGTCCTCATCCTGCCTGCCGACACGGCGGACGATCAACCTCTGGCAACAGTACTGGGCTATGAGGATGAGCTGTTCGAGCTTAACATCACCCCCAATCGCGGCGACTGTCTGGGCGTACGTGGTGTGGCGCGCGAACTGGCTGCCCTCACCCATACCTCCCTGTTGCCCTTGGTGGTTCATGTGGAAGAGCAGCCCAGAGTGGCGCAGCGGCATCCCGTTACCATCACCATCGAAGAGGCTTCGGCCTGCTATCGCTACGCCGGACGGGTGGTCACCGGTGTGACCGTGCGTCCCAGTCCCGACTGGCTGGTGCGCCGCCTTGAGGCGGTCGGGCTGAGAAGTCTCAACAATGTGGTTGATGCCACCAATTATGTCATGCTGGAGCTGGGTCAGCCGTTGCATGCCTTCGATCTGGCGCAATTGCAGCTACCCATTGTGGTGCGTCAGGCAGGTGATGGCGAGCGACTGACGGCCCTGAACGAGCAGGACTATACCCTAACATCGGCCATGACGGTAATCGCTGATAGCAGCAGACCACTGGCATTGGCCGGCATCATGGGTGGAGCCGATAGCGGTGTGACCGGTAGCACCGTCGATCTGTTGCTGGAGTCGGCCTGGTTCGACCCGGTGGCCATCGCCCGTACGGGTCGCAAGCTGGGCCTGATCAGCGACTCGCGCTACCGTTTTGAGCGGGGAACCGATCCGGATGGCATTCGTCTAGCACTGGACCGCGTCACGCAACTGATCCTGCAACTGGCCGGTGGCGAGGCTGGTCCGGCTCTGCTGGTTGAGCGTCCCCTGCCCTATCCCCGGGCAGCCATTCCGTTCCGGCCAGAACGGGTCAATCGTCTCAGTGGTCTGATGTTATCAACCGAGGCCATGATGCGCTACCTGACAGCCTTGGGCTGTCAGGGTAACGAGCAACAGGTTACTCCACCGAGCTGGCGCCATGATCTGCGTTGCGAAGAAGATCTGGTTGAAGAGGTGGTGCGCCTGCATGGCTACGATCAGGTTCCGGTGGTGATGCCGGAAGCGCTCCTGATGACACCGATCCTTGATGACCTACAACAACTGACAGCCGCCAATCGTCGCCTGTGGAGCGGATTGGGCTATCTGGAAGCCGTCAACTATGTCTTTATCTCTCCGGAAGAACAGCAGCGTTTTGCCCCCGATCAGCCGGCTATGGCTCTGCTGAACCCGATTTCGGAAGAACAGTCCCTGCTGCGCACCTCGCTGGTGGCTGGTCTGGTGGCCAGTGCCTTGCGTAATCTCCGTCGTGGCCATACAACCTTGCGGCTGTTTGAAGTGGGGCGGGTTTTTCTGCCGGATGGTCAGGGAGGAATCGTGGAGCAGGAGCGCCTGGCCGGTCTGCTCTGTGGCCCGGTCCAGCCTCGTAGCTGGTATGCCCCTGAACGTATGGCCGACTTTTTTGATCTCAAAGGCGATGTGGTGGCCTGGATGACCTCGTTGGGCATCAGCAGCCCCGATGTTCAGACTGGTGGCCCCGAGTTCCTGCATCCCGGCCGTCGGGCTGTTTCTCCCCTGGGCTGGATGGGTCAGATTCATCCGCAGTTGCAGCAAGCCCTGGATCTGGCTGTACCCCTGTTCCTGTTTGAGTTTGACTGTCATCGGCTGACCGAACAATTAGCCCTGGAACGTAGTCGCGTCCACTCCCTGTCGCCCATCAGTCCGTTTCCGGCAGTTCACCGCGATCTGGCCATCGTGGTACCGAACAGCGTGTCGGCACAGGCGGTGATGGCTGCCCTGCCGCGACAGCAGCAACCACTGATCCGTCATGCCGAGCTGTTTGATCTCTATGCCGGGGCGGGTATTCCGGATGGTTACAAGAGTGTTGCCATTGCCCTCACGATGCAGGCTGATGATCGCACCCTGACCGAGGAGGAGTGTCAACCTGTCCTGCGGACCATCATCGAATCGTTGCAACAGCGCCTGGGGGCGACCTTGCGTGGGCCATGACCACCTCTACCCCGGAACAGATGGTGCTGACACAGATTAGCGCACGAGGCATTGACGATACCCGGGTGCTGGCAGCTATGCGCAGTGTCCCCAGACACCTCTTTGTCGATGAAGCACTGGCCGATCGCGCCTACAACGATGCCCCTCTTCCCATCGGCGAGGGACAAACCATCTCACAGCCCTATATCGTCGCCCGCATGACGGCTATGCTGCAACTGACCGGCGGTGAATCGGTGCTGGAAATCGGTACCGGTTCCGGCTATCAGACTGCTGTCCTGGCCCAGTTGTGTCACAAGGTCTTCACCATTGAGCGGTTGCCCAACCTGGCGGACATGGCACGCAAACGGCTGTTGCAACTGGGCATTTACAATGTGGTCTACCGTACGGGCGATGGCAGTCTTGGCTGGCCAGACCAGCGTCTGTTTGACCGTATCCTGGTCACAGCGGGCGCTCCTGCTGTTCCTGAACGTCTGACAGACCAATTAACCGTTGGCGGTATGATGGTGCTGCCGGAGGGAGACCGACAACAGCAACGCCTGGTACGCGTGGTACGTTATGTCGCCGGTATACGTCGCGAACTATTTGATTCCTGTCGTTTTGTGCCCCTAGTCGGAGACCAGGCCTGGAGTTTGTCGGAATGAATCGTATAGCCATGATCTGCTGGATCCTGTTGCTGAGCGGTTGTTCAGCCGGATCTAAATCGGCCGCCTCGGCCACTCAACCACCCGCCAACAAAAGCATTGGATCCGTTCGCATCGCCAGTGGCCCCCCCATGGGAACCACCATGGGAACCCCATCGGGGGGAGATAGGGATTCATCCGATCGGGTACCCTCCAACCAGGACGCAACAGCCCCCGCTCCGGTCCGTGTCACCCCTCTGTCACGGCCATCCACGGGCATTTTCAAGGAGGAACTGGCCCCACCTCCACCCGGTATGAGCGCACCGGCTGCAGCTGCGCCACCAAGGACAGCCGCCCTGGCACCGGTTGCATCCCCGCCACCATCCACCACCACCGTTCCGGTCAGTCACGACCGGATGGCCTCTGGTGACAAGCTGGACGACAAGGAAGGCAATATCTGGCTGGCGCGCAACAGCAGCACCCCCCGTCGCTGGCAATGGCCCGCTGAAGGGAGTATTATCAGCCATTTCGGCACGTTCGGCGCCAAACGCAACAACGGCATCGAGATCAAATTACCTCCGGGAACGACCGTTGCTGCTGCTGCTGCCGGCGTGGTAGCCTATGCCGATGATAAATTACCCGGTTACGGCAAGATGGTGATCGTCAGCCATGGTGGGGCCTATGTCACCACCTATGCCCATAACCAGAGCCTTACGGTACGGCGTGGTCAGAAGGTCGCTGCTGGACAGAAGGTAGCCGTGTCGGGAACATCGCTCTATTTTGAGTTCAGGCGTCATAAGGTACCAGACAATCCATTGAAATATTTGCCGAAATTGTAAGGAGTTATGCCTTGCTTACTGTTACGTTGCCACCTAATTCAGAGATCATTCTGGCCACCATTGCCCACACGACGGGCCAATCCGTTCAGGAGCTTGTTTACGGTATTATCGACCAGTTTTTGGAGCAGTGGCACCATAAACAAGGTGTCCAGACCATAGTTCCAGCCACACAGGATCGTGACTTCCGGCGCAAAATGATCCAACAGGCGTTTGACGGCTTGGCACAAACGGGCGTTTTTGCCAATATTACTGATCCCGTCTCTTGGCAAAAGGAACAACGTCGAGACAGAATCCTTCCTGGACGGGAGTAAAGAGTAACCATGCGTCATACAACTTCTGTTGCCCGTACCGCGTTGATGCTCGAAGATCATTCGTTCACGGCTGCGGCTGGCGGCAGCGTCACCCTCGAACCGGCCGTCAGACAACTCTGCCACACCGTCCGTCGCTGGCAGGAAGGAGACTTGCCGGCCTTTCTGACGCTGATCAACCAAGCCGAGCAGGTTAAATCAAGTCAAAGCTGGGCCGAACGTATTCGCGCACGGGCTGAACGGCTGCTGCTGTTTGGCATTGGCGGCAGCTCGCTAGGCGGAGAGATGCTGGTGCGAACAGCTGGCCATAACACCTTTCCGGTGCTGTTCCACGACAACGTCGATCCAGTCTCGCTGACGCATCTTGACCAGATTGATTGGCGCCACAGTTTTGCCCTGTTTGTCAGCAAATCGGGCAACACGGCCGAAACCCTGAGCCAGTTGCTGATGATTCTGCCCGATCTGGAAGCGCAGTTGGGCGATCAGTTGCCGCACCATGTTGCCGTCATCACCGAGAACCCGCACCAGGCACTGGGACAAATCGCTACCGAACTGGGCTGGCCCCAGATCCTCCACCCGGCTGTTGGCGGTCGCTTCTCAGTGCTGTCGGTGGTTGGCATGCTGCCCGCTGCCCTGGCTGGGGTCGATCTGGTGGCGCTGCAATCAGGAGCGCAGCAGATGATGCAACGTTGCCTCAGTGACGATTGCACGACCAATCCAGCCCTGCTGGCTAGTGCTGCACAGTGGCATATGGCCACCGCAGGGCGGGATATCACCATTCAGATGCACTACGGCGACCGTTTGGATCGTCTGACGGCCTGGTTCGGCCAGCTGTGGGGCGAAAGTCTGGGTAAACGCAACACCCGTGGACAGCGCTGCGGCCTGACACCGATCGCAGCACGGGGGGTGACCGACCAGCATTCACAGTTGCAACTCTACCTTGACGGTCCACCGGACAAACAGTTCACGCTGCTGCACGATCCACAATCGGCGCAACAGGGACGGACTCTGCCGTGCCGATTTCAGTCCATGGAGGCTTTGGCACCGCTGGTAAATCGACCGATAGGGGCCCTGTTCGAAGCTGAATTTCTGGGCAGCCGCGATACCCTGATTGCCAGTGGCGCACCGGTACGCACGTTTCACCTGGCCGCTGGCGATGCTTTTGCCTTGGGTGAGCTGATTGTGCTGCTGGAGACCGAGACTGCTCTGACAGCGGAATTGTTTGGCATCAATGCCTTTGATCAGCCCGCCGTCGAAGATGGCAAGCGTCGGGCACGGGTTTATCTGCAACAGATCACGGAGAATCGATCATGATCAAAATCATCCTCATGGTAGTCATGGTATGGCTGGCAGTAGCGAGCAACGTCTGGGCTGCCGCTGCTCCGGATGACAACAGCATTCGCATCGGTGTTGCTGGCCCGATCAGCGGCGCCAATGCCGCCTTCGGTGAGCAGCTGTGGCGTGGTGCAGAACGGGCGGCCCAGGATATCAATGCCGCCGGTGGTATCCACGGCAGAAAGATCAAGCTGCTCAAGGGCGATGACGCCTGTGAACCCAAACAGGCGCTGGCAGTGGCCAATCGCTTGGTCGATGAGCAACATGTCATCGCCGTGATCGGTCATTTCTGCTCTTCGTCGACCATTCCAGCCACAACCGTCTATGACGATGCCGGCGTGCTAGCCATCACACCAGCCTCCACCAATCCGGCCGTGACCGAGCGCAACATGCCGACCATCTTTCGCACCTGTGGCCGCGACGACCAGCAGGGTTTGATCGGTGGCGATTTCATCGTGCGCAAGCTAAAGGCTCGTCAGGTGGCCGTGCTGCATGACAAGGATACCTATGGTCAGGGTCTGGCTGACGCCATGCGGGCGCGTCTCAATGCCCTGGGCCTCACCGAGGTGCTCTATGAGGGATTGACCCGTGGCGAAAAAGACTTCAATGCCCTGGTCACCAAACTGAAGGGGGTCAAGGCCGATGCGGTCTACTTCGGTGGCCTGCACAGTGAGGCTGGACCGCTGGTGCGGCAGATGCGCGAACAGGGACTGGAGATCCCCTTTATCTCCGGCGATGGCATTGTGTCGCAGGAGTTTGTCACGTCTGCCGGAGGACCACGCTTTGTGCGCAATGTCTTCATGACCTTCGGGGCTGATCCACGTCTGGTACCACAGGGCAAAAAGGTAGTCGATGCCTTCCGCCAGGAAGGTTACGAACCGGAGGGCTATACGCTCTATTCCTATGCCTCGCTGCAATCCATCGCCCAAGCCATTCAGGCTACGGCAGCCATGGATGGCCGCAAACTGGCCGAATGGTTGCACAAGAACAGCACCGACACCGTCATGGGGCCGAAAAGCTGGGATAGCAAAGGCGATCTCAAGGTGTCCGATTATGTTATGTACCGCTGGAAAGAGAATGGCAGTTACGAGCAGATGGAGTGACTAACGACTTCTATGTGATCGGTCAGCAACTGATCAATGGTCTGGTGCTGGGAGCCATTTATGGCCTGATCGCCATCGGCTATACCATGGTCTATGGCATTCTGGGCATGATCAATTTCGCCCATGGCGAAATTTACATGATCTCGGCCTACCTGACGGCCATCTGTCTGGCTGTCTTTGCCAGCCTTGGCGGCGGATCGGGCTGGTTCGGTCTGGCACTGCTGCTGACACTGACTCTTGTCATTACGGTCATGATGACAGCGCTGCATGGTTGGGTGGTGGAACGGGTGGCCTATCGCCCCTTGCGCCACTCCAGCAAGCTGGCCCCCCTGATTTCTGCCATCGGCATGTCGCTGGTGCTGCAAAATTACGTTCGTCTCAGTCAGGGTGCCCGCAATCAGGGCGTCGCCACCATCCTGGAAGGGACGATTCGCCTCCCTACCAGCGGCGACACCTTCATCCAGCTCACCTTCATTCAGGTGATTATCCTGATTGTCGCTCCGGTGAGCATGATCCTGCTGGCCTGGCTCATGAACCGTACCGCCCTGGGGCGGGCCTGTCGTGCCACCCAGCAGGACCGGGTCATGGCCCAGCTGCTCGGCATTCATACCGATCGCATCATCGCCGCAGTCTTTGTGATCGGGGCTACCATGGCGGCTATCGCTGGCGTGCTGGTCACCCTGAACTATGGCTCGTTTGATTTCTTCATCGGTTTTGTCACCGGAGTCAAGGCCTTTACAGCAGCGGTGTTGGGCGGTATTGGTTCGCTGCCGGGCGCCATGCTGGGTGGAGTCATTCTGGGCCTGTGTGAATCGCTCTTTTCCGGCTTCGTCAATACCGATTACAAGGATGTCTTTGCCTTTTCCATCCTGATCGTGGTGTTGCTGTTCCGTCCCAGCGGCCTGCTGGGGCGCCCGGAGGTGGAAAAGGTATGAGCCACCGTGCCAACACACCACGGCTGGTATTTTGGGAAGCCCTGGTGACCGGAGTCATTACGTTTCTATTGCTGGCCCCCATTACCGCCCTGGTGCTGGATGGTTACAACGTGGTATCGCACTGGGACCGACCCCTGTTCTGGGCTGCTGTCGCCTTCACAGGCCGGCTGCTGATTGGCTGGCTGCTGCTGACCCATCAGGGTCGGTCACTGTATGAACGGCTGTTACACTCCAACAGCCATGCCATCACCGTCCAGTCGCCCTCACCACCCTACTACCGCTGGTTGTGGTGGGTCCTGCTGCTGTTGACACTCTGTCTACCGGCAGTTCTCAACAAATACTGGCTCAACGTAGCCATCCTGGCGCTGATCTACGTGCTGCTGGGACTGGGATTGAACATCGTGGTTGGCATGGCCGGTTTGCTGGATCTGGGCTATGTCGCTTTTTATGCCGTCGGCGCTTATACCTGCGCCCTTGGCCATCATTATCTGGGATTGGGCTTCTGGAGTGCCCTGCCCCTGGCAGCATTGCTGGCAGCCCTGTTTGGCCTGCTGCTCGGGTTTCCGGTGTTACGCATGCACGGTGATTATCTAGCCATTGTCACCCTTGGCTTCGGCGAAATTATCCGTCTGGTACTCAACAACTGGGTCCACGTCACAGGTGGTCCCAACGGCATGGCGGCGCCCTACCCAACCCTGTTCGGGCTGGAGTTCAATCGCAGGGCGGCAACGGGACAACAGACCTTTCATCAGTTCTTCGGCATCGACTATGCCAACTCCCACCGCTACATCTTTATCTATCTGGTGTTGTTGCTGGTGGTCGCCGGTATCATCGTACTGGCACGGCGATTGAAGCAGATGCCGCTGGGACGGGCCTGGGACGCCCTGCGTGCCGACGAAATTGCCTGCCGCTCGCTTGGCATCAACCATGTGACGGTCAAGCTGTCTGCTTTCAGCATGGGCGCGATGATCGGTGGCCTGGGAGGCGTCTTTTTCGCCACATCGCAGGGGTTTGTCAATCCGACCTCGTTCACCTTTTTTGAATCAGCCCTGATCCTGGCAGTGGTGGTTCTGGGCGGTATGGGATCGGTGATCGGAGTCATTTGCGCCGCACTGTTGCTAACCATCCTGCCTGAGGCGATGCGCGAATTTTCCGACTACCGCATTCTGTTATTCGGTGTCACCATGGTGCTGATGATGATCTGGCGCCCAAGCGGATTGCTGCGGGCACGACGGCAGCTGTTTCCGGTCTAGGCGGGCTTCCAGTTGCTGGCAAGATCCTGGGCACGAGCAATCTGATCCGGTGTCATCGATCTGGCGATCATGCTGCACACTTCAGAGGCATTCTGGTGGCCACTTCGTTCTGCAATACGGCACCACATCAAGGCCTGAACCGGGTCACGCGCTACTCCCTGACCATTCGCTATCATGGCGCCAAGATGCAGCTGGGCTGTGGTATCTCCCTGTTCCGCAGCCAGACGGAATAACCTGACTGCTTCTGCATGATCTTGGGCCACGCGCCCGTCACCCACTGCATACAGTCCCTTTCCAGTGGCGTACAGGAAACCAAGATTGCGTTGCGCCCAAGCATCACCCTGCTCGGCTCCCCAACGGTACCACTGCACCATTTCCAGGTCGTTACCGGTGGTTTGCTCACGCGAACAGCTATGATGGCCCCGTTCGAACACCACAAAGGCATCATGAAAATGGGCCGCGACCGTGTCTCTGGTGAATGGATTGGGAGGATTCGCGCCACGGCTATGGTCTGCATTGAGGTCATCCAGCAACTTCTTGCACAGCTCCATAAAAGAACTCGGGCTGCGCAGGCCACCTTCATATTCCGTCCAGTAGGCAGTATGCAGATCCTCAACCATATAGATGCCATTGTTAGATAATTTATGATATAAAAAATTAAAGCTGGCCATCACATGACTCTGCATATGACTGCCATCGTCGAGAATGATATCAGGTGTACCAAACTCATCCAGCACGGCCTGCAAAAATGCCGTATCACTCTGGGAACCAATACGAACAAAGACCTGGTCTTCCTCGAAATAGCGACACATCGGATTGATATCGATCCCCACGATGGTCGCATGTGGACCCAGATAACGCTTCCACATCTGCAACGATCCACCTGCCCCGCATCCAATTTCGATGAACAGCACGGACTTATTGACAAAACCAGATAAATATCTTTCATAAATTGAAAAGTAATGGGTCGATTTAGTAATAGTCCTGCCATGGTTATTCAGAAAATATTGCCATAGATTCATTTTTGATCTACCCAATCAACGGTTAAAAACATGATGGAACCAAACTGCGAAGATATCATGCCTTTCAATCCTTGTTCAAAGGGAATTATTCCTCCCCGACGTTCCTTGATTCCTGTGGCAGATCATTTTACCATGATGGTCTCAATTTCGCTATCACAGGGATCATAAAACAAAAACATGGATAAAATCCTGATACGAGGGGGCATCCCCCTGCAAGGAACCGTCGAGATCAGCGGTGCCAAGAATGCCACCCTGCCCACGCTGGCTGCCGCGCTGCTGACCGATGAGCCGCTGCGTCTCACCCATGTACCCCATTTGCGCGATGTCACCACCATGCTGGAGCTGCTGGGTCAACACGGCGCCAACATCACCGTCGATGAGCAGCTGGGCGTCGAGATCGCCTGCACCCAGATCAGCAATACCCTGGCTCCCTACGATCTGGTGCGTACCATGCGTGCCTCGGTGCTGGTGATGGGCCCGCTGGTGGCGCGCTGTGGCGACGCCCGTATCTCGCTGCCCGGTGGTTGCGCCATCGGTTCCCGTCCAGTCAACCTGCATCTGGCTGGCCTGGAAGCGATGGGTGCCGAGGTACAGCTCACCAGTGGCTACATTCACGCCAAGGCCAAAAGGCTACATGGGGCCCGTATTGTGCTCGATCTGGTCACGGTCACCGGTACCGAGAATCTGATGATGGCCGCGACTCTGGCCGATGGCCGGACCATTCTGGAAAATGCCGCCTGCGAACCGGAAGTAACCGATCTGGCCCTCTGTCTCAACAGCATGGGGGCCTGCATCCGCGGCGCTGGAACCAGCACCATCGTCATTGACGGAGTCGAACGCCTGCACGGCACCCGCCACGATATTCTGCCCGACCGTATCGAAACGGCCACCTTCCTCATGGCCGCAGCCATGACCCGAGGCGATATCACCCTGACCAATACCTCTCCGACTCTGCTGGAATCACCCATCGCCAAACTGCGTCAAACGGGTGTGATCATTGAGGAACAGGCCAATAGCCTGCGTATTTATCCCAAACCGGATAGCCGTCTACGTGCAGTCAACATCAAGACTTGCCCCTATCCCGGATTTCCCACCGACCTACAAGCCCAGATGATGGCCCTGGTCAGTGTTGCGGAAGGCAGCGGCGCCATTACCGAAACCATCTTTGAAAACCGTTTCATGCATGTCTCCGAGTTGCAGCGGCTGGGGGCCGATATCTCGCTGCAAGGCAATACCGCCTTGGTGCGTGGCGTGCCGAAACTGCATGGGGCCCCGGTCATGGCCACCGATCTGCGTGCCTCCGCCTCGCTGGTGCTGGCTGGTTTGGCTGCCGAGGGTGAGACCCTGATTTCACGGGTCTACCACATCGACCGCGGTTATGAGCGCATCGAAGAAAAACTGATGGCCCTGGGGGCCAATATCCAGCGTTTGAGTTAGCCGACCTCAACAACAAGGAGCTTTCCATGCAACCGGACTGTATCTTCTGCAAGATTGTCGCAGGCACCATTCCCTGTGAGAAAGTCTACGAGGACGAAGAGATCCTCTCTTTCCAGGATATCCATCCGGCAGCACCAGTGCATGTGCTGGTGATTCCGAAACGCCATATAGCCTCTCTCGACGACCTGACCGAAGAGGATCGCCCCCTGGCTGGTCTGCTGCTGGAACGCACCACTTCGATTGCGAGCTGGCTCGGTTTGCACAGAACAGGCTATCGCACCATCATCAATACCGGTGCCCATGGGGGACAGGAGGTGCCTCATCTCCATCTTCACATCCTCGGGGGTAAACGCATCGGCCCCATGGTGGCACAGTGACCGATGGCTAATACCTTCCTCGACTTCGAACGTCCCATCGGTGAACTGATCGCCAAGATCGACGAACTGCGCCACCTGACCTCCACCTCCGATATCGATATTGCCGACGACCTGGAGCGGCTGGAGAAACGGGCCGATGAGCAGACCCGCGAGATCTTTGCCAAACTGACCCCCTGGCAAAAGACGCAACTGTCGCGTCATCCGGACCGCCCCTACGCCAGCGACTACCTGCGCATGACCTTCACCGGGTTTCGTGAACTGCATGGCGACCGGTTGTTCGGCGACGACAAGGCCATCATCTGCGGCATGGCCGAACTGGATGGCGAAAGCGTCATGGTGATCGCCCAGGAAAAGGGCCGTGGCACCAAGGAAAAGGTGTTCCGCAATTTTGGCATGCCACGACCGGAGGGCTATCGCAAGGCCCTGCGTGTGATGCATCTGGCCAACAAGTTCTCATTGCCGATCATCTGCCTGATCGACACCCCGGGGGCCTACCCTGGCAAAGGCGCTGAAGAGCGCGGCCAGGCCGAAGCCATCGCCCGCAATCTGAAAGAAATGATCCGCCTGCGGGTTCCAATCGTCTGCGTGGTCATCGGTGAAGGCGGCTCAGGAGGCGCTCTGGCCATCGGCATCGGCAACCGGGTACTGATGATGGAATATGCCACCTATTCGGTCATCTCACCGGAGGGCTGCGCCTCCATTCTGTGGAAAGATGCCAGCAAGGCGTCCCTGGCGGCTGAGTCGCTGCGCATTACCGCCCCCGAGATTCAGGAACTGAAAGTGATTGATGGCATCGTTCCAGAACCGATTGGCGGGGCCCACCGCAACCACCAAGCCGCTGCCGACAGTCTGCGTCACTCATTGCAGCAACATCTCAAGGAATTGCGCCATCGCAGCGGTGAGCAGCTGGCGCGGGAACGATACGAGAAATTTCTCTCCATGGGGGTAATTCTGGGTACACCGGGCAGTGGTGCCCACGTCTTTTCGTAACTTGATGAAGTTCAACCACCCAACGTCAGAAGCATGTCGTCATGTGACAACGTGGTATGTTTGGCTGTTTTAGCGATGGATAACGCCAAAATACTGGAGCCACCACTGACGTTGCCTGCAGCGTCGGTCTGAAGAGCGCAGAGGCTATAGGCACCAATAGCCAAGGCTAGGTCGTTGGTGCGCCACCAACCTCCATCGTCCACCGTCATCGTAGCCCATACTTTCTCGGAGCTTTCCCGTTTTCTGTTCTTGTTGGTATCGGTAAAAAGTGTCACCGTAGCACTAACCTCACCGGTACCACTAAAATTCAGCCCTCTGGTCATGCTGGTACTGTTGTCACTGCTACTGCTGCCACTATCGTCGTCAGCATCGAGATCCGGTAAAGATGGTGCCGACGGCGCGGAGGTATCAACCGTGATCATCAGAGCATCGGATGCGGTGCTGGTGCTGGTACCATTCTTTTGCACAGCACGGACGATGTGTACACCGGTTGCAAGCGTGACATCCCTGCTCCAGGCCCCGGTCGACGCAGTGATGCTTACGGTGCCTAGAGACTCACCACTGTCGAACTGGCCATTACCGTTCCTGTCATCGAACAAGGTAACGCTGCTGCCCTTTTTGCCGAAACCGCTGATGGTTAGGGCACTGGCGTTTTTAGTGAGGTTATCACCACTGGATCGACCACTGTCATCGTTGGCTGCCAGATCAAGCCCAGTAGGTGCTGCTGGTGGTGTCGGAGTGGGAATAGATCCCCCTGCAACCGTTCCTACCGTGCCAAAAGCTGAAATATTACCCGCTCCACCAGCCCAGTCTCCGGAGTCATTGATCCATACCAGATGCCAGTTACCCGGTGACAGGACCAGTCTCCCTTCCAGTTCCGCCGTCGGTCCTCCAGATTGGCCTCCCAGTGCGTAGGTATAACTGTAGCCACTGCCGGCATAACCATTGGCCGAGGAAGCTTTGAAATCGTTGAGCTGCGAATCACTCATAATCGTAAAAACACCACCACTGCATTCGGTTTCGATATACAGGGTGGGGTTACCGGTGATGACAAATCCCTTGGACTGCCAAGCCCCAGCATTGCCTGAAACCGCCATGGGAACATTGGTCACGGGTGGCTTGCCATCAGCGGTTACATAGGATACTTCATCGAACCCTTTAATAGTCTGTCCCTGTGACAAACTGCCACTGTAAGTGGCCCCGATCCACCACTGACCTGCCTGAAGGTTGACAAAACCAAGGCCGGTTTCACCATTTTTAGTCAGGGGGTAGCCTCTAAATCCCCGGTTTGATAGAAACAGACTGGCATTATCGTAATTCAAAGCCCAGAATTCAACACCACTGTACTGGGCCGCTGTAAACACGGTAACCGACGTAGCTTTGTTCAAGACGATATAGTTACTGGTTGATAGGTGCCATGGTTCGGACGATGTCAGAACAAAACTGTCCTCGGATGATTCGTTAATGGAGAAATTTGGCACGACACGCCCCTTTTAGCCCAAAGTCTGTTGAACTGGTTCCTTACTCTATAAGGATGCCCCACGGCGACGGATTAATTATCACCCATTTCAGATGACAAACACGAGAGGAATTCTGCCTAGCGCGTTGCCCAACCGAGCCATTGTCTCACACAACTGTCGCAATTTGTAACTGTTCTGTCTCGCTTTGCGACATAATCGTTACCTGGTTCCAGCACTTAATAACACAACAATATGATATAATTCACTATTAATAATGCGTCCTGTTTGGCACACCGGTAGCAGTAGATCTATCAAGGTTACCCATTTGAGCTAACAGGAGTTTTCCATGAACGCGCCCGTCATCACACTGGCCCACCACGATCACGAAGCAGAAAAGCGGCAGAAACGGCAGGAGATGATGCTGTGCTCGGCCAACGGCATCAACATCGTCCTGATTCTGCTGATCCTGGACCTGATCTATCGTGCCAGTCCACCACCGCAGACCACTTTTTCCAAGTTCATGATCCCACCACCGCGTACGGTTTGGGATATGGACATGATCGACCAGGCTGCTATCGCCATGGGGATCATGGTGGTGCTGACGCTGGCACGGCTGGCAGCGGGCTATCTGCTGCATGGCTGGCAGTGGAAACGGGGGGATCTATTCGCCCTGACACAGGTCCTGATCGCGGTCACAGGCGTTATCCTGCTGTTGGTGCTGTTTTAGGGGTGATAGGGTGCTATGAATCAGAAGCAGATTGAGGAGATTATAGCCAACGCCGGACAGGGAGACGTCGATGCCCAATTCATTCTTGGCGCCATGTATGCCATGGGACAGGGCGTGCCTCATGACCATCACGAGGCGGTCCGGTGGTTCCACAAGGCAGCTGAGCAGGGTGACCCGGATGCCCAGCGCAAGCTGGGCATGATCTATTACCACGGTCAGGGGGTGGAACAGGATCGTCAGGCTGCCGTGCGATGGTTCCGCCTCGCTGCCGAACAGGGCCACGATGATGCCCAGGCCAACCTGGGCTGGCTGTATGCTAAAGGCGAATGCCTGCCACAGGATGATATCCAGGCCTACATGTGGTGCCATCTGTCGGCGATGCAGGGCAACAGGAACGCTGTTAAAATGCTCCAGCTTCTCGGTGAACGCCTTCCACCCGATCAGATTGACCAGGCTAGACAACGGACCCTCCAATGGTCTGCTGTGAGGGAACAAACGGGGGTTACTCATTCCAGTCAGCTTGCTGATACAACTGATCCAGCCGTTGAAACAGCTCATTTTTGACGACGGCAAACAGATTCATCTGCTCAAGTGCAGCAGCGGTGTTCCCCATGGCTACCTGTTCTACGGCTGCACGGGCGATATCGTGCACGTGCAGATGAATTTCTCCCAGCTGCTGGAAAACAGCCAACTCGCCATACAGTTCCGTTCCACGACCATAATACCACTGCCCAAATTGGCATTGTCGACCACTAGCCACCTCTTCTGGACGTAAGATAGCACGTCCACGAATGACATTCTCCAGTTTACCCAACCATTGTAGATGAGCCTTTTTGACCTGGGCAATATCGAAGGGCTCCTGACCAACGGAAACAATGGTGGCTGACTGGGCCAGTTCGGCCCCCGGGATAGCGCTGGTCTCAATCAGCAGCCCGGTATGATGAATAGCACCATCAATAAAACCAATGTTGGCAAACACCATATGAAGTTTACTGGTTGCCTGCTGCAGATGGGTGGCAATAGCCGTTGAGGCATCGGAGACACGATGGGTCATGGTGTCGATCATGCGGCTCTGATCGGTCAACGCTGCCGCATCCACGGCAGAATCACTGGCCGCTGCGGTGATCTGGGTGATGTGATACGCTACCTTCGTCGCGACTCGTGCCACCTCACTGGCACAGACACCCAGTTCACTGGCATTACGCGTTACCTCATCCGAAGCTCGTGCCGTGGCCTGCATTGATGCCACAATGGCCGCAAGATTACGGGTTTGACGTTCGACATCGAAGACGATGGCGTCGTTGATATCATCCAGGGTGACCATTCTGGTACCAATGGTATTGATGGCTACCACCACCTCCTGGATGATTCTTTGGATATCGTGAATCCGGTCACCAATCATCAGGGTGGCCTCACCGGTCTGGCGTGCCAAGCTCTTGACCTCGGAGGCCACCACGGCGAATCCCTTGCCAATAGATCCGGCACCAGCTGCTTCAATGGTCGCATTCAGGGCCAGCATATTGGTCTGTTCGGCGATGGAATCAATGAGATCAGTCACACTGTTAATGGCCTGTGAAGCCTCCAACAGCCTCTGGATGATCTGACTGCTATGACGTGTTTCTGCACCAGCCTGACGGCTGGCGTCACGGGCCTGCTGGCAACGGGCGCGAATTTGCTGCAAAGCCTGATCGACCTGATGGACCGAAGCTGTGACCTGATGGGTGGCCTGATCGACATCAGCGACACCCTGATTGACGGCGGCCAGATTGACCGTCATCTGTTCGGCAGCCGCGGCCATGGTCGCCGCGTTACGGTTAGACTCTTCGGTAGCCGTTGCCATAGCGTGAATGCGTTCCGATAAACGCCGACTGGCTTCTGTCATGGCCTCAACACCATCGACCGTCATACGGCTGGCCGTTACAATTTCCTCGACTTCGTTGCTAGCCTGCTGCTGATCGGTCACGACCGACTGCGTCAACTGCAGATTGCTATCGGAGTCGAGGCTGAGGGCCTGTTTGGACAGATACAATTCTTCGACACAGGCCGCAATGGAGCGGGTATGCAAAAAGATCAGTCGTACCAACGCGGTAAAACGGGAGGCCAGATGGTTGATGTCATGGGCAATCTCGCCCAGTTCATCGGCAGGTCCCGTGGCAATCGCAATCTGATGTGTCAAATCACCCTCGGCCATGCGATCAATGCCTTTGCGGATACGATTGACCGGACTAGCGATCATCCGCTGCACCAGCCACCACAACAGCAGCAGGAACAGGGCTTCGACCACCGTCATCACCGATAATGACAGGATGCGCGTGGTCCTGAGACGGTCCTTGACCGGTTCCAGGGACAGGGCCACATGAAATACTCCGCGTACAGCATGATCACTGCCATGACAGGTGTGACAGGGCGTCTGATTGATCAAGGGCACAAAATAGTTGAGACGTTCGGTGCCATCGTGACGGGCAGCGTTGATAAAAGACACCGGTTGCTGCTGTTGCAGCGCCTGCTGAAAAGGCTGTTGTTCATCTGGACTGACAACACTGGCGGCACTGGTCTGCTGAAAAGCCTCCTGGCCAGAGGGCTTGAGAATCCGGAACAGTTCCAAACCATCGACCTTTTTGATATTGGCAATATAATCGTGAGCGATATTGGCCGAACCAGCCAGCATAATCGCCATCAGGCCCTGTCCGGCGCTGTCCGCCAACTGGCGGATGCCATTGTGACTTTCAGCCATCATACCGGTTTCCATGCGCTGAATCAGCAGCAAGCCACTACCCAGCATGCTTAAACTGCCTACAATGGCAACCGTTACCAGAATTTTCCAACTGATAGAACGATAAAATATCATGATAATTAATAGCAAACAGTCGATAGAATCAAAAAAGACTGACGCACGTATTACATCACTCTTTCACCATTGGCGTCAAGATTGCTTCTGATCACTGTTCACTTTGATCCAAGCGTCCTGACAACCGGGGGAGGGTCCGCGTGACCTGTCTGTTCGCCATAGTGGTGTTGGTAGCGCTGGCTGCGGCGGCTGCAGCCCTGATCCTCAGGCAACGCCGAAGGCTGGCGGAGTTACGCGACCGTGCGGCCATCTCCCACCAAGCCAATCTCTCTAAAAGTGCCTTCCTGGCCAATATGAGCCATGAGATCCGTACCCCCATGAATGGCATCATCGGTCTGACCGAACTAGCGCTCCAGGGGGAGCTGCGGCCGCGCACGCGGGATTACCTGACCAAGATCGCCACTTCTTCACAGTCGTTGCTGCGTATCGTCAACGATATCCTCGATTTTTCCAAGATCGAAGTGGGCAAGCTGGAGCTGGAACCGTCCGACTTCCGGATCATCGACCTGTTTGACCACCTGGCCGATCTGCTGCGTAATCAGGTCGCTGAGAAATCGCTGGAACTGGTGTTCTGTCCCACAGAGGTCTGTTACCAATTGCTGCGTGGCGATGCCCTGCGTCTGGAACAGATTTTACTGAATCTGGTCGGCAATGCCCTCAAATTTACCGCGACGGGCGAAGTCGAGGTCAGTGTCGTGACACAACACAGCAGTGTGGAACAGGTCACTTTGCAACTGTCGGTGCGCGACACCGGCATCGGTATCAGTCCGCAACAGATGCAGCACATTTTTGATCCTTTCACTCAAGCGGATCCTACCACCACCCGCCTGTTTGGCGGTACCGGTCTGGGCCTGTCCATCAGCCGGAAACTGGTGGAAAGGATGGCGGGACAACTGGGGGTCACCAGCGAACCCGGCCATGGCAGCCGGTTCTATTTTACCGTGACCCTGCAGCGCCAGCCTGGACCGGTCCCGACCAACAGCCAACTGCCTCAGCAACTGCGATCGACCAGAACGCTGGTGGTGGAGGATCACCCTTCCGCCCGCCAAGCATTACAGCAAACCCTTACCCTTTTTGGCTTGACCGATATCACTGCGGTGGACAGTGGCATGGCGGCGCTGGCCACGGTGCAACAAGCAAGCAACGACGGTAGACCCTATCAGCTGGTCCTGATGGACCTGACCCTGCCCGAGCTGGATGGATTGGCCACCATCCGGCAGCTGATGCCGCTGCTCCCTTATGGACAATTGCCCAAGGTGCTGTTGCTGACATCGACCCCCCCTGACAGTGAAGAACCTGCTATGGCCTGGGTCGATGACCACCTGGGCAAGCCCATCCACTCTGCCTCGCTGCTGGAGGCTATTCTGACCGTTTTTGGACAAGCACCCTCTCACCATGGCGAGCTTTCTACCAGACTGGTGGATGGTCACGATCCGGACCGGACCACCATCCGTGCCCGCATCGGCGGTGCCCGTATTCTACTGGTCGATGACCATGCCATCAACCGGCAGGTGGCGTGCGAGGTGCTGGAAGGAGCCGGTCTGGTAGTCGATATGGCCGTGGATGGGCTGGAAGCGGTCAGGAAAGTATCCGAATCGGCGTCGGCCTACCATGCCGTGCTGATGGACATCGAAATGCCGAACATGGATGGCTATCAGGCCACACGCTCGCTGCGCAACGATCCTCGTTATCAGGAATTACCGATCCTTGCCATGACGGCCCATGCCATGGCCAGCGATCGGGATAAATGCCTGGCGGCTGGCATGAACGATCATATCACCAAGCCGATCAACATGCAGCAGCTGTTTGCTGCCCTAACCCGATGGATCAACCCGGACGATATCGAACGCCAGCCAATAGCCGGTGGCAGCTACGCTACCGATCCGGATGAGCCGCCCTGGCCAGCTGATCTGCCCGGTATCGACGTGGCGGCAGCGCTGGAACGCCTGAATGGTAAACGATCGCTGTTACGGGCACTGTTGCTGGAATTTGATCGCAATTTTGCCGATTGTGGTCGACAGATCGGCTTTGCCCTGAAGGGCAAGCGTCAAAACGATCAGGAACTGGCTGCTAACCTGGTCCACACCGTCAAGGGAGTCGCCGGTCACATCGCCGCACAACCCCTGTTCGACAGCGCCGTGGCACTGGAAAAGGCCATCCGCTACAACAAAAATGAGGCATGGGCTGGTCTGCTACAGAATTTCAACCAAGCCCTGCAACAACTGTTGTCGACCATTGCCACCCTGCCGACCTTACCGGAACAACCTGACACAACGATAAACACCGCGTCGACCGGTCAGCAACATCTGCAAGTCCATCAGCAGCTGCAAGGACTATTGCCTGAATTAGCTCTATTGATCCATAATAGGGACTTTAAGGTGCATGAATGTCTGGCCACCCTTAAACCGCTGCTACATGGCATCCACTCGGTGCAACAGCCGCTGCAGCAACTGGAGGCAGGGGTGGAACGCATTGATTTTACCACCGCGCGCACGGCACTGGAAACGATCGCACGAACCATGGCCATTGTACTGGAACCCCATTGAAAGTATTGATTATCCTATCCAGTTTACGTATTAAAATACTGCTGTTCTTTGCCATGGCCCTTATCGGTCTGTTTGGCGTTCAATACGGTGCGGCACGTCTGTTTGTCATCGAACAGTCCGAAGCCCTGGAGCAGGAAAAGGCGCTGGCTAACCTGGACCGTATCGACCGGCTGGTGTCGGAGCAGATCCAGAAGCTCGAAAGCACCGTCTCGGATTGGGCTGAATGGGATGACACCTGGCGGTTCATGAAAAAACGTGACTCCAAATATGTCAGCTCCAACTACGTTAGCAACACCTTCACCCGTTTGAAGCTGGACCTGATTGTGGTGCTGGACCAGCAGGGACAGCCTGCCATTAACAAAGGCTTTGATCGGCAACAGCAACAGGAGTGGCGTGTCTCGCCACAAATCCTTGAGCGATTGACGGCAGCGGAAAGTCCCCTGCGTCCACTGCCGCTGGAACAGGGGCAGTCCCACGGACGTTCCGGTTTGCTATCGGTGGCTGATGGGCTGTTCCTGATGGCTACCAATCTGGTCCTGACCAGCGAAAGCAAAGGGCCAGCGCGTGGTGTCATGGCCATGGGTCAACGTCTGGATGAACCCTTTCTGGCACAGCTGTCGAACATCATCCGTCTGCCACTGAACTCTTATCCGGCCAACCATCCTGACATGCTCGCCCTATCAAGCGATTTATGGCACCAGCTGGCCCAGCAAGGCCGAGCGGTGCAGCTGGATAGGTCCGGAACAACCAGCAGTGGCTATATCCTGCTGCGTGACCTCAACAAGCTGCCGGCTGTCATTCTCAAAACAACCATGGATCGTCATATTGCCCGCCAGGGCGAGCAGAATCTCCAGTACATGCTCTGGTCATCGGCTGGCATTATCCTGGCACTGCTGCTGTTCAGTGTCATGCTGGACCGCTGGGTGCTCAACCCGGTCAGCCGGTTGAGCAGCGAAGTGACCGTCATCGGAGCACAGGCCGATGGATCGCTGCGGGTGCAACAGCTCAGCAGCGATGATGAACTGGCACGACTGGCCGATGGCATCAATACCATGCTCAATCATCTGGAGCATGCCGACCAGCAGAAAAGAATGATCCAGGGCGCCTTTGGTCAGTATCTATCCCCCAAGGTCGTCGACATCCTGCTCAAGGACCCCAACAAGCTGTCGCTCGGTGGCGAGCAGCGCGTTATGACAGCGCTGTTTTCCGATCTGGCCGGTTTTTCCACCATTTCTGAAAAGCTCTCCCCTGCCGAGCTGGTACAGCTGCTGAATGAATACCTGACCGCCATGTGTGACATCATCACCCGCTACGATGGCACGGTCGACAAATTTGAAGGCGATGCCATCATGGCCTTCTGGGGCGCCCCGGTCGATCAGCCGGATCATGCCCAGCTGGCCTGCCTTGCCGCCATTGACATGCAGCAGTACATGACTGAGATGCGCCTGCGCCTGCGCTCCGAAAGACGCCCCGCCCTGCATGTGCGTATCGGTCTCAACAGTGGACCGATGGTGGTAGGCAATATGGGTTCAAAACAGCGTATGAACTATACCGTTATGGGAGACGCCGTCAATCTGGCCGCCCGCCTTGAGGGAGCCAACAAGTTTTACGGCAGCCACACCATCTTGTCCCACAACACCTGGCGCATGGTGCAGGAGGCGGTTGATGTACGTGAACTAGACACCATCCGCGTGGTCGGCAAAAACGATCCGGTGACCATCTACCAGTTGCTGGCACGCAAAGGCGAAGTATCCGAATCCATGACCACGACAGTCTCCCTGTACCAGCAGGGGTTAGCCTGTTACCGGGCCAGGAATTTTCGGACGGCACTCAATTGGTTTGATCAACTGCTCATCGTGGACGACAGCGATGGACCGGCCCGTGCCTACCGGGAGCGCTGTCTTGAGTTCATGCGTCATCCTCCGGCAGAGGACTGGGATGGTGTCTATCAACTGACGGCCAAAGGATGAGCATGCCGGAGCATCGACCAAGAATCCTGATCGTCGACGATGTTCCTGGCAGTATTCGGGCACTGGCCGAGCTACTGGGAGACGGCTATGCCATCTCCATGGCGGCCAATGGCCCTGACGCCCTGAAGGTTGCCGCCTCCCATCAGCCCGATCTGATCCTGCTGGATGTTGTCATGCCGATCATGGATGGTTACGAAGTGTGCCGACAGCTGCAGGCCAACGCAGCTACACAGGCCATCCCGATCATCTTCGTGACAGCCAGGGATGATCCCTGGGATGAATCCCGTGGTCTGCAACTGGGGGCGGTCGATTTTATTACCAAGCCAGTGCGGTCCCAGATTGTTCAGGCACGGGTAAAAACCCACCTGGAACTCAAGAAACAGCGTGATATCCTGAAGGAAAATGCCTGTCAGCTGGAACAGCGCGTGATTGAGCGTACCCGGGAATTGCAGGCCATTTTTGATACGGCCGTTGATGCCATCATCACCATTGATGAACAGGGCCTTATCCAGTCGGTCAACGCTGCCGGTGAAACCATGTTTGGCTATGCGGTTGGCGATCTGGCCGGCCAAAACGTCAAAGTGTTGATGTCCACCCATGACCGCGACAGCCACGATGGCTATATCCGCCGCTTCCTGACCACCCAGCGCAAGATCGCGCTGGGCGCCAGCCGGGAAGTGATTGGCTGCAAAAAGGATGGCACCCTGTTTCCCCTTGATATCAGCATCGCTGAGGTCCAGTTGACCGATCGTCGCCTTTTTACCGCCATCATCCGCGACGCTACCCAGCGCAAGCAACTGGCCGAATCGGCGCTCCGTCATGCCCGACTGGCCTCGCTGGGGACACTGGCAGCTGGTGTGGCGCACGAGATCAACAATCCCAACAATGCCATTGGCTTTGCAGCTGCTACCCTGGAGCGTTTGTGGCAAGCCTTCACCCCCATGATGGCTGCTGCCCATGACGGCCATGACGATCACGTCTGCGGACTGACCCTGACGGAAGGGGTCGAGACTATGGCGACCCTGATACGGGAGATTGGCCTCAATACCCGGCGCATTGCCACCATTGTTGCCAACCTGAAACAGGGCATCCGGGGGGAAGATCGGGAACAGCTGAATCAATCGGTGAACATCAATCAAGCCCTGCAATCGGCTGTCGCCATGCTGCAAAGCAGCATCCGTCGGCATACGGATTGTTTATCCCTGACCCTATCCGATGATCTGATGCCCGTCAAAGGCAACCATCACCAGTTGGAACAGGTTTTTATCAACCTGATCCAGAATGGCCTGCAGTCGCTACCGGACCGACAGCACGGACTATCGGTTACCACAACCATGATCCACCAACCACAGGTTAGCGAAGTGGTCGTTCATATTCAGGATCAGGGCTGTGGTATTGAACCCGACCAGATCAATCTGATCACCCAGCCCTTCCATACCACCAAAAGCAAGTCTGGCGGTACCGGCCTGGGGCTGTCGATCACCAAGACCATTGTCGATCATCATCGTGGCTCCATGACGTTCCAGTCGCAACCGAATCAGGGCACCCTGGTCACGGTACGGTTCCCATCGCATGACCCTTGATGCTGCCCACCCCCCCATTGTGTTGGTGGATGATGAACCAAGCCTGCTGTTGACCTCAAAGGCCCTGCTCCGGACCAATGGGCTGGACCATGTCGTCACCCTTGAGGACAGCCGGCAGCTGCTGCCGTTTCTGCAACAGCACGACGCAGCGGTGATCATTCTTGACCTGATGATGCCCCATCTGTCCGGCATGCAGTTGCTGCCAGAAATCAAGCGCCATTTCCCACATATCCCGGTCATCATCATGACAGCGGCCCAGGAGCTGGATACCGCCATCGAGTGCATGCGGCAGGGCGCTCTCGATTACCTGGTCAAGCCGGTAGAAGAAAGCCACTTCATCGCCAATATCAAACGGGCTCTGGACATGAACGCCATGAAGCGTCATATCCAGCACCTCAAAAACTCACTGCTGGCCGGTCAGCCCCGACAGGAAAAGGCCTTTGCCGCGCTAGTCACCCGAAGTCCGAAGATGCGGGCCATCTTCCAGTATGCCGAGGCCATTGCCGCGTCGCGTGAGCCGGTGATCATCACTGGGGAAACCGGCACGGGCAAGGATCTGCTGGCCCAGGCCATCCACGATCTGAGTGGTCGCAAGGGCAAGCTGGTAGCGGTCAATATCGCCGGTCTTGATGACCATCTGCTGTCCGACACCCTGTTCGGCCATAAACGGGGCGCCTTCTCCGGGGCCGAGACGGCACGGGAGGGCATGATTGCCCAAGCCGATGGAGGCACGCTGTTTCTGGATGAAATCGGTGATCTTTCCCCTACTTCCCAGGTCAAACTGTTACGGCTGTTGCAGGAAGGAAGCTATTTCCCGCTCGGTTCCGATAACCCCAGACATAGCAACGCCCGCGTTTTGTGCGCTACCAATCGCGATCTGGATCAGATCATGCGGGCTGGTTTATTCCGGCAGGATTTTTACTATCGTCTATCGACGCATCGCGTCCATATGCCACCGTTGCGCGAACGGTACGAAGATATTCCCCTGCTGCTGGCACGATTTATTGAGGAATCGGCCCAGGCCATGGGCAAGCCTGTTCCCGTCCCTCCTCCTGAGCTGACCCACAGACTATCCTCTTATCCATTCCCCGGCAACATACGCGAGTTGAAGGCGATGGTAGCCGACGCCGTGGCCCAGAGCAGTGCTCCCATCCTGGCCACAAGCCGTTTCGACCAGGTTGTTGCCGCCCCGTCCACAGACTGGTCCCCTGAGCAGACCCTGCCCCACGACATGATGACCGATCTCGCGTCCCTGTCTCCCTTGCCAACCCTGCAAGCCTGGTCCGACCGCCTGATCCAGGAGGCCCTGCGCCGCTCCGGCGGCAATCAGCGTATGGCAGCCACCCTACTGGGTATCAGCCGGCATACCATCATGCGCTGGGAACAGGCACAGCGGGGTCGAAGTGGGTCAGCATAACGGCGGTGGCGATTTGCCCACTTGCTAGAACATCCGGTTGCAATTTGTTACAATGCAATGACAGCTATGATTGATATCGCCATGATTATCCATACAATTCATCATTGGCACAAATATGGCGGATCCATGCCATGAGTCTGAACAACTGCCCAGCAGGAGAAAATCACCATGAGACGTTTTGCCAACCTGAAAATGGGAACCCGCTTGATACTGGGCTTTGCTGTTCTACTCACCATTTTTGGTACCGGGATGGTTGTGATCCTATTCAACGTGCGGTCCGTTGAAGACAATACCCGGATTATCCAGGAAAAAAGTCTTCCATCCACTCTCGCCGCTGACGACATGGCCTTGGCCGCTACCGAAGTATGGCAGTTCTATACCGATGCCTCAGCCACCCATAACCGGGAAGCGATCAAAGAAGCCGATACGGCTGCACAGGAATTCCGGAAGGGACTCGACCGGTTCAAACGTCTCTATCAGCAGGAAGGCAACCGCGACGGGCTCACTAGGTTGAACGCTCTGGAACAAGCCCTGGATACCCTGCAACAAACTGGTTTAAGGATGGTTGAGGCTTATATCACCCAGGGAACCCAGTCCGGTAACCAGGTTATGGAGGAGTTTGATCAGGCCTCTGGAGCCTGTCTCCGAATGAGCGAGAAACACGACAGCTGGGGCGTGCTGACATCAAAATACCATCGGTAGCCGAAACTAATCGTCAATAAGGCCTATTTTTCATTTCCAATACTATTATCTTACCAGTTTTAGGCCATTTTGGACGTACTTCGAGTGCAGTTTTTTGAAATTGTGAACAACAGAATGAAACTTCCGACATTCCGCAGTTGTTGACGTCATTTTTTTTATTTTCGCGAACAAGCCAGAACATTCAAGTCACACCATAAATACTCATGGCATGCTTGCCAAAATAGCGGATGATCTTTTCGTGCAAATCGTCCACGTTGCATACGATCTCTTGGATAGTCTCATTGATCGTTCCACCAAGCATCACACAAGCTATTGTTATTCCCTCCATGATTCTAACCGGGGAATTGATCGACCTGTTCGAACCCAGCGGA
>JADGCH010000029.1 GCA_015229115.1 Magnetococcales bacterium
GGATGTCACGGGTTCATTCCATGCCAGCAGTGCCGATTCGATCCGTTTGGGCGATCAGGGCCGTTTTTACGCCAACAGCGATCAACCGAGTACCCTAGTATCGGCTGATCCAACTGCGTTTGGCTTTCATGGAGGTTGGATGGGGGCTTAACCAATCGGTCCACAGGCGTCTGGTTCTAGTGGAGACATAACCGTTCGTGCGGCTGGAACGATTACCATATCTGGTGAGAACAGCGGAAGAAGCAGCACCCGGGCCTAGCAGGTTTTTTGGGGGCTAGCGGAGAGGCGGGACATATCAACTTGAGTGCGACAAATTTCAATTTGATTCTTGGTGGTAGCAGTCACATAGAGGCTTCCTCGTTCGGATCCATGCCTTTGGCTGGAGCAGGAGGCTCGATCACCATCGATACCGCTCAACTGCATGTGCAACGGGGTGGCTGGATTGGTGCCAGTAGCGAAGGACCGGGCCGTGGTGGCCATATCCTGATTGAGGCTACTGATGTGCGTATGGTTGGTTATAACAGCCATGCTGTACCCAGTGCCATACAATCCGACAGTCACAGCCAGGAGGCCAACGCCGGTACGGCGGGTGATATTGCCATGACCGTCACCGGATTGACCCAATCTATCTGATTCTGCAGCGCAGCCGCATTGAAGCCAATGCTTACGAAGGAGCGGGCGGCAACATTGAAATCAACTCGCAGACCCTGTTGCGCGATATTCACAGCTCGGTGACCGCCTCATCGGCGTTGGGGCTGCAGGGGCAGATTAGATTATCCTTTGCTTGATGACCGGATGGGCGATATTTTATGTCGGCTTAAGGTGTCGCCTCGGACACGTGTCTCTCCGAACTTGTGTTGAGCTTTGGTTAATGGAAATTCTTTTTGCTACCGATGCCAGCGGTCGCGTCATCAAAAGTGCTGAACGGGTGACCCTGTTACAGGAGATGCGCGATTATCTGGAGCAGCACGGCGATGTACCGTTTGCCGTGCCGGCCGTTCATGTCATGTTGGCAACCCGTGCTGGGTTACTGCGTCTGGTCCAGCGTGGTAACAAACCAGAAAACCCGTTTCGGTGGGATAAGACCGTGGGTGGCCATGTCAACAGTGATGATCCTTCCCTGCCGCGATCGGTGTTTGATCTCAATGCCTGCCGTGAAATCGCCGAAGAGATCGGCGTTGAACAGGTGGTCATCGCCGAGGATGCCATCCACTATCAACGGTTGCTGCAGTCTGGCACCATCGATTGGCAGCAGCAGATGCTGATTCGCCTGATTGATCATGACCCTTGGCAAGCTTCGTTGCGCTACGATCGTGATGGCAGGACTTGGCTGAAGCGCGGACATATTGCTGTCTATGCGGGCATTTATGATGGTCCATTGACGTTCAGGGATGGTGAGGCGCAGGACAGTTGTGAGATGGCCGCCACGGAACTGTGGCAGGCTATTCGCACCACACCGTGGTTGTATACCGATGACCTGCGCGTCATGCTGGAACGTTATTATTTTCTTCTTCAGGTAGGATTGCCGCTGTCATGATCGATAAACTGCGTAATATTGCCATCATAGCCCATGTTGATCATGGTAAGACGACGTTGGTGGATCGATTGCTGCAGCAATCCGGCACCATGGATGAACGCAAGCTGATGCCGGAACGGGTGATGGACTCCAACGACCTTGAGCGGGAACGTGGCATCACCATCCTGGCCAAGAACACCGCCATTCGCTGGGGCGATTACCGTATCAACATCGTCGATACGCCAGGACATGCTGATTTTGGTGGTGAGGTGGAACGGGTGCTGTCGATGGTTGATTCGGTGTTGCTGCTGGTCGATGCTGTGGAAGGGCCGATGCCGCAAACCCGTTTTGTTACCCGCAAGGCTTTTGACATGGGGTTCCGTCCCATTGTGGTGATCAACAAGGTGGATCGTCCCGGAGCGCGCATCGACTGGGTGCTGGATCAGACCTTTGAGCTGTTTGATCGTCTGGGAGCCACCGACGAACAACTGGATTTTCCGGTCATCTACGCTTCCGGTCTCAATGGCTTTGCCAGCCGCGATCCGGATGCTCGCAGTGGCGACATGACGCCGTTGTTCGAGGCTATTATCGCTCATGTACCGCCGCCGATGGTGGATATGACCCGGCCGTTTCAGATGCGCGTTTCCTCACTCGATTACGACAGCTATGTCGGTCTGATCGGTATTGGCCGCGTGCAGCGTGGTCGCATCCAGCCTAACACCATCGTGACCATCGTGGATCCCCAGGGCAATCGCCGCTCTGGCCGTGTGCTGCAGATCCTTGGTTTTCTTGGCTTGACACGGGTTGAGATGCCGGAGGCGCGGGCTGGGGATATCATCGCCTTTAATGGTATTGAGAAACTGGGCATTTCCGATACGCTCTGTCACCCTGACCACGTCGAGGCTATGTCGCCCTTGACCGTTGACGAGCCGACTGTTTCCATGACCTTTCAGGTCAATACCTCACCCATGGCAGGGCAGGAGGGTAAGTTTGTCACCAGCCGCAAGCTCAGGGAGCGGTTGTTGCGTGAACTGGAATACAACGTTGCCCTACGCCTGGAGGAGATGGACGATCCGGACAAGTTCCGCGTCTCCGGTCGTGGTGAGTTGCATCTGGGCATTTTGATCGAGAACATGCGCCGTGAGGGGTTTGAACTGGCTGTGTCGCGCCCTGAGGTGATTGTGCGTATGATCGATGGTGTTGCCCATGAGCCCTACGAACAGGTTAGCGTTGATATCGACGAGGTCGACCAGGGGGGTGTCATGGAGGCTCTGGGACAACGCCAGGGTGAACTGACCAACATGCAGCCGGACGGTCAGGGCCGTACCCGTCTGGATTATCGCATGCCAGCACGGGGGCTGATCGGTTTCCTCGGTGAATTCCGTACCCTGACCTCCGGCAACGGGTTGCTGTACCACGTCTTTGACCATTATGGGCCCATGGCGCGCAATGCCATTGGCCAGCGTCGCAACGGTGTACTGGTTTCCAGGGAGCAGGGCAAGGCGGTTGGGTTTGCCCTGTTCAATCTGCAGGAGCGTGGACGGTTGTTTGTTGCTCCAGGCGATCCGGTCTATGAGGGCATGTTGGTTGGCATTCACAGCCGTGACAACGATCTGGTGGTCAATCCGCTGAAAACCAAGCAATTGACCAATATCCGCGCTGCGGGCAGTGATGAGAACATCATCCTGACACCTCCGATCCGGTTGTCGCTGGAAGAGGCGCTGTCCTTTATCGATGATGATGAACTGGTTGAAGTGACACCAGTATCGATCCGGTTGCGCAAGAAGCTGCTCAAGGAGCATGAGCGCAAAAAAGAGCAACGGTCCAGCTCATGAGAAGGTTGGTCTATTGGAGTATCTGCTGGTTGCTGCTGGTAGGATTATCAGCTCCGCAGGATAGCAGGCAGGCAGCCCATTTTACTACCGAGGCGGGTTTGTCGGTGTTCCTGGTCGAACATCGTGCCAATCCGATGGTTGAGTTGCAGCTGTTGCTGCCGGCGGGCAGCAAGGCCGATCCAGCGAACAAGGCAGGGCTGGCCCATTTGGTAGCCTGGATGTTTAATGAAGGGGCAGGGCAGCAGCAGGCCCGTGCTTTTCAGGAACAGCTGGAGTTTTTGGGCGTTCACCTCAACGCCAGTGCCGATCACGACTTCTTTTCGATTCGCATGACCACCTTGACGCGCCATTTACCGCAAGCATGGGCCATGCTGCATACCGCCCTGTGGCAGCCGCGTTTTGATGCCGAGACCTTCCAGCGGGCGCTGCGTGATCAGCAGGCTGCTCTGACCCAGGAACAGGAAGATGCCGATACCATGGCCTCCAGGGCCTTTTATCGTTTGCTCTATCGCGATCACTCCTACAGCCAGCCCGTGCGCGGTACGCTGGAGACCGTTGGTCAGATCACCATGGAGGATGTGCGGTCGTTCCGTGAGCGCTGGTTTAGGCCACAGTCGATGATTCTGGCGGTGGCAGGTGATGTGGATGGGGCCACTCTGCGGCAGTTGTGTGATCAGCTGGGTGCGGCTGGCCAGGATCGGATGACAGCACCAGTCACCGTGCCCGGTCAGCTGGCGGAGTTGTCGCAGGCCAGCCAGACCCATGTGACCATGCCCATTCCTCAGACAGCGGTGCGTTATGGCACCCTTGCCATCAACCGTCATGACCCGGACTATTACGCCCTGTATGTCATGAACCAGATTCTGGGTGGATCGACGCTGACCGGGCGTCTGGGAGAGGTGATCCGCGAACAGCGTGGACTGGTCTACTCGGTCTCATCCTATTTTGTTCCGTTGATGGATCGAGGCCCTTTTATCGTGGCGCTGCGTACCCGTAATGACCGGGTGACCGAGGCGCTCGATCTGGTACGCCGTGAGTTGCACCGTATCGCTGCAGAGGGCGTGACCGAGGCGGAACGGGAAGATGCCCAGCGCTATCTGATCGGCTCCTTTCCCCTTAAGCTCGATGGCTTGGCACAGATTGTCGCCCATTGGGCTGCCATTGGGTTTTACCAGCTTGGCCACGACTATCTGGAACGTTGGTCCGACCGTATTGCAGCGGTGACGGTTGCCGACATCCAGCGCGTGGCCCAACGTCTGGTGCGATCCGGGCCGTTTGTGACGGTGACGGCAGGCGGAGGTGATGTTGCTTCCCGTTGATCTGGCCGCTGATCCAGCTGATGGTGTCGCGATGCACCAGCTGGCGACGGAATTGTTCCCAATTTGCCGTAGCATCACCGGTGATGGCGTGCGTCAGACCCTGCAGATATTGCAGCAGTACCTGCCGCAGCTCACCAGACATGAGATTCCTAGCGGAACACGTTGTTTTGATTGGATTATCCCGCCGGAATGGAACATTCGCGACGCCTATATGGTCACACCCGATGGCCGGTCGATTGCTAGGTTTCAAGACAGTAATCTGCATGTGGTCAACTATTCCATACCGGTTGACACGACCTTATCGCTCGATGAACTGCGGCCACATTTACACACGCTGCCCAATCAGCCGGACGCCATTCCCTACATCACCTCTTATTACCAGCCTTACTGGGGCTTTTGTCTCAGCCACAACGAGTACCTGTCCCTGCAGCCTGGCCAGTATTGGGTCCATATTGACAGCACGTTGGTGCCTGGATCTTTGACTTACGGGGAATGGTTGTTGCCAGGGGAACAGCAGGAGGAGATTTTCCTGTCAACTTATATCTGCCATCCTTCGCTGGGCAACAATGAGCTGTCTGGTCCGGTGGTGACCACATGGCTGGCACGCTGGCTGGCTTCATTACCGCGCAGACGTTACAGCTACCGGGTTGTTTTTATTCCTGAGACCATTGGTGCCATTGTTTACCTGAGCCGTCACCTGGAACAGCTGCGTCGTCGGGTTGTTGCTGGTTTCAACATCACCTGTATCGGCGATGAACGCGGCTGGTCCTATCTGCCTTCACGGCAGGGTGATACCCTGGCTGACCGGGTGGCCCGGCATGTGTTGCACCATTTGTACCCCGATTTTACCCGGTACTCGTTTCTGGATCGTGGCAGTGACGAACGCCAGTATTGCAGCCCGGGAGTTGACCTGCCGGTGGTGTCGGTGATGCGTAGCAAATATGGTTGCTATCCGGAGTATCATACCTCCAAAGATGATCTGACCCTGATTACGCCTAAAGGTCTGCATGAGGGTTACCGTGCCTTGCAGCACTGCCTCGACGCTCTTGAACACAATCACGTGCTGCAGACCACCACCATCGGCGAACCACAGTTGGGACGACGTGGTTTGCGTCCGACGCTCAGTACCGGTCCGATCGACTCATTCTATCGTAACGTGAGTCATCTGTTGGCTTTTGCCGATGGTCGTACCGACCTGTTGCAGATTGCAGATACCTTGCAGCAACCGCTGTGGTCTCTTGAGCCACTGGTCGATCGGCTGCTTGAAGAACAGTTGCTGGTTATGCGATAATGACTCACTGACCGTTTCAGCTCATCAGGAGTCATCATGCAGCAAGCGCATCCAGCCGCCACCACCCTGACCGATGTCCAGTCACAACACGATCCGCGTCAATTGGACATTGACAAGGTTGGTGTCAAGAATATCCGTTATCCCATTGTGGTCAAAGATCGTCAGGTAGGGGTGCAGCATACCATCGCTGCTATTAACATGTCGGTCAACTTGCCGCACCAGTTCAAGGGCACCCACATGTCCCGGTTCCTTGAGGTGCTGGCAGAGCATGATCGTGCCATTTCCATCGATAGTCTGCCGGAGCTGCTGCACGCCATTCGTGAACGTCTGGATGCTGATGAGGCCCATATTGAGCTGGAATTTCCCTACTTCATACGCAAAGAGGCTCCTGTCACCCGTGCCGCAGCGCTGATGGACTATCTGGTACGGTTTCATGGTAGTGTCAAGGGCGATCAGTTCCGCATGGTGCTTGAGGTGGTGGTACCGGTGACATCACTGTGTCCCTGTTCCAAGGAGATTTCGCGTTATGGTGCTCACAACCAGCGTTCCCACGTTACGGTACGGGTCGTAACACGCGATTTTGTCTGGATTGAGGAGTTGGTGGAGTTGGTGGAACGCAACGCCTCCTGTGAGCTGTATGCCATCCTGAAGCGGCCCGATGAGAAATATGTAACAGAACATGCCTATGACCACCCGATGTTTGTCGAGGATGCGGTGCGTGCTGTAGTGGCTGAATTAACGGCCGATGCACGTATTGCCTGGTATGTGGTTGAGGCGGAGAATTTCGAATCGATCCACAATCATTCAGCCTATGCCTTCATCGAAGGGTCCAACCATGCGTTATAGTGCGATACTCATCCCAACACTCAAAGAAAGCCCGGTTGAAGCACGGGTGGTATCGCACCAGTTGATGTTGAGGGCAGGGCTGATCCGCCAGCTCAGTTCCGGTATTTATACCTGGTTGCCTTTGGGTTTACGGGTGCTGCGGCGTGTCGAGCAGATTGTCCGCAGTGAGATGGACCGGGCAGGGGCCCAGGAGGTGCTGATGCCGGCGGTGCAGCCGGCGGAGCTGTGGCAGGAGTCGGGACGCTGGGGCCATTATGGCAAGGAGCTGCTGCGCCTCACCGATCGTCATGAACGAGCCTTCTGTTTTGGTCCAACGCATGAGGAAGTCATTACCGATCTGGTGCGGCGCGAGATTCGCTCCTGGCGGCAGCTACCCGTCAACTTCTACCAGATCCAAACCAAATTCCGCGATGAGATACGCCCCCGATTTGGTGTCATGCGTGGGCGTGAGTTTCTCATGAAGGATGCCTATTCATTCGATATGGATGAAGCTGGTCTGGAACAGAGCTACCAGCAGATGTTCCAGGCCTACCAACGTATTTTCAGCCGTTGCGGTTTGCGGTTTCGGGCCGTTGAAGCCGATACCGGTGCCATTGGTGGTGCATCGTCGCATGAGTTTCATGTGCTGGCCAGTTCAGGTGAGGATACCATTGCTTCCTGCACCAACTGTCCGTATGCCGCCAACGTCGAAAAAGCGACCGCTGCCTTACCCGCCGCGCCATCCGAGAACGATGAACCGATGCAGCCACTGACCGAGGTGGAGACGCCCGGACAGACTTCGATCGATGCCGTCAGCCAGTTTCTGGCCGTTCCTGCCCAGCGTTTGATCAAATCGCTGGTGGTTGTTGACGAGGCAGGGGGCAGCCATCTGTTGCTGTTGCGTGGCAACGATGAACTCAACGAAGTCAAGATGCGGTTGCTGCTGGGCAACGGAGCCATACTGCCCGGCGCTGAACAGGTGGTGCAACAGACCGGACTACCTGTCGGGTCACTGGGCCCCTTGCACACCACCCTGCCGGTGACGGCCGATTTGGCCTTGCATGGTGGCCGCAACATGGTCTGTGGTGCCAATCGCAAGGATTATCACTGGACTGGTGTCAACTGGGATCGTGACTTGGTAGTGGCACAATTTGCTGATTTACGCACCGTTGTCACGGGGGACAGTTGTCCACGTTGTGCTTCAGGCACGCTGGTGTTGGATCGCGGCATTGAGGTAGGGCATGTCTTCAAACTGGGTCTGAAATATTCCCAGGCCCTGGATGCCACCGTGTTGGATGCCAACGGCGAGGCCCATCATCCCATCATGGGCTGTTATGGTATTGGCGTTTCCCGCATTGTTGCGGCGGCTATTGAGCAGCACCATGACGACAAGGGCATCATCTGGCCGGTGTCACTGGCTCCTTTTGCCGTCATTCTGGTGCAAATCAATGCCAAGGAAGAGGAGGCTACGGTGATCGCCCAGCAACTCTACCAGACTTTGCAGCAGCAGGGTGTTGAAGTGCTGTGGGATGACCGTGACGAACGGGCTGGTGTCAAGTTCAAGGACGCTGATCTGCTGGGCATACCGTTGCAGGTTGTCATCGGTGGACGCAGTCTGAAAGAGGGCATGGTTGAATTGCGTCAAAGGCGTATCGGTGAGGTCCTATCGATCGCACCAGACCAGGTGGCCGCGACGGTTACACGGCTATTGGATCAATTGGGTAGAGAGGAATCAGCGCTATGATGGCAACAGATGCAATAGTGACAGCTTTACAGCAGGCTGTAGCAGAGATTGCCTCGACGGCACTGGCTGTCGAGGTCACAGCGGGCAGCTATGAGCCCCAGCGCAGTCAGCTGACTTCTGATTACACCGCCGTTATTTCCTACAGCGGCGCCCTTGATGGCAGCTTTTGCCTTTCCGGCAGTCTGGCTGCGGTAGCGCTGTTGGCGTCGGCGTTATTGGCGGAGGAGAGTCCGCGCGATGCGATGGATGCTGAAATGCAGGATGCCTTTTCCGAGTTGTGTAACATGATGGCAGGAGGGGTGCAGTCACGTCTGGAGGCCACACTGGGAACCATCCATATGTCGACGCCAGTGCTGATTGCTGGTCCCAACCATCAGATTTTCGGCGATCCTAGCAGCTCCTGCCTCAATCACCAGTTTACCATTGCTGGTCAACTGTTCTTTGTGGAGATTTTTTACAAGGCCGATTCGTGAAACAACTGCTGAGACGCCTATGGAATACACCACCACGGCAGGTCGCCAACGCCCTGATGCGGCGCTTGTCCCGTCACGATAGCCAGATTTACACGCTCGAAGATATCTTTACCTCACCCAAACATACCCGGTCACAGCGACCCTACGATTTTTTGCATCGCTATCAGGCCATTATCCGGCGCCATCATCCGGAATGGGTTGATCTGGACTTTGCTGGCAAACGGGTGCTTGAATCGGGTTGCGGTCCCCTGTTGGGGTGGGGACCCTTGGCGGTTTATCTCGGTTGCAGCCATTTCGTCGGGGTCGAGCCGATGTTCAACCCGGCCGTGTTCGACCATCCCCAGTGGTCGGGTCGCTACCTGCTCAATCTCTATCGTGATGCCGTTGCCCTGTTCGGTCAGAGGATGGGTCTTGAGCAGTTTCTCCAGCAGGTCAGGGAGCGCATCACCATCCTACCCACGACGCATCTGGCCTCCTCCTGGTCCGAGCCGTTCGATATCTGGCTTTCCAACTCCGTGCTGGAGCATGTGACGCCATTGGCCGAGACACTGCTGCAACTGGGCGCACTGGCTGCGCCGGGTTGCCGGTTTTTGCATGCAGTCGACTTCGGCAATCACCGCGCTACCAACCACCCGTTTGATGATTTATACACCATTTCACCGGACATCTACCGCCAGCGATTCGGCAGCCAGATTAACCTGCACCGCTGCAGTGACCTGCGCCAGTTTTTCCAGGATGCCGGATTCCAGACCCAGCTGACTCCCTATTATCATGCCCGCGAGTGCTATACAGCCACCATGCTGCCCTGGTGGCGCGATCGCTACGACGAAGAGACCCTGTTTCTCAAAGTTGGACTGTTTCATGGCTTTCGCAGCGCCACTACTTGAGCAGTCCGCCAAGACCTCTTGGAACGATTTTTTCCAGCCCTTTAGCAACGCCTTGGTCCTTGATTTTTGACCCGATCTTGTCCTGAATCTCCTTTTTGGCCTGATTTTTCAGGTTGTCCTGCAACAGCGCCTGCAGATCCAGGCCGAATGAGGGTGAAGAAAGACGACCGGAGACCTTGATCGGAATGGTCATGTTCTTCAGTTCCGACAGTTCCTTGCCTCCCTGTCCCACCAGTGTGCCAACCAAGGCCGTATTGACCAGATAGTCGACCTGATCATCGGGGATGTTGGCCTGCCCCTGTCCGGAGATGCGCAACAGCGGTGAGACCATGGCCAGATCCTGGTTGCGTGCCACGCCATTGGTCACGACGGCAGAACCCTCCAGACGGGTAAAATCGGTTTTCTGCACCGACTCCTCCGGTTCGGTTGGCAAACCTTTCAGGGTATTGTGCGCATTACGGATCAAACGGGCAATATTGACACCGGTAACCGCACCATCAGCAAAGAGAAACTTTAGCTGACCATTCAGGGTACGGGTGACCTGCTTGGCATCCAGACCTTTGGCTGACAGGGTCGCCGAACTTTCAGCCGTGCCGGAGATGCGTTCGACCTGGACGATATCCTTCAATAACGGTCCAGCCTGGACCTGTTTGAGGGTATAGCTGGCCTCCACGGCTGGAACGTCGCTCTGGGCATTAACGGCCAGGGTACCCGACAGCGTACCCTGGTAAAGCTGAGCCGTCACAGGCTGAACGCGCAGGATACCGGATTGGGCCTGCAGTGCCAAGCTGACGTTGGTCATTTTGGCGTTAGCAGCCTTCAGCTGGGCGATCTTCAGGGTGCCATGGGCGGTCAGTGCGCGCAGGGGCTCCAGCGAAGGGAGGGCTTTCTGAGTCTTATTCTCCTCCGGTGTTGATGACGGTGCAGCTGAGACCGTCTTGGTAGCCGATGACGGTGGTGGCAGATAACGATCGAGATCGATCTCGTTGATCGACAGGTTGAACCCAATGTCAGGCTTGCTGAACGTCTTGACCCCGGCCGTTCCCTGCAGCAGCAGATCATCAAGGCGCAGTTGCAGCTCCGTCAGGCGCGCTTCCGTCCTGGAGGCTTCCAGCTTCAGGGTGGCCGAGGCCTTGCGCAATACGTTGGCATCCCTGGTGGCGATAGCGGGCTTGGATAACCGTTGCAGCAGCTCTTGGGGATTGAACTCGGCCAGTGTCAGATTGGCCTGCAGAGTTGGTTCGGTGATGATAGCGCGACCGCTGATGTCACCAGCCAGTGTCAAGCCCATGCCTTCCAGTTTGAGCGCTGTCACACTGAGCTGTTGAGTGGTCAGGTTGGCATCGGCATTGAATTGTAGCGTCAGGGACTGCTGAGTGGCATTGGACTTGTTTTCTGTTGTCACTTCCAGACGCGATGCGGCCAGCAGCAACTGTTTCTGGGCCAGACGAGCGGTGGCGGTACTAGCAAAACGAATCCGGGCCGATAATGGTGGCGTGTCACTATCAACACGGCCGCTGATGGCCAGGTCTACCGCCTGGTCCTGCGATAGCTGACCTGTGATCACGGTCAAGTCCTGGACTGACTGACGTACGCGGCTCATCTGGTCGTCCCACACCAATGCACCATTGCGGATTTCGATGCCACCGATGACAAAGCTGGTCAATAGCGGTGTCCCAGCGTTAGCTGTCCCAGCGGCAGCGGAGGAAGCGGTACCCATTGCGGGAGTGGGTTGGTTTTTTTGGCTGCCAGCAGATAGATCATCCCAGTTGTTGCGTCCACTACTGTTCCTGGTGAGGTGGACGGTTAACCCGTCAATGACCACCGTGTCAGCCATCAGTTGCTGTTTCAGCAACGGCAACAGCTGCAGGCGCACCCGCACCGATTTGACGGCAGCAAACGGGCTGGTGCCAAAACCATCCGCATTACCCAGCTCCATCGCTCCCAGTTCCACGCCCAGCTTGGGAAAGAAGGATAACGAGAAGTTCTCCTTGATCACCAGACGCCGTCCTGTTTGTTCCTGAACCAGCTTGGCAATCTGGTCTTTATAGTCGTTGGGATTGATGACCAGCGTCAGTGTCACAATCAAACCTGTCACCACCACGATCAAGGCTGTGACAGTGGCCAGAATGGTTTTAATAAGTTTGGTCATGACCTAGCGTTTCATAGCCTTGATCAGACACCCTTGTGCCACACAGCTTAAAGGATCGTGGGCATGACGGATATCGGACAGTTCGATAGGCCATTCGACCTGACGCAGGTTGGCACGTACCAGGTCGATGAAGTCACCTGCCAGGGAGGTTCCGCCGGAAATGACCAACGGAATGCCTTCCGGAAAACTGAGATCCAGGTCTCGTGCCCGCAGTTCATGGGCGGTACTTCTGACCACAAACTGAATCAGGTTGGTGTAGTAGTAGCCGAGGGCTTCGCGAATCTTGCGCTCCCTCTTTTTGCCCTCATTGAAGCGGGTAATGTAAAAATCCTTCTCCTTGATGGCGGATACCCGATTAGGAATGGTGCCGACGGCCACGGCGACGTTATCATCGATCCAGTCTCCTCCTCGTCCCAAGGCAAACTCCAGTACCGGGATCGACTTGTAGACTACAGCGACATTGGTGAGCCCGGCACCGAAAGAAATGCTGATACCACTAAAATTGGAGTCGGAACACTCAGCATAGATAATGGCTACCGACTCGTTGAGAGGTTCCGCTTCATAGCCCAGTTCGGACAGCACCCGTTGTAGTAGATTTTGATGATAGAGCACGTTGGATTTGGAGTTAATCGGATCACCCGGGACCGAATAGACACACTTACCAGCCTTCTCATGGGCTGCCGGTGCTGTCAATTCACGCAGCATCACCGCCAGTACATCGGTTGAATTGATATCGTCCGGGCTGATCATACCACGCTGCATCGAGCGACTAACCCTTTTGCCAAAGATATTAGCAAAATTGTAGGCATCGCTGGAGAGGATAAAAATGGTATCATCGATACGGGCGTGACTGATCTTGGAGAGATCCATCTGGCCAAAGTCGGTTTGATTAATGGTCAGAAAAACATTACGCAGGGAAGTGATTTCGATCTGGTTACCACCGCGCGGTCGCGCTGCTACCAGATTCATGGTGCCGACATCGAGTCCAATGTTGACGGCTGTTTTCTGTGGTTCATGATCCATGTTCAAACCTCAAGTCTGTGTAATAAGGAACAACGGTTATATCTGTACAACCAGAACGGCGGCATCATCAATCTGCTTGCCCCAATCGGCCATGATGGTGTCGGCAAGGCGACTGGAATCTCCCAGGATGGCGCTGCCATAATTGTTAAAGTGCATACGGGAACGGATGCCATCGGTGTGGAGCACAATCAGGTCGCCAGACTGTATCGGCATCGATTCAACCAGTAATCGGGAAAAACCGACACCGACAATGCCGATATCGCTGACCAGCCGAACACTGGAGTGATCCGATCGGTAGATCAGGGCCGAACAATTACCGATGCCGGCAAAGCTGAATAGATGCTGTTGATAATCAACGCGACCGATCACCATGGTGGCACCACGGGTGCGTCTCAGAACCGTATCGCAACCAGTTATAATCTGCGTCAGATCGAGTTCATGGCAATGCTGGGCGATGTAGGACTTGGCGATCAGGGCCGACTGCTCGGCATCAGCGCCGTGTCCCATGCCATCAATGATGGCCAGCGTCAGGACGTCGGGCTCCTCTATGGCTGGCTGGTTTTGATGCGACACATCAGGCCACCAACCACCCTGATCACCACAGTAGGGGGGATCGAGTGGGCGCACACGCAGAACGGGGTTCATTCCTTGGCCTCTTGCTGCCGACTTGATTTTTTGCTCAGTTGCACCGGTTTGTGTAACGGTTTCAGAGCCTGGTCCGGGGGTAGGCCACGAACCAGGGCCTGGACTTCTTCAGCATCCAGTGTTTCCCGCTCCAACAGGGCCTCCGACATGGTATGAAGAACGTCCATCTTTTCCAGCAGGATGACACGGGCGCGCTGGTAATTGTGATCGATGATCTGACGAACCTCCTCATCAATGGTGCGTGCAGTCATATCGGAAATATTCTTGTGCTGGGTAATCTCGCGTCCGAGGAAGATCTCCTGCTCCCGTTCACCAAAGGTGATCGGTCCGAGCCGTTCGCTCATGCCATATTTGCAGACCATATTGCGGGCGATGTCGGTGGCACGCTGCAGGTCGTTGCTGGCACCGGTCGTGAGTTGCTTCAACACCAACTCTTCGGCCAAACGCCCTCCCATCAGCACGGCGATGGAATCCTGCAGCTGCTGCGTTGAATAGGTATGACGATCCTCAACCGGCAGCTGCATGGTCAAACCCAAGGCCCGGCCTCGGGGGATGATGGTTACCTTGTGTACCGGATCGTTATCGGGCAACGAAGAGGCCACAATGGCGTGACCGCTCTCATGATAGGCCGTGGTGCGGCGTTCCCGTTCGGAAATGACGGCTGACGTGCGTGGCTTGCCCATCATGATCTTTTCCTTGGCCGTTTCGAAATCCTCCATTTCCACCACTTTTTTATCGGTACGGGCTGCTCCCAAGGCGGCCTCGTTGACCAGATTGGCCAAGTCAGCTCCGGAAAAACCAGGTGTACCGCGGGCAATCACCTCAGCATCGACAGAGTCGGCCACTGGTACCTTGGCCATGTGCACCGTCAGGATTTGCGTCCGGCCGCGTATGTCGGGGTTGGGTACCGTGACCTGACGATCAAAACGTCCGGGCCGCAATAAGGCTGGGTCCAGCACGTCGGGACGGTTGGTGGCAGCAACCAGAATCACCCCTTCATTGGATTCGAAGCCATCCATTTCGACCAAAAGCTGATTGAGCGTCTGTTCCCGCTCGTCGTGACCGCCACCAAGACCAGCGCCACGATGACGACCAACCGCATCGATTTCGTCGATGAAGATGATACAGGGCGCATTCTTCTTGCCCTGCTCGAACATGTCACGCACCCGGGCAGCACCGACACCAACAAACATCTCGACAAAATCGGAGCCGGACAGATTGAAAAAGGGCACGTTGGCTTCACCGGCGATGGCACGCGCCAACAAAGTCTTACCCGTTCCTGGCGGACCAATCAGCAACACGCCCTTGGGAATCTTGCCGCCCAACCGTTGAAATCGTTGTGGACTTTTGAGGAATTCGATGATTTCCTGCAATTCTTCCTTGGCTTCGTCGATACCAGCCACATCCGCAAAGGTCACTTTGCCCTTATCAGAGGTCATTTTGGCCTTTGATTTACTGAATGCAATGACACCACGACCTCCACCATTCTGCATCTGACGCATGAAAAAGACCCATACGCCGATGAGCAACAACATCGGGAACCAGGAAATCAGGATGTTGACCATCAGGGGAGTCTCTTCTGGTGGTCTGGCCGTTATGCTGACATTTTTCTCGCGCAGCGTCCGAACCAGATCAGGATCGTCCGGCGTGTAGGCCGAGAAAGGACGGCCATCGGTCATGACGCCGCTGACGGTCAATCCCTGAATGGTGACATCCGTCACCCGACCCTGCTCGACCTGATGCAGAAAATCGGAGAAGGAGATATGCTGATCCCGCTGTCTGGGCTGGTTGAACATGTTAAATAACATGACCAGCAACAGGCCAACTACCAACCAGAGCGACAGATTTTTATAAAACCCATTCAATGGAAAACCTCATATCCAGCAAAGCATTCATGGATGGGGGGAGTCCCCCTCCACCCCCGACCATGAAACTCACGTTGTGACTTTCATGGTAAAACGGTCCCAGAGCTAACAGTCCTGCAATAGATTAAGGATTATGCAGCAAAAGTTCAATAGTTACTGAGCAGGTGACGGTGGTTTCCGTAGTGGCGCATCGGTGGCCGTAAAAATCAGGCGATCGTGGCAGCAGTGGATGGCCACTCCAGCAAGACGAAGCGTGCCATGACGATCACCCTGTTGGGTCAGATGGACAAAGGCCATCCTGGCTCGTCGACCCGGCAGGCTGTGTCTGCTACCCATCAGTGTCTGGTAGCGACGCAACAGGCAACGCACAATGGTTTCATCGGGCAGTTGTGCCAGAGCCGAACGAGATAAAGACAGAGAACCAGCCGATTCATGGCGTAGATCGAGGCTTGGTTCGTACTGATCGAGCAACCAGTCCAGCGCTGTTTCCGTTTGGGCGATAATCTGTGCTGTGCTGGCCAGCTGCGGGATCGGGTCATATCCGGCACACTGTTCAAGCGTCGGCAGCGCCAGTAACCTCAGGCAATTGCGTCGATAGATGGGGCGTTGGTTGCTCGGTTCATCGCGCCAGGGCAGCTGTTGTTGCTGCAACCAGGTACGTAGCGCATGACGACGTAACGGCAGCAGCGGTCTCCAGAGCATGACGCCATCGGTCAACGACCGTTGGGATGACATGGCCATCAAACCATGGGGACCACTACCACGCACCAGATGATCCAACAGAGTCTCAGCCTGATCATCCTGATGATGTCCAGTAACAATGTAACGGGCACCTGCACAGCGGGCTACCCCGATCAAGAACTGGTAGCGGGCCTGACGGGCCTGATCCTGCACGTTGCCGCTGCCTTCGGGACGGTGCCAGAGAGCGCTATGGTAGACCACGCCCAGCTGTTGCGACAGCTCCTTAACGAAATCAGCATCAACGTGCGAGTCGAGACGCAGGTCATGGTCAAAATGGGCCACATGCAGGGCACTGGCTGACCACAGACCCGACCGGTGCAGCAGATGCAGCAGGGCGGTGGAATCGGCCCCACCAGAGCAGGCTATGACTAGGCTATTAACCGGCAAACCGCTGGCCGACTGTTGCTGCAGGAACGATTGCGCCAGCCGCTGAAATTGCCGCAGCAGTCGATCAGGTTGGTGCACGATAACGGATGGGATCTGGGTGGCCAGCGGCACGAAAACCGGCCAGACGCAGGCGGCAGGCATCGCAAAGGCCACAGGCCTGTCCTGCCGCATCAGGGTCGTAGCAGGAAGAGGTCAGGGCAAAATCGACCCCTAAGGCCAACCCCATGGTAACGATCTCGCTTTTGGAACAGTGCAGTAACGGTGCGTGAATACGAAACGCATGACCCTCCACACCTGCCTTGGTTGCCACATTGGCCAATGTTTGAAAGGCCTCGATAAAGGCTGGGCGGCAGTCAGGATAACCGGAATAGTCAACGGCATTGACGCCAATGACCAAGTCATGGGCGCCAAGCGTCTCAGCCCAGCCCAAGGCCAGCGAGAGCAGGATGGTATTGCGTGCCGGAACATAGGTCACCGGAATGGAACTGGTCGCTGGTGCAGCTGTTGGAACCGGGATATCGTCTGTTAAAGCCGACCCGCCCATAGCGCGCAAATCCAGTTCCAGCCGCAAATGGTCAACGACCGGCAGGGCCTGCGCCAGCCGTCTGGCAGCCTGTAGCTCTACGGCATGGCGCTGACCGTAACCGATACTCAAGGCATACACCTGCCATCCCTGTGCTCTGGCCCAGTAGAGGCAGGTAGCCGAGTCCATGCCACCGGAGAGCAGGACCACGGCCTTGTTGAGCGTTCCACTCAATAGCGATAAATCTCCGGCTTGAAGGGTCCGTCAACCGACACACCAATGTAAGCCGCCTGTTTGGCTGTTAGACGGGTAAGATGAGCTCCCAGCTTGCCCAGATGCAGGCTGGCGACTTTTTCATCAAGATGTTTCGGTAAGACATACACACCAACCGGATATTTACCGGGATTGTTCCACAGTTCAATCTGGGCCAGAACCTGATTGGTGAAGGAATTGGACATGACGAAACTGGGATGACCCGTGGCGCAACCGAGATTGACCAACCGCCCTTCAGCCAGCACGATCAACCGTTTGCCATCGGGAAAGATGACATGATCGACCTGGGGTTTAATGTTCTCCCAGGTGAGATCGCGGATGCTGGCAATATCGATTTCAGAGTCGAAGTGACCGATGTTGCAGATGATGGACTGATCCTTCATCTGATCCATGTGGTGACGGGTAATAACGTCGACGTTGCCGGTTGCTGTGACAAAGATGTCGGCAACAGCGGCTGCCTCATCCATGGTCACCACACGATAGCCTTCCATAGCGGCCTGCAGGGCACAGATCGGATCAATTTCGGTGATCCAGACGGTTGCTCCAAGCCCGCGCAGCGACTGGGCACAGCCCTTGCCAACATCACCGTAGCCACACACCACCACCATCTTGCCAGCGATCATGACATCAGTCGCCCGTTTGATGCCGTCGACCAACGACTCGCGGCAGCCATAGAGATTGTCGAACTTTGACTTGGTGACCGAATCGTTGACATTGAAGGCCGGTATCTTGAGGGTACCCTTGTCCAGCATTTCATACAGACGATGGACGCCGGTCGTGGTCTCTTCCGATAGCCCACGCACATCCTGCAATAACTCCGGATATTTGTCGTGCATCACCAAGGTCAGGTCACCGCCATCATCAAGCAGCATATTGGGACGCCAGCCGTTGGGACCGATGATGGTTTGGTCAATGCACCACCACGCCTCCTCTTCCGTCTCTCCTTTCCAGGCAAAGACCGGGATGCCTGCTGCGGCAATAGCCGCTGCGGCATGATCCTGCGTTGAAAAGATGTTACAGGAGGACCAGCGTACTTCAGCTCCCAGATGGGTCAGGGTTTCAATCAGAACAGCCGTCTGGATGGTCATGTGCAGACAACCGGCAATGCGGGCCCCTGCCAGAGGACGGCTACTGGCGTATTCACGCCGCAACGCCATCAATCCCGGCATTTCCGTTTCAGCGATGGCAATTTCCTTGCGGCCCCAACTGGCCAGCGCCAAGTCAGCGACTTTGTAATCCGCTCCGTTCATGAACGAGGGTTCCTTTATTTCAGTAGTTATGGAGAGAGTTCAACGACCAGCGGCTGCCCGCAGCGCATCGGCACGATCGGTGCGTTCCCAGGTAAACTCAGGCAACTCACGTCCAAAGTGACCGTAAGCAGCGGTGTTCTGATAGATGGGTCGCAACAGGTCCAGCTGCTGGATGATGGCCCGTGGTCTGAGATCAAACATATCACGCACCAGCGTGGCAATGCGATCGTCAGGGATACGACCGGTGCCAAAGGTCTCAACCATCAGGGACACCGGCTGAGCGACCCCAATGGCATAAGCCACCTGAACTTCACAACGACGTGCCAGCCCGGCTGCCACAATGTTTTTTGCCAGATAACGACCCATATAGGCCGAGGAACGATCAACCTTGGATGGATCCTTGCCGGAGAAAGCCCCACCGCCATGGTGCCCCATACCGCCATAGGTGTCGACGATGATCTTGCGTCCGGTCAGGCCGCAGTCACCAACGGGTCCTCCGACGACAAACCGTCCGGTCGGATTGATGTAGTAACGGGTACCCTGCTGCAACAGATTGGCTGGCAGGGAAGGCTTGACGATCTCTTCGATCACCGCCTCTTCGATGGTTTTATGGCTGACATCAGCAGCATGTTGAGTCGATACCACCACCGCCTCAATAGCCACCGGACGATCCTCTTCGTAACGAATGGTCACCTGGGATTTAGCGTCAGGACGCAGCCAAGACAGCTGTCCAAGACGACGTGACTTGGCCTGTTGCTCCATGATGCGATGGGCATAGTAGATCGGAGCTGGCATTAAAACGTCTGTTTCATCGCAGGCATAACCAAACATCAACCCTTGATCCCCGGCACCCTGATCCAGCTCATCGCCAGCCTGCCGATTGACGCCTTGGGCAATATCGGGTGACTGTTTATCGAGCGATACCAGCACGGCACAACTGGCGGCATCGAATCCCATTTGATCGGCCGATGTGTAGCCAATTTTCTGGATGGTGCGCCGTACCACCTCGGTGTAGTCAACCACAGCACGGGTGGTGATTTCACCGGCAATGATCGCCATACCGGTGGTAATCATGGTCTCACAGGCAACACGACTGGTAGCATCCTGCGCCAGCAGTGCATCCAGCACGGCGTCGGAAATCTGGTCCGCTACTTTGTCCGGATGTCCTTCAGAAACCGATTCAGAGGTAAAGAGATAGTGACGAGACATGGGTTTACTGTTCCTCGATTATGTGACAATTTATGACAAACGACCATTTAAGACCCCGCTTATAGCACAGTCTGTCGTTTGATCCAATGGCCAAATTGCATTCGCGCCGACTGGTAGACTTCCGGATGGGATCAAAATTATCATCAGCGTACTTGAGCCAAACCGTACGGTTGTGGCGTTTTCTGCCATGGATCATGCTGGGTTCGATAACGTGGTGGTTGGGACCGATCCAGACACTTGCCGCCCAAGCTCTGGTGGCAGCCTATCCGGACCATATCCGTGCCGTCACCGATCAGGCTGTGATCTGGCAGGATGGCGAGGTGATGCCTCTTGATTCTGGCCATCGGCCTACTTCGTTGGCGTCGGTCCTGGATCGGCCCAATCTCAAAGATCAGTTGGCTCTTGTTTACCCGAAGGGACGTTTGCTGACTTCTCCTGCCCGCAACGTTGATCCGGGTCGAATCCGCTACGAGCCTTTCTTCAAAAAAATGTATGGTGCAACAGAAGATGCTGTACGGCAACAGCTGGTAGCAGTGTCTTGGTTACCCGGATCATCGGGCCAAAAATTGTTGCTGACCCGGATCAATGCAGTCGATCAACGTGTGGCGATGCTGGTCCAGGAATTATCCCTGTTACCAGACTCCATGCAACGCGTGGTGGCCCATCCGGCGGGCTCTTTTCATTGGCGCACCATTGCTGGTACCAACAGGATGAGTGCCCATAGCTTCGGTATCGCCATTGATATCGATATGGCCTATAGCGACTATTGGCGCTGGCATGCGGACAAGGAAGAGGCCCCACTTGCCTATCGAAATCGTATTCCTCACGAAGTGGTTGAGATGTTTGAAAAGCACGGATTCATCTGGGGAGGCAAATGGTATCATTACGACACCATGCACTTTGAGTTCCGTCCTGAGCTGCTCACGCCCCAATAGTTGCTATCGTCGCTGAAACATCTTATCCAGTTCGGACAGTGACAGGCTCATGTGGGTCGGGCGGCCATGGCTGCACTGTCCGGAAAAAAGGGTGCTTTCCATCTGGCGCAGCAGCGCATTCATCTCATCCAGCGTCAGGGTGCGTCCGGCTCGTACCGAGCCATGGCAGGCCATGGTGGCGAGCATGGCTTCCTGCCGTTGGGCCAGGGCTGAGCTATCACCAAACTGCTCCAGGTCACGTACCAGATCGACCACTAGATTGCCTACCGAGGCACCAGCCAGCAGTTGCGGTATCTCCCGTATGGCGAAGGCCTGTTCACCAAACGGCTCAACGGCAAAACCGAACGACACCAGAGACTGCCTGTGGCGTTCCAGCTGGGCCGCTTCGGTGGCCGACAGCTGGAGAATTTCCGGCAACAGTAACGGTTGGCGGGGAGGGGTTTGCTGCTGTGACAACAGTTGCTTGAGTTGCTCGTAGACCAGGCGCTCATGAGCAGCATGTTGATCCACCACTACCAGCCCGTGACAATTCTGGGCCAGGATGTAGTTGTTATGGAGCTGAGCCAATGCCTGTCCCAGAGGTGGATCGATGGCTTCCACGGTTGCTGTGGTGGGTGTGCTGTCGGCATAGCTGGTCTGCTGTTCCTGGGCATAGCTGAACAGGTTGCTGGGCGGTGCCGGCTTTGGATTGTGGGTGGGCGGCGCAGCGGGGGCCGCAGCCGTGGGCAGGGTCATGCCGGCAGGGGGCCAACTGACCGGATGAGAGACGGCATCGGGTAGCTCGCTGCGTGGTGGCGGAGTCGGTGGCAGAGTCGATGGTGAGGGCGTGGGACAATAGCTGCGACTGCCGAGCGACCGCAGGGCCTCGTTGACCGCTTGGTGGACCAGACCATAGACCAGCTGACGCTGATGGAAACGCACTTCCAGCTTGCCAGGATGCACATTGACATCGACCTCGGCCGGATCCACCGTGATAAACAGCGTCGCCACCGGAAAGCGGTCGCGGGCCATAGTATCGCCATAACCGCTGCGCAGCGCCTGTAGAATGGCCCGGTCGCGTACCCAGCGGTTGTTGACGTAGAGATACAGGCTGGCACCATCGGAGCGGTTCAGGGTAGGTACGCCGATCCATCCAAACAGAGAGTTGCCAGCCTGATCACCGCTGATTTCAAGGCAGTTAGCGGTAAAATCAGCACCCAGCAGGCTGTTGAGCCGTTCGCTGAGCGCATCGGTGTTGCGGCCAGCGCGCAGGTGCAGCACATCACGCTGCTGGACCTGATAGCGGAAGGAAACCTGGGGAGCGGCCAGTGCTATGGACTGAATCAGCTGGGTGATATGGTCGGTTTCGGTGCGTTCCGAACGCATGAACTTGAGTCGGGCTGGGGTATTGAAAAACAGGTTGCGTACCGTGATGCGACTGCCAACCGGCATGGCAATACGGCGCACGCCGGTTTGTTGACCTCCTTCAACGGTGATGGCGCAGCCGTCCGGTTCTTCTGCAACACGACTTTCCAGCAGGAAGTGCGATACGGAAGCCATGGCGGGCAAGGCCTCGCCGCGGAAGCCAAAGCTGCGGATCGCAAACAGGTCCTGGCTTGAGGCAATTTTTGAGGTGGCATGACGTTGTAAGGCCAACACGGCTTGGGGTTCAATCATGCCATGACCATTGTCGCTGACCTGGATCAGGCGCTTACCACCCTGTTCAATGCGAACATCAACGGTCGTGGCTTGGGCATCCAGGCTGTTTTCAATCAACTCTTTCACAATGGATGCCGGTCGTTCGACCACTTCCCCGGCAGCGATCTGGTTGGCCAAGGTGCTGGACAACAGGCGAATCACTGGTCTTGTGGCCACGTTTGCGTTATCATCAGCGGGTGGTTGCATGAATGACGACTCCATCTTTCCAGTCAGGTTCTTTCAATGAAAAAATCCCGTCCTTCTCCTCCCCGTGGACCCCAACCGACCCGATCCGGCGCTCGATCGGGTGGTGGCATCAGTCAGGAAGCGATCCAGTGGTTTCAGCGCGGCAACGACTGCTACAATCGTGTCGCCTTCGCTGATGCCATCGCCTGTTATCAGCAGGCGTTGCAGCTGGCACCGCGAGCGGATGCTATTTATTGCAATCTTGGATCGGCCTACTGGGCATCCGGGGCCCATCAACCGGCCATGCAGGCTTGGCAGCAGGCTGCCACCATCAATCCGAACTCACTGGAAGCCCACAATAACCTCGGTAACGGTTATCGGGCAGAGGGTAACTTTACCGCTGCCAGCAACAGTTATCGCCGCGCTTTGGCACTGAGTCCGGGATCGCACGCCATCCATAACAACCTGGCCAGTCTGCTGGCCTTGCAGGGTCAACCTGCGGAGGCTTGTCACCATTACCGTTATGCCATGGAGCAGGACCGCGACAACGTCATCTACCATTCCAACTATCTGTTTGACCTCAACTATGCCGATACCATCAGTCATGATGAGCTGTTTCAGGCTCATGTTCAGTATGGTCAGAGGTTTGATCCTATACCGCGTTATACCAGCTGGATCGGTGATCGACAACCCGATCGTCCATTGCGCATCGGTTACCTGTCTGGTGATTTTTGTGAGTCTCCCGTTGGTTTCCTGATCGAACCGGTGTTGATGCACCACGATCGCAGCCAGTTTATACCGATTGGTTATACCACTGGCAAGCACCATGATAGCACAACCCAGCGCATCCAGGCATCAGTTGCTCAGTGGCGTGATGTCAGAGGAATCACGGCCGAGGCCCTGGCACAACGGATCCGGGAAGATGCCATTGATATTCTGGTCGATCTGGCCGGTCATACCGCCGCCAACCGGTTACCTGCCTTTGCCCGCAAACCGGCACCGGTGCAACTCAGCTACGCCGGTTATATCAATACCACCGGTTTGAAGGCGATCGATTATTATGTCGGTGATGCCGTGACCCTGCCTGCTGGCAGCGAGTCCTGGTTCAGTGAGTCACTGCTGCGGCTTTCCTGTGCGCTGTATTGCTATCGTCCGCCTGATTATACGCCAGCCGTGGCATCGGCACCTTGCCTGCACCATGGTTTTGTTACGTTTGGCTCCTTCAACAAGATGGCCAAACTGACCCCTTTTACCATCGATCTGTGGATCAGGATCCTGTTAGCCTTGCCGGAAGCTCGATTGGCCATCAAGGATAAATCCATCTCTGATCCTGAATTTTGCCGTGAACTGCGTAACCGGTTTCAGCAACAGGGTATCGATGGAGAGCGCCTGCTGTTGTGGCCACATAATTCATCCCTACAGGAACACCTGCTCGATTTCAACCGTATCGATATCCAGCTTGATCCCCACCCGTTCAATGGTGGTATGACGACGTTGCAATCGCTATGGCAGGGGGTGCCGGTCGTCACGTTGCTGGGGACGCGCCATGCCAGCCGTGTCGGCGCCTCGTTGCTGACGACAGCTGGATTGGCTGATCTGACCGTGGCGGATGGTGCTGACGACTATGTGGCCAAGGCCGTGTCACTGGCCTCTGATCGATCCAAGTTGGCCCAGCTACGTGCCGGTCTGCGCGAACAGATTCGCACCACATCCCTGGTCGATGGCGCCCTGTTTACCCGTTGCTGGCAGGAGATGCTGATCACAGCGTGGCATCGTTACTGTAAGGAGCCTGTACCATCATGAAAAAAACCCGTACCCAGACCCGTCCTCCCGTGGCAGCCGTTCGGCGCGATAGCAGCCCCAAGACGGATGTGCCATCCCAGCAGGCCAACCAGCTTTTTCTGCAGGGCAATGGCCATTACGATCGTGCTGCCTTTGCTGAGGCCATTGCCTGTTATCAACAGGCCGTCCAACTGGCACCGCGTTCCGATGTCATTTACTGCAACCTTGGCTCGGCCTACTGGGCCATAGGGCAGAGGGCCGCCGCCATGCAGGCTTGGCAGCAGGCCGTGACCCTGAATCCCAAGGCCTTGGAGGCTCATAACAACCTTGGCAATGGCTACACCGAGGAGGGACTCTTTACCGAGGCACGCGACAGTTACCAGCGCGCCTTGAACCTCAACCCGAATCTGCATGCCATCCACAATAACCTCGCTGGCCTGTTGACCCTGCAGGGTCAACTGTCGGAAGCCTACCAGTATTACCGCCGCGCCATGGAGCTTGATGGTAACAGTACCCTTTATCACTCCAATTACCTGCTTGACCTCAACTATTGCGATAGCACCAGTGACCAGGAGCTGCTAGCAGCTCACCAGCGCTATGGCCAGCGGTTTACTTCGGTACAATCCGGGCCAATAGAGTGGCCTCGTGGTGAGGATCCGGAACGCCCTCTGCGTGTTGGTTACGTATCGGGTGATTTTTATGAATCCTCCATCGGTTTTCTCATCGAACCGATCCTGGTGCACCATCAACGAGACCAATTCACACCAGTCTGCTATTCAACCGGACGGCGTTCCGACCAGGTAACGGTGCGTCTGCGCGATCTCGCGGCCCAGTGGCGTGATGTGCGTGGTCTCGATTTCGAAGCCCTGGCCCAGCAGATCCGTGCTGATAGGATCGATATTCTGGTCGACATGATTGGCCATACCACAGCCAACCGGTTACCGACTTTCGCCCGCAAGCCGGCTCCGGTACAGATCAGCTATGCCGGTTATATCAACACCACCGGCTTGCAGGCGATGGATTACTACGTTGGTGATGAGGTGACCCTGCCACCCGGCAGTGAGCGCTGGTTTGCTGAGCGGTTATTGCGGTTACCTCCCGGCCTCTATTGCTACCAGGTTCCTGATTACACCCCCGAGGTAGCGCCCTTGCCAGCGTTGACATCGGGCAGGATTACCTTTGCTTCATTCAACAAGGTGGCCAAACTGACCCCTTTCATCCTGAACATCTGGTGTCAGTTGCTGTTGGCGGTGGCTGGCTCCCGTCTGATCATCAAGGACAAGTCGGTCTCTGATGCGGCTACCTGCCAGAGGCTGATGGATTTTTTTGCTAGCCGTGGTGTCGTCGCTGATCGTCTTGAGCTGAGGCGTCATACAGCCTTGAAAGATCATCTGGCTGATTACGGTCAGGTCGACATTGCGCTTGATCCCCATCCGTTCAATGGCGGCATCACCACTTTGCAGGCCTTGTGGCAGGGCGTACCGGTGATCAGTCTGCTGGGTTCCCGTCATGCTAGCCGGGTCGGGGCCTCATTGGCGGTGGCGGTAGGCCTGGATGATCTCACGGTAGCCCGTTCTTCGGCTGATTACGTCGCTAAGGGCGTTACTTTGGCCTCTGATCTGCCTCGTTTGATGACCATTCGTGCCGGTCTGCGTGATCGCATGCGCCGGACGGCCATGATCGATGGCGCCCGTTTTACCGGTCACTGGGAGAGGTTACTGCGTACCACCTGGCATCACCACTGTGCCGCAAAAAATTCCGACAACCCTTGAAAAGGCGATGTGGGTATGTTACTGCTGAGCTAGCAGTCGTTGTTTATATGATCAGTTTATTAAATATTGCCTATTTGCATTAAAAGGAGTGTTGTCATGATGGTTGTGCGGCGAGCCCATTCCTGCCAGTCTGTCTTGGTGGTCCTGCTGGCAGCCACCCTATCCCTGTCCGGTTGCGTCACCACACCGGGTGGTGGTATGTCGTCAGGACAGGGCAGTGGTTCCTATGAGGACGATAGCAGCACCAAAATGGGTAGTGCGGCTGCTGGTACGCTGGCCGGTGCGGCCCTTGGGGCGGTGGTGAGCAAAAACAAGACCAAAGGGGCCCTGATTGGTGCTGCGGTAGGAGCGGCAGCCGGTTATGCGGCGGGCAGTTACTTGGCTGATAGTGGCCAGATGCAACAACAGCGGCTCGGTCGCAATAGCAGGCTGGAAGAGCAGGTGAGGCAGACATCCGAGTTTCGCCGTCACTCCGAGCGCATCAACGAGCAGTTGCGTCACGACTTGGGACAGTTAGCCGATGACAACCAGCGTTTGCTCGACCGCTCGCATGGCAACCGGTCAGCCAGTTCAAGACGTGACTGGGCCGACCAGCAGGATCTGATCGCCCGCAAGCGTGACGATGCGCGCCAGACTTACGATAACGTGCGTGCCGAATATGAGGTCAAACTCGATATTTACCGCGGTGCTGCCCAACGCAACGTCAGTGGTGATCGGGGCTTGTTACAGCGTTTCAACGATGAGTTGTCCGACTGGAAGGTGCAGCTTGACCGCATGCGCGACAGTGAGCGCGAATTGGGTCGTCTGTTACAGGATCTGCGTTAACAGAGTTGGGGGCGATAGGTAGCAGAATCGTCCGTGATGGGCAGGGTTTACCCGTCATTTATTGCCGGATTGTTCTACCGTAGGCGTGTTGGCGATGGTGAGTGGAGTTTATATCGATAAAAATCAATAAGATATATTCTAGGTAAGGTGCTCTGTTATGCAGGCACGGTGCTTGAAATTGAGTAGGTAGGCGTCCCGGTGTTATCCCTAAGGAGTGTTTACCATGAAGTCTCTTGCCTCCCACTTAACTTCGAGTCCTTGTCCTGCCTTTGACCTGTTGCGCCAATCGATGAATGCGGCCGAATTCAGAAATGCCTTTACCAAGTTGTCGGATCATGAATTACAGCAGCTGGCCGTGATGGCCGGGTCTGGGTCGCTGTCTGCTCTGGAGCGTCATTGGCTTTTTTCCCTGATTGAGGAGTTCCATGGGTTTTTGGAGAATTACTGGACGTTATCACAGCAGGGGACCATTCAGGCGGCCTACCAGGAAAACAGGGCCAGTTGTCTGTCCATGCCCGCATCATGATTGCTATGTTAGTGCTAAGGGAGACTGAACATGGCTGATAAAAAAAGCGAGGCTGCTGCCAACGGTGGTGATGATAAGGAGTCAGGTGCTCGTGCCAAGGGTGCTGAACCGGCCGGCAAGGGAGGCAGTAAAATGCTTCTGATCGTTGGGGTGGTGGTTGTCATAGGAGGAGTGGGTGCCGTCTACAAGCTTAAACCGGAGCTGCTCGGGATCCATCCTAAAACAGAGGTCAAGAAAAAGGTGCCAAGCATCCGTGATACCGCCATGCAGGCCCAATTATGGATTGCCAACATGAGACAGGATTCCTTGCAGACGGAGATTCAGAGCTGGATTGCGCAGGGTGGTGTTTTGCGTGAGACGGGCGGTGGTGGATGAGTTTTGGCGATCGGTTGCTGCTGCGACTACGCTGGCACACCGAGTGGTATGCATTGCGTTTGCTTGTGGGGCTGGCACGTCGGGGCGACATGGCAGCCATGGATCGTTTGGTCCGCAGGGTGTCTGCTCTGGCTGGATCGGCGCTGTTTGGCAAGGAAAACCGCTGGGCTGACAGCAATCTGGCCCTGATTTTTGGTGATCATCTGACGCCATCGCAACGGCATAAGCTGATCCGGATCACGTGGAATCATATTCTGTTAAGCTATCTTGAGCCGTTGCGGTTGCATGAAATGACTTTTCGTGCATCGGGGTGGGACCGGGTTGCCGGGTTGCTGACGAATCCGCAGCAAGGTTGTGTCATCCTCTGTGGCATCCATCTCGGCTGCTGGGAGGGCGGACTTTACTGGTTGGCACGGCAGAGCGGTCGTCCCATGGCAGCCCTGTATCGACCGGCCAACAACCCGCTCAGCGAGAGGGAATTTCATGCCATACGTTCCGGTTATGGTGTTGAGTGGGTATCGCGTCACAACAGCCGTGCCGTGGTGCGGGTTTTGAAGAGGGGCCATCTCCTCAGTAGCATGGTCGATATCAACATGCGGTCAGGGGGGATTGCGGTGCCGTTTCTGGGTGTACCAGCCATGTCTCCTGCCGGGCCAGCACGGTTGGCGATCCAGTACCAATGTCCACTGGTCCCGGTGGTAGCCATTCGTGAGACGCCGGGGCGGGTCATGATGCAGATCATGCCGCCATTGTACCCGCCGGTGATTCGCGATCGGGCCGAGGAGGATCAGGCCATCGTGCAGATGACGACAGCTCTGTATGGTGAATTCAAGCCGTGGATCGTCGATTTTGCCGAGCAGTACAACTGGTTCCACGCCCGTTGGCGCAGTCGGCCCGATGGAGAGCTGTGGCGTCCAGATCGGCCGGATGTTGTGACCATGGCGCAGCAGCGGGTTGAGCCATGCTATGATGTTTCTGATCGAATCAAGAAATTATTTAAGCAATTATAGTAGGTTACATTGCATGAGAGACGTCTCGTGAGAAAATTAAGCCACCGCATTCTTTTCCTGCTCGGTACCACGATGTTAAGCGGCTTTCTTGGTTTGACGCTGTTTCTGACCCACCATGAAAAGCAGACAGCCCTGGCACAGGGAGAGAGGCTGCTGCTGCTGCTGAGCGAAACCATTATCGAAGGGTTGCAGACTGTCATGCTGTCCGGTGTTGCGGAAAGCACCCGTGAGTACATCCATAATCTGGAACAGTTGTCTGATATCCGTGGAGTGACCATTCTGCGCAATAATGGCCAGGAGGCCTTTCGTGATAACAGTACCATCGCCGATGTTAACCATCGTATTGGTGTGGACTCTTTTACCAAGCGCAAACTCGAGGCACCGGCCGTCACCGTCATTCACCCTGATGATCCCATGCTTAAACGGCTGGTCAGCGTTGACGGTGCGGCAGAAGTTCAATATAGTTATGATGCTGATGACTATCACCTGCTAACGATTTACATGCCGATTCGCAATCGTGACAGTTGTCATGGTTGTCATGGTGACGACCAGTCTGTACGCGGGTTGGTAAAAATTTCGACTTCCATGTTTCGTGTCGAACATGAATTGCGCAAAACCGGTTATTCGGTTTGGACCGCTGTCATGGCCGTCATGCTGTTCATTCTTGTCATGATGTACCTGTTGACGGTTTATTCTGTTGTCCAGCCGATTGAGCGCATGAAACGGGCCATGAAGCATGTGGTAAGCCGTGAAAACGACTGTATCATACCCCAGGGGGACAGCTGCGAGGAATTTGACAGCATGGCGGCCAGTTTCAACCATATGGTGACCGAGCTCAACCGCTACCATCGTGGCTTGCAGAGTGAACGGCAAAAACTGGAGACCATCATCTACAGTGCCCGTGAGGGCATCGTTGTCACCGATCAGCAGGGCGATGTGGTGTTGGTCAATCCGGCGGCCGAGGTGTTACTGGGTAAGACCGAAGCACGGATCTGTGAGGAAGATTTCTCCAACCTGATCGACGATCCGGATTACATCAACGCTTCCCTGGCTAACGGCCGTGTTGATGGGTCGGTACCTGAAACCGTCTTTTACAACGATAAACTGCTCAATATCTACACCGCCATGATTCGCACGCCGGATGGCTCACCCTTGGGTGCTGCGGCTTTGATCCGGGACGTGACCGAAGAAAAGAACCTGGAGCGGCAGCTGCGGCGGTTTTCCAATACCGACGCCTTGACCGGTCTCAACAACCGGCGCCGTTTTGATGAGCTGCTGCTGGAAGAGTTTGACCGCGCCTGTCGCTACAAGCTGGATATGGCCCTGATCCTGTTCGATGTCGATCATTTCAAACGTTTTAACGATGAACATGGTCATGACCAGGGCGATCGGGTGCTGCAGGCTATCGGCCAGAAAATGAATGAAATCTTTCGCACCATCGATGCCCCCTGTCGCTATGGTGGCGAGGAATTTGTGGTGATTCTGCCCAATACCAGTCGGGACGGCGCCGTCATGGTGGCCGAGCGGTTCCGGCAGGCTGTAGCCGAAATGGTGGTGGACGGACTGCGGGTGACGGTCAGCATCGGTGTTGCTGTCCGGCCGTGGATGCAATACGCTGATGGTACAGCTATGGTCAAGAGTGCTGACGATGCGCTCTATCGTGCCAAAAAGGATGGGCGTAATTGCGTCCGCCTAGCGGAGCCCTCTGCCTGATATGCGTTTGACCATCCTCGGTAGTGGTACCGGTGTACCATCGTTACAGCGCAATGCCCCTGGCTATCTGTTGCAGCCGCGGCGGGGTCGTCATTTCCTCATCGACTGCGGCAGTGCCACTTTGCGGCAACTGGAGCAGGTTGGTGTTCCTTATCATCGTCTTGATGCTGTTCTGATTACCCATACCCATGCGGATCATATCGGTGATCTGATGGCGCTCATCCATGCCCTGCGTTATTTTCCCATCGATGGTCGGTTACGCACCCAGCCCCTGTATCTGTTAGGTCCTCCCGGGTTTGCCAGTTTTTGTGAACGGATCGTTCTTCCGGTCACCGGTCGTCCAACCCACTTCGACTTGCACCTGATTGAGGCCAAGCCCTGTCAGGATGTGTGTGGCATCCGGGTTGAAAGCGC
>JADGCH010000002.1:0-76876 GCA_015229115.1 Magnetococcales bacterium
TATAAAGCGAACGCACTCCCTCTGGCCGTACCGTGTAGTGTTCAAACCCCTGTGAACGCACCAGGGCGATATGCTGGTCCAGCTGTTCGGGAGCAATCATCAGGGAGAACCCGATGCCCTGCACGCCAGGCCAGAAGGTATCGATCTGCAAGGTATCGACATAGGTACGCCAGTCGTCGCGGGTGACCGAACCATGGGCGTTAAAAAATGCCACACCACCACGTAACACCTGCTCGTATTCCTGCATGCGCTTGACGATAGCGGTACGCGCTTCTTCCACCTTGTAGGCGAAGCGATCACTGGATCGATCTTCAACATAAAGCGTGGCCAAGTGCCAACCAACGACCGTCAACAAAGAGGTCCCCATCAGCACCAGCCAAGCCATTTTTTGCGTATTGACAAAACGGATCCAGTAGTCCGAGGCAGGATGATGGATGCTGTAGTGCCAACCACGCCGCCAGACCACCACCATGCCGACCAGTGCGACCAGCACTATCAGCCATCCGGCTAGGCGATCGATGGACCATGGCATCCCGGCGTGCCCGTAAGACTGCTGATAGTTCCTACGGTAATGAGGCGATTCGATGTAGTCACGGAGAGCTTTGTTGATGACGGGCAGCAGATGGGCCAGGTCCTTGCGTACCATCATGGCCCGTTTCAGCTCCAGTAGCGGACGACCGGTGGTTTTAATCTGTCCATGGACACCCAGTTGCTCTGCCCTATGCCACACCGCCCGTTCCGGAGCGACAAGAACCTCGGCTTGCTGCTGTAACAACTGGGTCAGCGAGGCCTCGATACCCTGGGTAGCCAGCAACCGGATGTCGTGCTCTCTTTCCAGACGCTGGTAACTGGCCCCGTAGCGAACGGTGGTGACCGTACGATTAGCCAGATTGTCGCAGCCATGCACCTTGTCGTTATACTGCAGTACAAAACAGGAGACATAGTCCCTGGCAACGGTCTCCGAAAACAGAAATTCCCGTTCCCAGGCGCTGGTGACGGCTGTGGCGGGAGAAAGGTCAGCGCGGCGATCACGCAAGGCATCCGTCAGCTGTTCCCAGTTGTCCACCATCAGGTAACGAACGTTCCAACGGGCACTGCGGGCTACCTCATTGAGAACATCGATGGCAAAACCAGCAGGCTGGCCCGCAGCATCAAGCCGGTAAAGCGGCGCGAAATCACGCAAAATAACAGCAGTCATCTCGCGTGGTTCGTCTTCATCGGACCAAGCGTTACCGGCCAGACCGGGCCAGAGCAGCAGGCCCAGCCAGACCAGACGCAACAGGATGATGGAACGGTAGATCGTCATGCCCATCCGGATCACTCCATACCATCCAACACAATGCCCTCCTGCTGGGCCCAGGCCTGCAGCAAGGCTAACGCCGCATCGAAATCATAGACAGCCAGTTGTTGTTGCAGCTCGGCCACTTTTTGCTGGCGCGGTGTCTGATGTACCAAGTCTGCAATGGAGGCGCACAACGACTCGGCGGTCGAATCGCAGTGGAGCAGTGCGGTGGCGGTCTGCTGGAATAACGTTGCCAACTGGCTACTGTCGATCTCAGGTTGAACTGTCACGGGCGTATTCGCTGCTATGTCTGGAGTATCTCGGGCGGCTAGCGCCTGTTCAATGCTGCCACACACCCGACGCAATTCGCTGGCAAGCTGTTCCAGTAGATCGGTGCATCCTGCCGCTACGGCATCGTCGCGGTGAAGGGCCTGTTCCAGCTGTTTGGCCAACCGTTGCAGCTGTTCGGCACCCAGGGTGGCAGCCAGTCCCTTCAAGGTGTGGCTCAGTCGTTCGGCAGTGTCCCACTCCTGCTGCTCCAGAGCGGTACGAATGGCTGCTGCAGCCTGTGATTGACGCTGATTGAATTTAGCCAACAGCTCCCAATACAACGACCTTCGATGATCAACATGCTGCAACCCAAGGTGGCTGTTGATGCCCGCCATCTCTGGCAGCTCGGCCGCTTCATCCTGAGTGGAAGGCAACTGTTGATGGTCTGCAAGATCCGACCGTACCGTCGGCCTGATCCATTGGACCAGCGTGGCAAACATCTCCTCAACCCTGATAGGCTTGGCAATATGAGCCTGCATGCCAACGGCCAAACAGGCCTCACGGTCCTGATCCATGGCATTGGCTGTCATGGCGATAATCGGCAGCTCAGCCCAGCGCGCATGTTGGCGAATGTGGCAACCATATCAGGCATCATGACCTCCGGTTGTTTGATCAATGATCTCCAGCAACCTGCTCTTGCGGATTGGTTTGGAGAGGTAGTTCTGCATACCTGCAGCCAGGCACTCCTGGCGGTCCTGGGCCATGGCATAGGCCGTCAAGGCAATGATCGGCAAGCGCGGCAACCCCTGTTGCTGTTCCCACTGACGCCACAGGCGCGTGGCGGTATAGCCATCCATGATGGGCATCTGGATATCCATCAGCACCAGATCGTAGCGTTCCTGTTTGAGCTTGGCCAACGCCATGGCACCATGATCGGCCACGGAAATCTGGTAAGGCCTACTACTGAGAAAGGCTTGCACCAGCAAACAATTGTCGTTGGAGTCATCCGCCAGCAGAATGCGCAGTGGCCTGCAACGGGCTGGCGTTGTCGTGGCTGACTGCTGGTCAGTCAATTCCCTATCAGGGATTGTCAAACCCAGCACTGTGGCAACAGTCAGCAACAATGGGGCGCGGCGAATCGGTTTGACCAGGAAATGATGGATACCCAAGGCATCACAACGTTGTTGATCCTGGCTGCTGTGGTGGGAAGGCAGCATCATGACCGGCACGGCCGGATCACCGGCAGCACGCCAGCATTCTGCCACCTGAAAACCATCCATGCCGGGCATCTGCACATCCAGCAACAGCAGGTGAAACAGGTTGACCCCTGCCCGTGCCCGCTCCAGCGCCAACAGGGCGGATGGACCATCCTCGGCTTCATCAACCAGGGCTCCGGCCTTGGTCAAAATATCGAACAGCACCAAACGGTTGATAGCATTGTCATCGACCACCAGAATGTGTACGCCCTGCAGATTGGGCAACGTCACGGGAGCGATCTGGTCCGGACCTTTTGTCAGGGACAGCGTCAACTGGAAGGAAGAGCCCTTGCCAACGCTACTTTGCAGCTGGATATGACCGTGCATGCGTTCAACCAGACGTTTGACAATGGCCAAACCCAGGCCGGTACCGCCAAAACGGCGCGTGATGGAACTGTCGACCTGAACAAAATTATCGAAGATGGCTTCTTGTCGCTCCACCGGGATGCCTATGCCAGTATCGGTCACGGTGATCAGCAGCTCCACGTCCGATGACTCGGCTGCAGCAGGATCAGCCCGTGCCACGCGCACTTCGATACCGCCCTGGTCGGTAAACTTGATGGCGTTATTGAGCAGGTTGAGCAGAATCTGGCGCAGCCGGACCGGGTCTCCCAGCAATATTTCCGGGATATCCGGCGCAATGTGCCAAGTCAGCTCCAGACCCTTGCTGCTGAGACGCTGAGTCACGATCTCACAGGTGCTCTCGATCTCTTCGACCAGGTTGAAAGCAACCTCTTCCAGTGACAGTTGACCGGCCTCAATCTTGGAAAAATCGAGAATGTCGTTGATGATCCCCAGCAGGGTCTCACCAGCGGAACGAAACACCTGCACATATTTACGCTGTATGCCGGTCAGCGTGGTTTCCCATAGCAGATCGGCCATACCAAGAATGGCGTTCATCGGTGTACGGATCTCGTGGCTCATGGTGGCGACAAAATGGCTTTTGGCCTGACTGGCCTGCTCGGCCTGGCTTTTGGCCTCACGCAGCGACTGTTCCAGCCGTTTACGCTCGCTGATATCGCGTGCCGACGCATAGAGGTAGGGTTGTCCATCAAGCTGGATGCCCTTGGCATTGATCTCGGCATCGAACACCGTACCATCCCTGCGGCGGTGTTTGGTTTCAAAAATGGCCGGCTGGCGCATCAGATCCTGGATGACCTGAACACACTGCTCTGGTGCGATGGTGGCATCCCAGTCAGTCACGTTGAGCATGATCACCTCATCCTTGCCATAACCCAGCGCCCTGGCAAAAGAATCGCTGCACTGGAACACGTTGCCCTGCTGGTCGAGTATGTGGATGCCATCGCTGGCATTTTCCAGCAGAATCTGGTAGCGGTTGCGCTCCAGCTGCAGCAGTTCCAGGGTCTGCTGCTGACCCATCCGCAATTGGTATAATTCAGTAAATATCCTGATTTTGGCCAGCAGGATGGTGGGGTCAAAGGGTTTTTCCAGATAATCAATACCACCCGAGGCGTAAGCCTGTAGCTGATGGTGCTGGTCTTTGAAAGCCGCAGTCAGAAAGATGATCGGGATCTGACTGGTCTGCTTAAACTCCTTGAGCATTTCTGCCACCTGATAACCACTCATGCCCGGCATGTTGACATCAAGGATGATCAAAGCCAAATCGTGTTCGACGACCAAGCCAAGCGCCTCTTCACCACTGCTGGCGGTGATGAGCTCGGCCTGCAGCGGTTGCAGCAGACGCCGCATCGCCAGCAGATTGGCCGATTGGTCATCAACAACCAGAATCTTCGGCCATGTCGTCCCGTGCGCGTTCATGAACGGTCCAGTTGCTGTTCAACGATACTTCTCAGCTGCCCGAACGAAATAGGCTTATGTAAAATCGGGATGTTGGCATCCAGTCCTCCCCGTTCAGCGATTTTCTCAGCCGTCAGAGAAGTGATGACAACAATAGAGCAGTGATGCAACCTGGAATTACGCCGAATACTACGGATCATCTGGAAACCATCCATCAAGGGGGTCATCAGGTCGGCCAGCAACATATCTGGTTTGTGGTAACCGGCCAGAATCAAACCATCAAAACCATTGTCGGCGGTCAGGATATCGATGGGCAGCTGCCAATTTTTGAAGACCTCCACATAACTGCTCAACAGTACCTCGTCATCTTCGACAATCAGCAGACTCATCTTGCCAGTCGGCTTGTGAGTCGACTGGCCTGCTAATGCCGCCTCTCTCTTGCTAAGAATGGCATTGATGGAGGTACGTGCAATATGATAGTGCCCCCCTTCGGTCTGCCATGCCTTGAACAAACCGCGCATCATCCAGTTGTGAATGGTGCGTTTGGAAACACCGAGCAATCGTCCGGCCTGTGCCGGCGTCACATAGTCACTGGTTTCTGCTGAAAGGGTATTCTGATCCATCTCCTACCATCCTCTGAACGATTCTGCTTTTGGCTTTCCATTCTATAAAGAACGTAAACATCGTAAATATCGTAAATCTATCCTCAATGAAAGGCAAGGAAAGCGCCCCAACGTCAGCAGGTCAACTCAACCATGGTCATATCATCGCTCTGTTCATGACCAGCCCGGTAACCTCTCAGGGTCCTCTGGATCATTTCGAGTGGCTCATCCAGATCCAGGATCTGTTGCAATAACCTCTCAAAGTTGTCTTGCCCAAACATCTCCCCATCGGCGTTGCTCTCTTCTGTCAGACCATCGGTATAAGCAAAAAAACGGTCTCCAGGCTCGACCTGAATCATGACACCGGGACCACAGGGGCGGTTAACCAGGCCCCTGGCCATATGTCCGGACACCACTCTCTGATCAAGCCTGTTATGGCGAAACAGCAACATATCGGGGATGGCACAATTCCATACCAGCAGTTGCGTCCGCGATGGATCCAGCTCAAGAAAACCAGCAGCCAGAAACACATTGGTGGGGGTTTTCTCATAAAGTCTCACGTTGACTTCGGTGATGATTTTGGCCATCGGCCAGCCCTTGCTGGTCATGGAGTAGAAAATATCCGAAACAATGGGACCACCAATGGCAGCTGGTAAGCCATGACCGGTAAAATCGCCCAACAGGACATGCTGAGCACCATCCGGACTGAAAGCGGACAGCAGCACATCTCCGGCAGTCTTCTCGACCGGATCCTGCAAAAAACGCAGATGACGGCCATTAAACAGCTTCGATGAGCGCATGCGCGTAATAATTTCCTCGATAATCTGTCGTTCAAAGGCCAGCTTGTCGCGATGCCGGCGCAGCTCGTCCTCCATTTTTTTATGCTGGGTAATATCCTCGGTAAACATCAGAATACCGCCAACGGCTCCGGTTGGCTTGTGCCACGGTAACCCTTCCCAACGAAACCACCGCACCTCATGATCTGTCACCTGAATAGGGTCAGCATCGCTTTTCTCATGAGAGCCCTTCAGGCAGCGCTGGTGAATGGCCTGCCATTTTTCTGGCTGATCCGGCAATAACTCGTAATGCGACCGCCCTATGATGTTCCTGTTGACCAGATGATAATCCTCCTCCCAGCGTTCACTGACATGCAGATAGCGCATGTCCTGATCAAACATGGCTATCGCCACGGGACTATGCCGTGTGAAGAGATGGATGACCTCTTCATCCTGTTGCTGTTTGATAAGGGTACGTATCCGGTGCTCCAGCACAGCCCAGTTAATCGGTTTGGTAATGTATTCGTTGGCACCAGCCTCATAGGCCCGATCAACCGATTGCTGGTCATCCAGCGAGGTGACCATGATGATGGGCAACCGACTCTGCTGCAGACCACGGCGCAGTTGCAAACAGACATCAAAACCATCCATACTTGGCATGCTGGCATCAAGCAGCATCAGATCGGGCTTGTTACTGTCACAAAGACGCAAGGCCTGTTCGCCGCTATCAGCCGTCAGAACGTTGAAACCACGGCGCATCAGGAGCTGACAGGCAACGTCGACCATGACTTCATCGTCATCACAAACCAGAATGGTCAGTGGGTCACCCGCTGTCGTGTTGCCAGCTACCGTATCAATGGGGTCAGTCATGGCGACAGATCTCCTGTATAGCAGTCACTATCCTGTTTTTTGTAAGTGGTTTGTTGAGAATGCAATCAGCTCCCAGATGGCGCAGTGTTTTCAGTGCGAATTGCGAATCAAGAAAATCCGATCCTCCCGTTATGACTATGATTTTGGGTCTTGTCGCTTGTCTAGTAATCGTCTTGACCACCTCAATACCATCGGCTCTGGGCATGTAGATGTCGGTAACCACCAGGTCAAAGGTTTTTTCCTTCAATTTTTTCAAGCCCACCCAACCATCTTTGGCTCTCGAGACCTTGAAGCCCAGATCGATGAAAATATGGTGCAGCAGCACTCGGACAATTTCATCGTCATCAATGATCAGAACGTGACGTGCAGTCATTGATCCTATCTCCTCTCTGCACAGGTATCGAACAGCAGCGCGAGCAGTTGCTGCTGTACCCGTTCTCCTTCAGCCATCAGTTGAGCCATGATTTCAGCACCACGGGGTGACAGCCCTTCCTGGTGCAGACAAAGTTCCAGTCTGGCACAGAGATCCGAGAACGTCGTGGCGCCAAAAGTAGCCGACGAACCCTTCAGCTTGTGCGTTATCATAGCCACCTGCCCGGCGTCGTTGTCGCTCCACGCCTGCGCCAATGCCGCTAAACGCTGTGGAAAGCTATCGGAAAATCTACTCAGCACCGATTGGAAACCTGTGCCTACATCGGCCTTTAATTCAGCCAGTTTGACACGATTGATGGCCTCCTCCGAGCTGGCCACCATCTCGACGTCAAGTTGAGCGCACGCTGCCGGCAACTGGCATGAGCACAGGTCTGCGTAGCTCATGATAACGTGCAGCAAATCGGCGCGACGCACTGGTTTCGTCAGATGCATGTCACACCCGGCTGCCATGGTTTGCTGGATATCCTCTTTCATGGAGTTGGCGGTCATGGCTACCACCGGAGTACGCCGCAAGCCGCGACTGGCTTCGATGGCCCGCCACTGGCGTGTTGTTGCCAGGCCGTCCATCACCGGCATCATGATATCCATTAAAACCAGATCGAACGACCTCGTTACCAGGAGCTGCAGCGCCTCTGTGCCGTTGCAGGCCTCCACGATCTGGTGCGATGTTGTGTCAAGAAAGGCCTGCACCACCAGACGATTGTCTTCCATATCATCGACCAGCAGGATATGCAGACCCTGATCGTTCCGACTGCTATCCGGCTGCACTGCAACAGGCTGATCGTCCGGTAACGTCACGACCGCCTGGTCAATGGTTGAGGCATCAACTGGCGGCATGTGCACGGTGAAGTGAAAGACACTGCCTGTAGCCTTCTGACTCTCCACCCAGATTTTACCACCCATTTTTCTGACCAGTTGACGGCAAATGCTCAATCCCAGTCCAGTGCCGCCAAAACGCCGGGTGGTGGAATTTTCGGCCTGGATAAAGGGCTGAAAAATGGTGTAGCACAACTCTTTTTCAATACCGATGCCGCTATCAGTTACCGAGCAGTAGAGCTTCTCATCGGCCCAGGCTGCAACGCGCACCACAATACTACCCTGTTCCGTGAATTTGATGGCGTTGTTGAGCAGGTTCAACAATACCTGCCGCCAGCGATGCACATCGCCACGCACCTGGAGCGGCAGGTCGGTAGCCAGCGAACAGGTCAGCTGCAGTCCTTTCTGGGTCGCAGCCTCGGTAACGAAGGCCACCGTCTGCCGTGTCTCAAGCGCTGGGTCAAAGACCCCATCCTCCAGATGTAACTGTCCGGCTTCGATCTTGGACAGATCGAGGATGTCGTTGATGAGCGTCAGCAGGGTCATACCGGCTTTGTTGGAAACATCAAGCAGATTTTTTTCCTTGTCGGACAGACGGGTCGATGCCGCCAGCACCTCGCCGACGCCAAGAATGGTATTCAGAGGCGTTCGGATCTCGTGGCTCATGGTGGCCAGAAACCGGCTTTTAGCCTGATTGGCGTCCTCAGCCTCTTTTCTGGCTTTCTTGAGCGATTGTTCAAACAGCTTGCGTTCGGTGATATCGATGACGACACCATCCCAAACGCTATCGCCATTATCCTGCAGGATCGGAAACGACTGGATATGCAACCAGCGCAACTGTTCCCCGACCCAAAAACGACCCTCCCACAGAAAAGGCATCTGGTTGGCCCGGACATACTGGTTCAGTTGCATGAACTGATCTTTTTCCTTGGCATAAACCCTTGTGAAGGCCCGCCCGGCATCCTGCATGATGGCGTCATGATCAAGGCCTAACAATTCACAGAAGGGTTGGCTGACATAGTCAAATGAACGATTACCATCCTGCTGCCAACGCAGCTTGTAAATACCCACCGGAACCCGTTCGGTCAGATCCCGATACTTCTTTTCGTTACGACGCAGCTCCGCTTCCATGCGCTTGCGCTCGGTGATGTCCTGGTGGGTGCCTACCATACGCAGTGGCTTGCCATCGTTGGTATACTGGACCACCTTGCCGCGATCCAGCACCCAGATCCAGTCACCGCCTCTGGTCCGGAGACGGTGCTCTGTTTCGTACATGGGAGTCACCCCATACAGGTGCGCATCAAGAACCTCCAGGACAAGACCAACATCATCTGGATGGACCAGTTTCTGCCACGATCGCACATGGGGTTCGATGTCGCCGGGCTGATAACCGAGCATGGTCTGCCATTTTGGGCTGAAATAGACCGATCCAGTCTGGATGTCCCAATCCCAGACGCCATCGTTGGCCCCCTCCAGAATAAAATGAAGGTGCTCATTGCTACTGACCAGCTGCTGGTACAGCTGTTTGGCCTCGCCTTTGGTTCTGTGAAGTTCGAGAAACAGATTGACCTTGGTCCGCAACACCTCATCGTGAATCGGCCTTTCGATATAGTCGATGGCTCCCGACTGATAACCTTTCAGACGATGCCATTCATCCCGGTAGGCAGCGGTCACAAACACGATGGGGATGTATTGGGTTTGCTCCAGTCCCCGTGCCATATCGGCCACTTCGTAACCATCCATGTCGGGCATATCGACGTCAAGCAGCATCAACGCCAGCTCGTGATCCAGCAACAGAGCAAGCGCCTCATTGCCTGATTGTGCCGTAATGACATTGGCGTCAATATCCTGCAAAATGGCTAATAATGCCTTGATATTGGCCTGTTGGTCATCGACTATGAGTATATTGGGACGCGTTGACGCATTCATGGGCATGAATCCTGATCTTGTGAAAAAAGATTTGACAGTCGCACCCCTCATCCGTATAATACGTGAAAATCGTAAAGAATGTGCACATCGTAAACCTATCACAGACAAAAGACAAGCAGAGATTGTAAAAAAAATGATTCAATGGGAATCCCTGTTCAATCATGCTCCGCAAGGCATGGCCATCGTCTCGCTACAGGGCCGGTTTCTCAAGGTTAATCAGGCTCTGTGCGATATGGTTGGCTATCAACCGGAGGAGTTGCTGGCGACTGATTTTCAATCGATTACCCATCCGGATCACTTGGTCAATGATCTGCGCGATAGGCAACGGATGCTGGCTGGTGGCTGCGGCTCTTTTCAGAAAGAGAAGCGTTACATCCACAAGCAGGGCCATGCGGTCTGGGCACGGCTGCGTGCCGTTCTGGTCCGTGATGAACAGCAGCAGCCGCTTCATGTCATGGCCTACATTCAGGATATGACCGCCCAGTTAGACCATTTCTTTACAGCTGCGGTCGACCTGTTCTGCATTGCCGGCACCGATGGCTATTTTCACCGCCTCAACGCCATCTGGCAGGAGGTATTGGGTTATTCGACCGTTGAGTTGATGGCCACCCCCTGGATCGATTTTGTCCACCCGGACGATGTCCCCAAAACCAGACAGGCCCTGACCGATCTGAAACAGCAGAAGGTGTTGCACAGCTTCATCAATCGTTATCGCTGCAAGGATGGCCACTATCGCTGGCTGGAGTGGACCTCGACACCGGTCGACGATGTCATTTATGCCACGGCACGCGATATCACCGAAAAGGTCTACAACGATGAGATCGTGCGCAGTAACCGGCAACAGTTGCATGAGATCACCAGCACACTGATCGAAGGACTGTTTGTCGTTGATCGCAGTCGACTGATTTCCTTCATCAATCCCATGGCCCTGGAGCTGCTGGATTATACAGCCAGTGAGGTATTGGGGCGGCCATGCTCGGTACTACTCCGCTGCGCAACAGATGGTGGCCTGGTCTGTTGTGGCCACGATTGCCCGATACTGGCCATTTTCAGTCATGGTCAGACCATCGTGACCGATGACCACTTTTTTCAGAATCGCCAGGGCAACCCGTTTCCGGTTGCCATCATGGCTGCACCGATCATGCGGGCAGACGCTGTCGATGCCGTTGTGGTGACGTTCAGCGACATTACCCAGCAAAAGGTGGCGCAACAGGCGCTGATAAAAGCCAATCTGGCCCTGCAGCGCAGCAACGACTTTCTGGAACAGCTGTTCAACACGACTCACCTCTCCATTGTCTTTCTGGATCGCAACTTCCGTTTTATCCGTGTCAATCGCTCCTATGCCCTGGCCTGCGGCCATGACCCTGATTTTTTTATCGGTCAAAATCATTTTGACCTCTATCCCAACGCTGACAATGAGGTCATTTTCCGGCAGGTGGTGACCAGCGGTGAAACCTATACCGCCGTGGCCAAGCCGTTCGAGTTTCCCGACCATCCAGAATGGGGCGTCACTTACTGGGACTGGAGTCTGTATCCGATTCATAACACCCAGGGACAGGTGGAGTGGCTGATTTTTACTCTGCTGGACGTCACCCGTAGCAAACGTAACGAACTATCCATGACACAGGCCAAAGAAGAAGCCGACCGTGCCAACCAGGCCAAAAGTGAGTTTCTGGCGATGATGAGCCATGAGATCCGTACGCCCATGAACGGTATCCTCGGCATGGCCGATCTGCTGGCCGATGACCCGCTATCCGATCAGGCACGATCGCGGGTAGCCGTGATCCAGGGATCCTGCCAGACCTTATTGACCGTCATCAACGATATTCTCGATTTTTCCAAGATTGAATCGAGCAAGCTGATTCTGGAGGTAGCGCCTTTTCAGTTGCAGCCGTTGTTGCAGCAACTGGCTCAACTGTTTCAGATAGCGGCTCAGCACAAAGGCATTGCCTTCACCATCGACATCAACGGCGTCATCCCGACGATCGTCCATGGTGATGCCACGCGGGTACGTCAGATCCTGACCAATCTGCTGGCCAATGCCATCAAATTTACCGATCAGGGCTATGTCCGTTGCCAGGTTGCTGTCGTGCAACAGCAGCAGCACAACTGCCGGGTCGCTTTTGTGGTACAGGATAGCGGTATTGGTATTGATCCCAACCATCTTCAACAGATTTTCCAGCCGTTTTCTCAGGCCGAATCCTCGATTACGCGGCGTTTTGGCGGTACCGGATTGGGGCTGGCCATTGCCCATAATCTGGTGACCCTGATGCAGGGAACCATTGAAGTGGTCAGCACGATCGGCCAGGGCACACGGTTTGAAGTGGTGCTACCTTTTGCAACAGGGACAGCGACCGACAGCATCGCGACGCTGACATCAGCAGCTCATGGGGCAGCGTGGCAACAAGAATCCCTCGGTCATCACCGTGTGCTGGTCGTGGAAGATGATCCTGTCAACAGTGCTGTCATACAGGGCATGCTGGCACGCTATGGCCTGCAACCCGATTTGGCTGAAAATGGCCTTCTGGCACTGCAATCGTGCCGTCGTCAACGCTATGATCTGGTGTTGCTGGATTGCCAAATGCCGGAAATGGACGGCTTTGAGGTCTGCCGCATCCTGCGGGCTGAGGAACGTGACAGCCGTCATACACCGGTTGTAGCCTTGACAGCACACGCCACCATCCCTATCCAGCAACGCTGTGTATCGGTTGGCATGGATGGCTTTCTGACCAAGCCGATTGATCGTGGCAAGCTGCACGAAGTTCTGACACGCTGGCTGGTACAGCCGCCACCGGCAGCCGCAGTCCCCAGCACCGCCTCACCGGCCATGGCAACCCTGGCATCGGTGCCAATCCTGGATGAAGAACAGTTACTGACCTTTCACCAGAATGTTGGCAGTGGATTTGATTCGGTCATTGGCATGTATCTGAATTTACTTCCTAAAAGAGTTCGATCCATCCTTGACAGTATCGCCCAGAACAAACCACAGGCGCTGTTTCGTGCTGCTCATACCCTCAAGGGGTCCAGTCGCCAGGTAGGCTGTGCGCGCCTGGCTACACTGTGCGAACAGCTGGAACGGCTGAGTGAGTCTGACCTGACGGATGGTGCTGATGGTCTGTCTCATCAGCTGAACGTCGAGGCCGATCGGGCCTCCGGGGCGCTACAGAACAGGATACACTAGAGAGCAACGCAAACACGCAACCCTTCTCATCCATCGTTGGAGTCACCAGCCATGAGGCTATTGCGCCATTACCTGCCAAGCCATAACATTCGTGCCAGACTGGTCTTGTCCGTCGGACTGCTGGCGATCTTTTCCTCCTTTCTGCTCAGCTTTACGGTCGGTCGCGAAGCAACCCTCCAGGTACAGGAGGACAAGGGCCACACGATGCAACAGCTGGCGTTGCATATGTCGCGGGAGCTGGATATCGGCATGTATGAGCGTTACCGCGAAATCGGTATCGTTGCGGGCATGGAGGTGATCCGCGATCCGGCTGTTTCATGGCAGCAAAAGCAGCAATTTCTGGATCTACTCAAAAGCAGTTATGACCATTATGCCTGGATTGGTTTGACCGATGCAGAGGGCAAGATTGTGGTCGGTACGGACCATTTACTGGTAGGCAAGAGTGTAGCCGAACGGGAGTGGTTCCTGCGGGGCCGCGAGGGCATGCACGTCGGCGATGTACACGATGCCTTTCTGCTTGCCAAATTGTTACCCCAACCCAAGGATGATCCTTTACCGTTGCGCTTGGTAGATATTTCCGCTCCGATTCATGATGCCGAGGGCAAGCTTGTCGGAGTACTGTGCGGTCACTTGAGTTGGCACTGGGCCTTACGGGTGCGACGTGCCCTGCTGGAACCCACGAAGAGCCATGGTACAGTAGATATTCTGGTCCTTAACAAGGGGCGTAGCATTTTGTTAGGAACGCCGGAGCTGCCCTCCAGTACGGCCCCCCTTGAAGTACCGAGCGTTTTAGCCGCCAGCCGGGGAGAAAACCACTATACCACTGAAGATTGGCCGGACCAAAAGAAATATCTGACCGGTTTTGCCCGGGCAGGTGGCTACAGCTCCTACCCCGGACTGGGCTGGCTGGTCTTGGTACGCCAGTCGAGCGGGGAGGCTTTTGCCGCTGCCGGTCGTCTGGAACAGCGCACACTGCTGATCAGCCTGCCCTTTTCCCTGCTGTTTCTGCTCTTATCCTGGATGGTCATCAATCGTATCGTCCGTCCCATGGCAGCCATTGCCCATGTAGCCGACTGCCTGCGGCAAGGCGACACAACAGCCACCATCCCCAATTGCGATGTTGCAGACGAAACCGGTATTCTGGCCCGTTCCCTGCGGGATCTGGTCGCTACCCTGGAATCTCAGAAAGTGGATCTGCTGTCGTTGAATCAGCAGCTGCAGGCCGATATCGTGTACCGTATCCAGGTGGAGGAACAGTTGCGCCTCTCCGCCCAGGTGTTTGAGAACAGCATCGAAGGCATCGTCATCACCGACAGTCAGGAGAGGATCATCTCGGTCAACAAGGCCTTCCTGTATGTCACCGGTTTCAGCGCGGAAGAAGTCATCGGCCAGACACCACGCATGCTCAAATCGGGTCGCCAGGATGCCCAGTTCTACCAGCAGATGTGGCGCTCCCTGCAGGAAAATGGCTCCTGGCAGGGAGAAGTGTGGAATCGCCGCAAGTCTGGAGAGGTTTTTCCGGAATGGCTGACCATCAGTGCCATGAAACGCGACGATGGTCAGATTGGCTATTATATTGCCCTATTTACCGACATCAGCACACTGAAAGAATCGCAGCAGGCCCTGCTGCTGGCGAAAGAACGGGCTGAAGACGCCAACCGGGTCAAGAGCGAGTTTCTGCTGGTCATGAGTCATGAAATGCGTACCCCCATGAATGTCATCATGGGTATGGGTGAACTGCTGGAAGAGACTGGTCTCTCCGAAGAGCAGCAGTCGATTCTGGCGCGACAGAAGAACGCCGCCAACCGGCTGCTGGAACTGATCGATGATGTGCTGGATATGTCCAAAATCGAATCGGGCCAGTTGCAATTGAACCGCATGGATTTCGATCTGCGCTCCCTGATGAAGTCCATCCGCGATATCATGGGTCCGATAGCCCAGGTCAAACAGCTTGATTTCCAGGTTAACATCAGGCCGGATACCCCTCTCAAACTGCGGGGAGATGTGCGCCGTCTGCGCCAGATTCTGATCAACCTGGTCGACAACGGCATCAAGTTTACCGACAGGGGCTGCGTGGAGGTCAGCGTTGCGACCGAGGCCGAGGCCCTTCAGTCCGGGGTGATCCGCTTTACCGTCCAGGACTCCGGCATCGGTATATCCCCGGATATGCAGGAAAAAAATTTTCGATAACTTTACCCAGGCCAATTCAACCCTGTCGAGAACGTATGGCGGCATTGGCCTGGGCCTGAGCCTGGCCAACCGGCTGGTGCATCTGCTGGGAGGAGACCTGAAGCTCGACAGCACCTTGGGCAAAGGCAGTCGCTTCTATTTCTCGGTACCCTTTGAATGTCTGACCGAGACGGCTGAACTGGACATCACCCAGGCACTGCTGCCAGTCAAAGACAGTGCCAAACGGATCCTGCTGGTGGAAGACACCGAGGACAATGCCATGCTGGTCATCTCCTATCTGAAAAAATCTGCCATCCAGGTCGATGTGGCCGAAAACGGCGCCGAGGCCTGCCATCGTTTCAAGCTGGGTAAACTTTACGACCTGGTTCTGATGGATTTGCAGATGCCGGTCATGGACGGCTACGACGCTACCCGTGAGATTCGGCAATGGGAACAGCAGAAAAAACGCAAGCCGACCCCGATTCTCGCCCTGACCGCACATACCCGCAAAGAGGATGTCGACAGGAGTCTCCAGGTTGGCTGCAATGAACATTTGACCAAACCAATCAGCAGGAAGCAGTTGCTGGAAGCGGTCAACGTCTGGATACAAACCGAAGATGGCAGCTGGGTCTATTGAAAAACAGGAGATCCACAGATCAATTCGACATGAGTCGGCGACGGATTGGTCCACCTGGCTCGTCTAAACGAGTATAGAGCCGTTGCCAACGGCAGTTGCTGACAAGGAACAAGGATACCAACCATGAAGACGACACGCTTATGGATCATGATGGCAACGTTAGCCTGGCTGTTGCCGGGACAGCTACAGGCTCAACCCTGGCCAGGTGGTGGCTATGGAAGAGGATGCTGTGCCGGGACCGCCATGCCACAGACAGCGCAGGCTCATTTTCAGACCATGGATCAGAATGGCGACGGAATTGTAACCCGCGCCGAATTGACTCAACAGGGTCCTCCCATGAGAGCCAACCATTTTCTTGCCACCCATGACAGCAATGGGGATGGCCAAGTGACGCAGGGAGAGTTTATGGCGACAATACCGGCCAATCGTCCAGGATGGGCTGGACCGGTGAGGTGAGGTTTTTGAGGCTGGAGACCCTGGAGCTTTGCTCCAGGTGAGAGGTCGTCAACCATGATCGTAACAGAGGGCAACGACGGGGTGCGGATTGAGGAGGCCCGCTGGATGGCCCGAGCTGCCCTACATGAAGAAACGGCTTGCCGGTTATTGGTCAATCGTTATCTCAAGCCTTTGCTCAATTTGGCTGCCCGGCTGTTGCAAAACCGTGCTGACGCTGAAGACATGGTGCAAGAGGCCTTCATCCGCCTCTGGCGTGAAGCGCCTCACTGGCGTGGACAGGCAAAGGTTGGCACGTGGCTGCACCAAATTGTTTATCATGCCTGTATTGACCGACTGCGACAGCGCACGGTTCTTCCTCTGGAAGAGCTGGAAGAACCGTTATACTCAGAACCAGAAACCGATCCACTGGCTACTCTGCAACTGCAAGAAGCAGCACAGCTGGTCGAGCAGGCTATGGCTGCCCTACCGCCGCGCCAAAGGGCAGCCATCCTGATGGTGCATTATCAGGAATTTCATCAGGTCGACGCTGCCCAGGTGCTGGGCATTGGTGTTGAGGCGCTGGAGTCTCTCCTGGCCCGGGGACGGCGCAAATTACGGCAACTGCTGGCAGAATCGATCAAGGGCTAACAGGAGGGGATCAGGCATGAAAGACAACCATGACACGTTACAGCAGCTCCATGCCGATCGCATCAAAACACTGTTGGCAGCCTATGGCAGTGCCTCGACACACTGGCCAGCGCACGAACGGACTGCAATCCCTGCTGACGTGCAGCAAGATGCGACCCTGCTGCAGCACTGGCATCGGGCTCAAACCCTGGATCGGCTACTGGACCAGATAACCATGGACCATCCAACCCCGGCACTGGAATGTGCGATCCTGCAACAGAGCCGACCATTCTGGCATCGTTGCATGGCCATGATCTGGCCCTTGGATCAAGGACGCTGGTTGGCGGCGACGATGCTGGCTTCCCTGTTACTGGGAGTGGTTGTTGGCGATTGGCTGGTTCGGTCAGAACTGACTCCAGATGACAACGACCCCCCGTGGCAGCTGGTTTTTGGACCCAACTGGAATGGAGTTGAACAGCCATGATGCCCATCCGGCCCTCTCAATGGCAACCATGGCTGATGGCAGGGTCGCTGTTGCTCAACCTGTTTCTGGCTGGGGTGCTGTTCGGTATCTGGCAACCCTGGAACAGCGATCAGCAGTCGCCATGGCTGAAAAACGGTCCAGGCATGATGCAAGGCTGGTTTTTGCCCCAGAGCGACCCTGCCCTGGCCACCGTGATTGATCAGGTGTGGCGCCAACATGGTGCCCATATCCAGCAACAGATGCAAACGTTGCAACAGGCCCGACAAGCGGTTCATGAGCAACTGGCTGCGCAGCTGGTGGACGAAGCAGCGCTCCATGCGGCTTTTTCCCAACTGCGACGGGCAACCTATCAAGCCCAGGAGTCTTCCCATCATGCCGTGCTGGCCATGGCACAGCGACTGTCACCCGAGCAACGACGCGTTCTGGCCAATCCTGGCAAGGATGGTCATCAGCGCCGCCACCCAGGCGGTTGTGGCATGGGACAACAGCGGAGTGTCAGTCCTTTGGGAGACCTCCAGCAACATGGCGCTGTTGCACCAGTGCGTACACAACCGGAATGACCACCAGCGTCAGGATGGTGGAGGAGATCATGCCTCCCACCATTGGAGCAGCGATGCGGCTCATGACCTCCGAACCGGTACCGCTGCTCCAGAGGATGGGCAACAGACTGGCCATAATAGCCACCACGGTCATCATTTTCGGCCGTACCCGCTCCACGGCTCCTTCCATCACCGCTTGGTAAAGATCGGTCAAGGCTGGTTGGCGTTGCTGCTCCTGGCAGCGCTGCCGGATCTGCTGCCAGGCATGATCCAGATAGATCAGCATCACCACACCAGTTTCAGCGGCAACACCGGCTAGGGCGATGAAACCGACCGCCACCGCTACCGACAGATGATAACCCAGTAACCACAGCAGCCAAAACCCGCCAATCAGAGCAAAAGGGACCGACAGCATGACGATCAGTGTCTCGGTCATACGCCTGAAATTGAGATAAAGCAGTAGCAAAATGATCAACAGCGTAACCGGTACCACAATGACCATCCGGTTGAGCGCACGCTGCATGTACTCAAACTGACCACTCCAGCTAATGTAAAAACCGGGTGGCATTTTGACCTGCTCGGCCACCAAACGCTGGGCCGCAGCAATATAGGCACCGATATCGCTGTTGCGGGTATCGACATAAACATAGGCTGATAGCAGACCATTCTCGGTGCGGATGGCTGGTGCGCCCCTGGCAAGGGTCACCTGGGCCACCTGCCCTAGTGGAATCATGGTACCATCCATGCTGGTCAGCAACACTTCACGGGCGATCTGCTGTGGATCGGACCGACTGTCACGCGGGTAGCGGATGGCGACGGTGTAGCGCTCGCGACCATCCAGCAGCGTGGTGACCGCTTCACCACCCAACGCCATGGCAACAACCTGCTGCACATCACCCACTGTCAAGCCATAACGAGCCAACTGCTGACGCTGGGGTTCGATGTTGAGATAGTAGCCACCGGTCAGCCGCTCGGCATAGGCACTGCTGGTATCCGGCAGCTGTCGTAGCACGGTTTCAATCTGCTGCGCCAGTTGCTCCATCACGGTCAGGTCGTTGCCGAACACCTTAATGCCTACCGGTGTGCGAATACCGGTCGATAACATATCGATGCGGGCCTTGATCGGCATGGTCCAGGCATTGGAGACGCCGGGCAGCTGCAACGCCTGATCCATCTCCGCCACCAAGGCATCGATCGTCAGGCCAGCACGCCACTGTGACGGCGGTTTCAGGTTGATGATGGTCTCGAACATCTCGGTCGGCGCCGGATCGGTAGCGCTGTTGGCACGGCCAGCCTTACCCCAGACCGATTCCACCTCTGGAAAGGTCTTGATGATGCGATTCTGCAGTTGCAGCAATTCAGCCGCCTTGGTAATCGATAGACCGGGCAGCGTCGTCGGCATGTAGAACAGCGTCCCCTCATTAAGAGTCGGCATGAACTCGCTGCCCAGCTTGGTGACCGGATAAACCGAAGCCACCATGGCCGCCAGTGCCAACAGCAGGGTGAGCCGTTTCCAGCGCAATACCAACCGGATCACGGGTCGGTAGAGCCAGATCAGCAGTCGGTTGAGTGGATTACGTGCCTCCAATGGAATGTGGCCACGAATAAACAGCCCCATCAACACCGGCACCAGCGTCACCGATAGCAACGCTGCACCAGCCATGGCAAAGGTCTTGGTCCAGGCCAGCGGGGCAAACAGGCGCCCCTCCTGCGCTTCGAGCGTGAAGACCGGCAAAAACGACACCGTGATGATCAGCAGAGAAAAGAATAGCGCCGGTCCCACCTCACGACAGGCATCCAGAATGGCCTGCTGTCGTGATTGCCCAGGTTGTAGCCGCTCCAGGTGTTTATGGGCGTTTTCGATCATGACAATGGCGGCATCGATCATGGCACCGATGGCAATGGCCATACCACCCAGACTCATCAGGTTGGAGTGGATGCCCAGGCCATACATAGCGATAAAAGCCAGCAGCAACCCGACCGGCAACATCAGGATAGCCACCAGGGCCGAACGCAGATGCAGCAGGAACAGCACGCAGACGGCCGCCACAATGAGCGACTCCTCCAGCAAGGTCTGCTTCAGGGTTGCTATGGCACGATGAATCAGATCGGAACGATCATAGACCGGTGTCAGGGTCATCCCGTCCGGCAGGCCGGCGGTCACCTCACGGAGACGCTGCTTCAGGTTGTGAATCACCTCCAGGGCATTCTGGCCATAACGGGCCATGGCGATGCCAGAAACCACCTCTCCTGTGCCGTTGAGCTCGGTGATACCACGCCGTTCATCGGGCACCAACTCCACCCGGGCCACATCACGCAGCAACACCGCTGTGCCCTGGCTTGCCTTGACCACCAGCTGCTCCAGATCAGCGCTATGGCGCAGATAGCCGCGTCCGCGCACCATGTATTCGGTTTCAGCCATCTCGATCACCCGACCACCGACGTCACGGTTAGAGTCGCGAATGACTTGGGCCAACCGTTCCAGCGACAAACCATAGCCACGCAGCTTGACCGGATCGACCGTGACCTGATAGGTCTTGACAAAACCACCGACCGAAGCCACCTCGGCAATACCGGGCGTGCGCGTCAGCTGGTAACGCAGATACCAGTCCTGGATGGAACGCAACTCGGCCAAGGTGTAATGGGCGGCGGTGACCACATATTGATAGACCCAGCCGACACCGGTGGCATCAGGCCCCAGCTGTGGTAACACGCCGGGTGGCAGCCGCCCACTGACGACGTTGAGATATTCCAGCACCCGCGACCTGGCCCAGTAAATATCGGTGCCATCGTCGAAAATGACGTAGACAAACGAGGCACCGAAAAAGGACAAGCCGCGCACCACCCGTGCATGCGGCACCGACAGCAGAGCCGTGGTCAGAGGATAGGTCACCTGGTCCTCGACCACCTGCGGCGCCTGTCCGGCATAGTCGGTGTAGACGATCACCTGAACATCGGACAGATCCGGCAGGGCATCAAGCGGAATGCGCAGCACGGCATAGACACCGGCGATCAGGACGAACAGGGTTAGCAGCAGGACCAGCAGCGGATTGCGACTGGACCAGGAGATCACGGCGGCCAGCATGGCAACTCTCCTCAGTGACCCGTATGGCCGGTGTGATTGGTGGTAGTAGAGGTAGCAGGAGCCGTGAAACTGCTCAGCGCCGCCTTGAGGTTGCTTTCAGCATCGATGAGAAAATTGGCTGACACCACCACTTGATCGCCGATATCGACCCCATCCATGACCTCGATCAGATCATCGCTAGAGCGCCCCAGTGTGACGGTACGGGGTTCAAAACGACCCTCATCGAGCTGCAGCAGCACCACCTGCCGCTTGCCGCTGTCGATAACGGCCGACCTCGGTACGACAACCACCTCACTGGGCGTGACGGCAGAGATCTCGACACGAGCCAACATAGCCGGCTTGAGCTGCTGCTGTGGGTTGTCGAGCTCAATCCGCACCGACAACGTACGGGTGTCCGACTTGAGCACTGGATAGATATAGCGGATGACACCGGTGAACGACTGTTGCGGCAGGGCCGACAAGCGCACGGTGGCGGCCATGCCAACGGTAACCGCCGCCGCATCCTGCTCGAACAGATCAGCAATGACCCACACCGTTGACAGATCGGCAATCTGGAACAGCATCTCACCCGGCATGACCCGCATCCCGGGCAAGGCCTTCTTCTCCAACACCACACCAGAGGCCGGGGCATGAAGAGTCAAGGTACGTTGTATCGGACCGGAACTGGTCAACCGCTTCAGGGTGGCTGGTGCAATACCCCAGTTCTGCAGCCGCAACAGCGCTGCAGTTGCCAGTTGCTGCATGCCGACACGTGCCTCTGCCCCCGCCTGTTGCAAGGCTAGCAGACCCCGACTAGCAACCTGGTACTCCTGCTGTGCTGCCACCAGCTCCGGGCTGTAGACCTCGAACAGTGGATCACCACGACTCACCTGCTGTCCGGTAACGTTGACATGCAGACGCTCGATATAGCCCTCAAAACGGGTGGTTACCGCATGCAGACGGCGTTCATCCAGCTCCACCCGACCGGCGGCCTGGATCCGTCGTTCCAAGGTCTGGGTGCGTACCAGCTCGGTTTTAACACCGAGCTGCTGCATTTTTCCGGCAGCCACCACCACCTGACCAGCGGTCGATGGTGTGGGTGACTCGCCCTCGTAGACCGGCAGATAGTCCATCCCCATCGGATCTTTTTTCGGTACCGGTGAAACGTCGGATAGTCCCATCGGGTTGCGGTAATAGAGCAGTTTGCGACCGGAAGAGGAGAGTTCGGGCGTGGCAGGCGTGCCCTCGTGGGGCGGGTTGTAACGGCCCCACTCGTAACCGCCACCAGCCGCTGCAACCAGCATGATGATCGATAGCATCACCCGCATCATGGCTCCTCTCCCAGCAGCTGTGTCAGTTCGGCCAGCGCCATCTGCACGGCACTCTGAGCCTTGATGTGGTTCTGCTGCACCTGGCGCAGCTGGCGTTGACTCTCCAGTAGCGTGGTAAAATCGACCCGTCCAGCCTGGTAGCCTGACAGGGCCGACTGATGGTTGATCTGGGTCTGGGGCAACAACGTGGTCCGGATGAGTTGTTCGTTGCGCCGCGCTGTACCGATATCGGTCAAGGTGGTCGCCAGCTGTGCCAGAAGTTGATTGGCGGTGGCCTCCTGCCGCTGTTGTGCTACAGCAAGCATTTCATGGGCTTCGCGTTCGCGTGCCCGTCGTGCCTGCTGTTGCAACGGGATGTTAATCTCGGCCATCACCTCCCATTCACGAACCGCGTTGCGGTACTGGATCGGTGACAGACCAACGGTGACATCGGGATAACGGTTGCGGTAGGTCAAATCACGGTTTTTCTCGGCACCTAGCACCCGGGACGAGGAGAGCAACCATTGGGGATTGCGCTGGCGCAAACGCTGTTCCAGTTGATCGAGCTGGAGTCTGTCGTCATCGGGCAGCGGTGGCAACGGCTGCGCTGGTGCCAGCACAGCATTGGCTGGCCGACCGAGCAAGGCATTGAGGCGATGATCCAGGTGGTGCTGTTCGGTCTCGAAGGCCAACTGTTCACTGCGCAGACTGGTCTGCTCCATCTGGACGCGAATGACATCCTGCTGCATGGTCAGACCGGCGGCATAACGGCTGCGCACTGTCTGTTCCAGCTGCCGCATCAGGTCGACGGTTTGCTGCAACAGCTGCCGGTTCTGCTGGCCAAAATAACGTTCAATCTGGAGACTGCGCAGGCGTGCTACCAGATCAACCCAGGCTGAAGTCACCTGACTTTCAGCTCCAGAGGCTTCTGCAGCAGCCACTTGCTGCTGTAGATCGCGCTTGCCAAACCAGGGCAGATCCTGCATCAGCAGATAACGGGTGCTACCGACCCGGCTGGGATCAAGCGTGGGTGACTGCTCACCGAAGCGGGTGATATCGCGCCACTCGACCCGGAATTTCGGATCAGCCAGAGCCCCAGCTCCGGCAGCACGGGCTTCAGCAGCCAGAGACTCATGGTACATGGCTTGATAATCGGGATTGTGCTGACGTGCGTAATCGAGCAGCCCGGACAGGGTATCTCCCAGCATCCCCTCCTCGGCCAGCAGCGGAGTAGTGGTCCAGCAACCCACCATCAAAATTGCGTAGCCTAGTATCCGTCGAATGATGGGTCGAAATCGGGTCATGGATCGTGGTTTCCTTGCCTGCTCTTGACGTCCACCATCGTGCATGCCATGATGGTCTAATAAGTCTATTATCACTTGTATCGTCAAAGGAGGCAACATGGATGATGAAAAAGTCAGGGCGCTTAATGCCACAGTAGCCCAGATTGAACGCCAGTTTGGCAAGGGTTCAATCATGCGCATGAGCGCCGATGCGCTGCAGGATATTGCCGTGGTCTCAACCGGCTCGCTCAGCCTCGATCTGGCACTGGGTGTTGGGGGGTTGCCGCGTGGCCGCATCGTCGAAATCTACGGACAGGAGTCCTCCGGTAAAACGACGCTGGCGCTGCACGTGGCGGCACAGGTGCAACAGGCCGGTGGGGTGTCTGCCTTTGTCGATGCTGAACATGCCCTTGATCCAGGCTATGCCCGCCGCATTGGTGTTAACGTCGACGAGCTGCTGATTTCACAGCCCGACACCGGCGAACAGGGACTGGAAATTACCGATCTTCTGGTACGATCCAACGCTGTCGATCTGGTAGTAGTCGACTCGGTAGCGGCCCTGACTCCCAAGGCCGAGATCGAAGGCGACATGGGCGATGCCCACGTCGGCCTGCAGGCACGACTGATGTCGCAAGCGTTGCGCAAACTAACCGGCAGCATCTCACGCTCCAATGCCATCGTCATCTTCATCAATCAGTTGCGCATGCGCATTGGTGGCATCGCCTATGGGGCCCCCCCTGAGGTAACCACCGGTGGTAATGCCCTTAAATTCTACGCCTCGATACGTCTTGACATCCGGCGCTCGAACCTGAAAGACAAAGCCGATGAAGTCATCGGCAATCGTTGTCGGGTGCGTGTGGTCAAGAACAAGGTAGCGCCACCGTTTCGGCTGGCTGAATTCGACCTACCCTACGGTGAATCGATCTCGGTCGAGGGGGAGGTGATTGATCTCGGTTCGGAGCTGGGCATCATTGAGAAATCAGGTTCCTGGTATGCCTATAGCGGCGATCGGCTGGGACAGGGACGTGAAAACGCCAAAAAGTATCTGCGTGACAATCCCCAACTGTTGCGCAAACTGGAAGATCAGATTCGTATTGCCAATGGCTCGCGTTCGCGCTATGGCGAGGAACTGGCCGAAATCGTTCGTGAATGAGCAACATTACACGGATGGGGGGAGTCCCCCTCCACCCCCGACCATGAAACTCACGTTATGAATTTCATGGTAATAGTGGCAGCAATGCTGCACCAGACAGGGCTGTTGGTGGCATAGCGGCTGTCTGGCGCGGCAGCGGTAGCGGCCGTGGCGTAGCAGCCAGTGGTGAGCATGGAGTAGAAAGCGTTCGGGCACGATCTGTAGCAGGCGCTGTTCGACCTGATCCGGTGTTTTACCAGGAGCCAAGCCGGTACGATTGGCAACACGGAAGATATGGGTATCAACGGCCAGAGTCGGTTGACCGAAAGCAACATTCAGCACCACGTTGGCGCTCTTGCGACCAACACCCGGCAGGGACTGTAATTCTGCTCGCGTCTCGGGTACACGGCCACCAAACTGGTCGAGCAGTTGCTGACTGAGGGCATGAATGTGGCGTGCCTTGGCGTTGTAAAGCCCCAAGGTGCGAATATGGTCGCGAATACCCTCCTCGCCCAGTTGCACCATGGCCTTGGCCGTGTTGGCACGGGCGAACAGGGCTGGTGTGGCACGATTGACACCGACATCGGTCGATTGGGCCGACAACACCACCGCTACCAGCAGTTCAAACGGCGTTGTGTAGTGCAGATCGCTGGCTGGATCCGGTTCAGCCTGCTGCAGGAGGCTGAAAAAATCCTCAACAGCCGTCGGTTCCATCGTCCACCGCCGCTGGATAACAGCCCAGAATCTTGACCTGCTCGGTAAAAAAGCGCAGCTCTTCCAGCGCCTGACGACAAGCTGGTGCTTCGGGCTGGCCCTGAAAATCGAGATAGAAGTGATAGTGCCAATGGCCACCACGCACCGGCCGTGATTCCAGCCGCGTTAAATTGATGCCGTTGGTCGCGAAGCCGCCAAGACACTTATACAGGGCTGCCGGGATGTTTTTGACCACAAACAGCAGGCTGGTCTTGCAGGGCTGGTGGTCTGGTGGATCAACAGGCTGGCTGGCAATCAGCAGAAAGCGGGTGGTATTGCGATCGCTGTCCTGGATCTGGCGCCGCAGTACCACCAGACCATACAGATCAGCACACAGCTCGGAAGCGATGGCAGCCTCATCGCTGCTGCGCCGTTGCGCCAGATCACAAGCAGCACCGGCGGTATCATAGACAGCGTTGGCCTGCCAACCCTGCTGCTGCAGAAACTGACGACACTGGGCCAAGGCCTGGGGATGGGAAGAAACGGTGCGGATCTGTTCGATGGAACTGCCGGGCGTGGCTAACAGGGCGTGGCGCACGCGCAGATAGTACTCGCCGACGATGTGTAGATCGTGGGTGGCTAGCAGGTCGTAGCTATCACTGACGACACCGGCAACGCTGTTCTCTACCGGCAGCATGCCCAGCTCGGCTGTCCCCTGCTCAATGGCACTGAAGATATCCTCAAACGACCTGCAGCAGAGCGGGCGACGGTCGGGACGCATCTCGCGACAGGCCTGTTCGCTGTAGGCTCCATGAATTCCCTGAAAGGCGATGGTTGGCGCTACCATGTCGTTATGTCCTGATACCGTTGCTGTTGCTACCTCTGAACCTGCCACCATCACGAGTCAACAGCAGGCCCGCTGGCTGGCTGAATCCCTCAAACTGCCTCTGACCAATACGCATGACCACCGTTACCCGCTGATGTTGACGGTGACGGCACAACGTCTTGAACTGCGTGCCACGATCGGTCGTGGCCCGACCAGCACCACGGCCGCCGAATTCATCCATGGACGCATGGGCTATCGGCGTCACCATGGTGGCGGCATCCGACAACCCATCGCCCGTGCCATCGGTCTCCGTGGCGGATGGCGCCCCACAGTACTCGATACCACCGCTGGTCTGGGCTGTGACGCCTTTGTTCTGGCCACCCTGGGATGCCAGGTCGACATGCTGGAACGTTCGGCCATCGTCACCCTACTGCTACAGGATGGTCTGCGTCGCGCTGCCCTTCATCCAGCAACCGCCGCCATCGTTGCCACACGGCTGACCCTGACACAGGTCGATGCGCTGCAATGGCTGGCGCAGAACGGCCGACGGGGAGCACACGATGTGGTCTATATCGATCCGATGTTTCCGTCACAACCCAACCACCACGCCATGGCCCGCAAGGAGATGCAGCTGTTGCGCTCCCTGATCGGTCCGGAGAGCGAGGAAACGGCGCAGCTGTTGCAGCTGGCACGTTGCTACGCCAACCAGCGCGTCGTGGTCAAACGCCCCCTGCACGCCCCTGTGCTACCGCACCTGCCACCGACGTTTTTCATGGCCGGCAGCAGTACCCGCTTCGATGTTTATCTGACGTCACAGACCAGCCAGATCGATCAAGGGTCGCAGCAATGACCGTTGCAACGGATTCAGCACCGGCGACAACCATCCAGACAGGGCCAGCGCCATGACCACGACCAAACCGATCCGCTCGGTGCTACTCCACAGCCGCGCCAGGGCATCTGGCAGTAGGGTCATGACCATCCGGCCACCATCCAGAGGCAACATCGGCAACAGATTGAACACCGCCAGCATAACGTTCATCTGGATTGAGGCCAGTGCCATGGCGGCTACCCAGCCATAAACCGTCGCCGTCACCGGCAATAACCCAGTCAGAAGCACCAGCAGGGCACTGGCCAGGGCGAGTAGCAGATTCATCATTGGACCAGCAGCAGCAACCCAGAACATGGCCCGGCGTCCGTGACGGAAATAACGAGGATCCACCAGTACCGGTTTGGCGCCACCGAACACAAACGGCCCCATGGCCAACAGCACCAGCGGCACCAGAATGGACCAGACCGGGTCAATGTGGGCGATTGGGTTGAGCGTCAAGCGACCGGTGCGACGCGGGGTAGGATCACCCAACAGGGTTGCCGCGAAGCCATGGCCCCATTCATGGAGGGTAACGGCCAGCAACACCCCAGGAGTCCAGATGAGGATCTTCTGCAACAGCGCCAGGTTATCGATCATGGCTGCTCACGGATATGGCCATCGACCAGATGAAAGCGCCGATCGAGACGGGCAGCCAGCTCGCTGTTATGAGTCACCATGACACAGGCCAGATCCTGCTGCTGGCTAAGCTGGCGCAGCAGGGCAAACACCTGCTCTGCCGTCTGCCAATCGAGGTTGCCGGTGGGCTCATCAGCCAATAATAGTTCCGGATTGGTGACCACGGCACGAGCAATGGCAATGCGCTGCTGCTCACCACCGGAAAGCTGACCGGGGCGATGATCGGCACGTGCGGTCAAGCCAACCGCAGCAATGGCCTGCGCTGCCTTGTCCCTGGCCTGCGACGACGCCACACGCCCGATCAGCAACGGCATCATGACGTTTTCCAGGGCAGAAAACTCCGGTAATAGCCGATGCGACTGATAGATAAAGCCAATGCGGCTGTTGCGCACCTTGGCCTGCTGCTGCCGCGACAGCGCGAATAAATCCGTACCATTGAGCAGCACCTGACCACTGGTCGGATGATCAAGCATACCTAGAATCTGGATCAGGGTGCTTTTACCAGCACCGGACACACCGAGCAGGGCTGCCATTTCACCCCTGCCCAGGGTCAGGTCGATCCCCTTGAGGATGGTCAGTGTCTGATTGGGTGACTGGAACTGGCGCGTCAGCTGACGCACTTCCAGCAGTGGGGTCATAATCTACTCCTCATAAGGCCCGCAGGCTCTCTTCCAGCGCCCGGGTCACGACCTTGATTTTATAGTCGCCCAGTTTCAGGCCAAACAGATCCTTGACGTAAAAGACATCGACGGCCCGCTCGCCGTAGGTAGCGATTTTGGCAGTGATAATCTGCAAACCGCATTGCTGCATCACGCGCGTCATGGTGTAGAGCAGGCCGATGCGATCAAGGGCCGTAATCTCAAGAATGGTATGGGTATCGGAGTAGTCGTTGTCGACCACGATGACAGGGGCCACATCGAACAGATCCTGCTTGCGCCGCTGTGCCATGGCAGCGGCCATCAGCTTGTCAAGATAAACCTGACCGGTCAGTACCGCCGTTAACGTGTGCTGGATTTTTTTCTGGCGCCGCTCCCTGGCAGACTCCGTCTCACCAGCTATATTCTGGATGACAAAAATATCAAGCGCCATACCATCGCGGGTGGTGTTGCCATGAGCGGAGAGAATGTTGGCCCCTTCTGAAGCAAGGGCACCCGAGACCTTGGCCAGCAAGCCGGCATGATCCTGCACATGCAGCAACAGGCTGGTGGTATCGGAGGGTGCGTGCTGGGTAAAGGCGATGGCCAGGGGTTCCTGCCAACGTCCAGCCAAGGCAGTGTAGTGAGCAGCCAGGGAGTCGGGATCGTAACCGATAAAATACTCGGGATAAAACCGGTCAAGATGTTGCTGGGCCTGCTCCACTGGATAGTGGTGCGACAGAATGCGCAACACCTCAGCTTTTTTGCCCTCAGCATGGGCCACAACGTTGTCACGCGCCGTATAGAGCCCCTTGTTGAGCGTTTCCAGCGTTAACAGGTAGAGCTGACGTAGCGAAGCAGCCTTCCACTGGTTCCAGACCTTAGGACCGACAGCACGGATATCAGCTACGGTTAACAGCAGCAACAGATCGAGGTTGACCTTGTTTTCAATCTGTCGTGCAAACTGCTGAATAGTCTGTGGATCGTTGATATCGCGTCGAAAAGCGGTACGGGAAAAGATGAGGTGATTCTCCACCAGCCATACCACCTGATCGACATCTTCCGGCAGCATGTCGAAGCGTTGGCAAATCTGCCGCGCCATGATGCCGCCCTTGACTTCGTGCTGTCCGCCACGTCCCTTGGCAATATCGTGAAACATGACGCCAAGATAGAGCACCACTGGCTTGGCAATTTCCTTGATCAACTGGGTCGACAGTGGCAGTTCATCGCTGAACTTGCCGGAACGGATATGACGTAAGGCCTCCACAGCCAGAATGGTGTGTTCATCGACGGTGTAGACATGAAACATGTCATGTTGGGTTTGACCGACAATACGACCAAACTCAGGCAGATAACGTCCAAGCAGCTGACAGGCATTCATGGTGCGCAAGACCCAGGCTACTGCCCGTTCACCATTGAGCATGGCCAGAAAAAGTGCCGCCACCTCCCGATCACGACGGAAGGCATGATCGATCAGATCCAGATTGGCTGTTACCAGTCGCAGTGTATCGGGGTGAATCTCGCAGCTGTTGCGCTGGGCAACCTGAAACACCTTCATCAGCCGCGTCGGGTTGGCACGAAACTGTTCGGCATCGAGAATGGCTACCTTGCCCCCCATGAGACAGAAGCCCTCTTCGATCATCTGGCAGGAGACGATGGTGCTGCTGGTCAGCTCATCGCGATATTTCTGCAGCAGCAGATTGGAAAGATTGCCGACCTGCTTGGCGACCTGATAGTAACGGCGCATGAATTGCTCAACACCGCGCATGCCGGGACGATCCCGATAACCAAACTCGGTGGCAATCTCAAGCTGGTACTGGAACGTGAGGCGGTCGTCACGCCGACCAGCCCGGTAGTGCATGGCATTGCGGATGCGGCGCAGAAATTCGCGGCAACGTTCCAGGGTGCGGTGTTCTTCTTCAGTCAGGATGCCCAGCGGTACCAGATCGCTCAGACGACGCACCTGATAGCGGTATTTGGAAATCCAGAGAAAGACGTGAATATCGCGCAGTCCACCAGGATTTTCCTTGATATTGGGCTCAAGGTAAAACAGTGAGTGGCCAAAACGCTCATAGCGCTGCTGTTGCTCGGCCAGCTTCTCCTCCAGAAAACGATTGAGGTTCTGCCCGAGAATCTGTTCAAACAGCACGGTATGATAGCGCTTGAACAGCAGATGATTGCCAGCCAGAAAACGTGACTCAAGCATGGAGGTACAGATCTCGTTGTCACGCCTGGCATGCTCAAGACATTCGTCGATGTTGCGCACGGCATGACCGATTTCCAGTCCCATGTCCCACAGGAAATAGAGCATCTGCTCAACCTGCATGCCAAATTTGGGATGAACCCCGTCAGGCAGCAGAAACAGCAGATCGATGTCAGAGAAAGGGGCCAGCTCGACCCGACCATAACCACCGGTGGCAATGAGGCAAAATTCATCCTCTTCCGGTTTGCTGAGACGCTGCTTGTGAGAACGCAGCAGCTCACGCAACCGCCCCAGCAGCGGACGTTGCTGATCGGCCGAAGCCGCCGCCACTGCTGCCTGCCGCCCGCCCTCGGCTGAGACATGTTGCGTCTTGACCAGCATCAGCAGACGACGTAACAGCACATCGGTCAGAAAGGCATGGCCACGGACAATGGAACGACCCGATGCCCCACCCAGATGGGCCTGATGCAACTGCTGGCGTCCATGGGCCAGCAACGAACGGAACAGTGCCAATGTTTCAACCCGACCCGCACCATCGAGTGGGTCACCCTGGCAACGGTGGACGATATCAGCCAGTTGCTGATCGAAGGCCGTGGTATCGATAATGCTCTTCTTGCGGGGATCGTCGATGTCGTGAAAGGGTTCCTGGAACGACAGCAGATGACTAGTCATGGTCTTGATCGCAACCGGGGGCACGATTAGGATCGTTCTGAACCGTCACCACCAACGTCTCAATGCGCTGTTCGGCCTCATCCAGCCGCTGTTGACACTGCTGCACCAGCTGAATACCCTCCTCAAACGTACCCAGACTCTGCTCCAGTGGCAGATCACCACGTTCCAGCTGCTGCACGATAGACTCCAGTCTGGCCAGAGAGCGCTCAAAGTCGATCGATTGCATGCTTGTCAGGCTCCAACCTTGAAGTGGCGCTGCCAATCGGGAAAATGGATTACGCTACCCGGTGCCATACCACCCGCCAGTAACTGCTCCCTGACATCCGCCCCATGGGTGATAACAATCTGGTCGTCGTAGTCGTTACTGGCCAGAATTTGGGCTACCGTCTCCTCGGTCAGAACGATCTGCGGTATCATCTGCTGCAACACACGGCTGATAACCGGAGCATCCCCAGCTACCTGACACAGCACCAGTCGACCGGTCCCCGGCAGGTTGGACACCAGATGGCTGATGGCATGCAGGGCCATGACTGTGGCATAGTGACCATCCAGATCAGCCAGCTTGAGTTCTCGGCCGATGGTGCCCCCTTCGTCACAACGCCAGACGGTATATTGTCTGGCAAATTCCATCGCCGAGATGTAATCGCGGAAACGGAACAGAAACTGGGTCAGTGTTGGCAAGCTCTGGATCATGAAGGCGTTGATACCCTCCAGAAAGGCGCCCTGATCTTCCTTGCTGATGACCGTTGTGCGTTGCAGCAGGCGCAACAGCACAAACAGCGCCAGATTGAGCCCCCCCTGGATGGCGTCGCGTCGATCGAGATTGACTGACAGGGAAAAACTGCCCGGATTCTGTACCAGCGTGGTGTTGTAACCGACCCCCCAACGGTAGAAGGGACGTGTCGCCACATGAAGGGTGCCATAGGCCAACACCTGCGCCAACCAGATCAGGGGTGCATAACCCTTATGACTGTTGAAACAGACCCGCGCCAGCACCTCAGTACGAAACAGCACCCGGTCCGGCATGGCGACACTGGTGGTGATGAAGCGAAACAGCTGCAGAGGATCCGCTGCTGTAAATTGCCGCGGCTGATCGATGGCAAAACTGTTACCCAGACTGGTCTGACTGCCGACGTGCCAACTTTCAACCGGCGCATAGTAGGCCACGACGTCCGGATGATGTTCCATGAACAGCAACCCACTCAACAACCGCTCGGCAATCAATTGGTCATCATCAGCCAGATAAAGCACATAGCGCCCACGGGCCGTGCGCAACAAGCTGGCAAGACAGCGTTCCATACCGATGTTGTGGGGATAATGAAAGGCCTGGATCATCGGCAGGGTCTGCTGCATGGCAGAGATCACCTCAGCACTGCCATCGGTAGAACCGTTGTTGCCGATCAGAATCTCAACCGGCAGATCCCATTGCAGCACAAACTGGAGCTGTTTCAGGGTATCGTGCAACCGTGCGGCACGGTTGTAGGTAGGGATACAGAGGCTCAGGATCATGGCTGCCCGCCCTCCGCTGCCACCCGAAAGTTGCGCTGCCACTCAGGAAAAAGGATGATGCGTCCGGGTGCCACGCCCTGCTGTTGCAAACGCTGCCGTAACTCGGGCTGTTCGGTGATGACGATACCACGAGCTAATTCTTGCGGCAGTTGCTGCTCCGCCACCACACGCATGATCATCAGTTTCTGGTAGTGGGGCCACAACTGCTCGACACAGTGGCTGAAAAAATAGGCCGCTTGTGGTGCATGGCAAAACAGCAGCTCACCAGGCCCACCTGGCAGGTCGTAGGCCAGCTCCAGTACCGCCTGAACGGCCGCCTGTGGGCTACCATGCTGCTCCTGCCAATGCTGGATCGACTCCGGCGTGACATCGTTGTTCCATAGCATGGATTGGGCAAAAAATTCCAGTCCACCGACAAAGTCGCGGTTCATGACACCAAAATTGGCCGCTACCGACAGATTGGTGGTCAAATAACGGTTGATCTGAATCAGCGCCGACCGGCGCAGATGATCGGGTACCGTATGGGTGGCCAAGGTGCGCAACAGAGCCTGACGCAGGGCCAGATCCCAACTGATACGCAGCATATCGCGCCGGTTGAGAATCCAGTTGACACCCTCGTTACCACGACGCAGCACCATCTGATCAGCCGGCGTGTTACGCAGCATCCAGAGATAGAACGGTATCGGGGTAAAATAGACATCACCATAGTCAAGCAGTTTGAACAGCAGGTCAAACAGGAAATAGCTGCGATTGAGGGTAAAACAGCTCCGACCGACGGCATCGGTGCGCAGAATGGCATTTTCCGGCATGATGAAATGGTCCAGCATGAAATTGAATAGATCCAGTGCCATGGGACGATCAAACAGCCGCGGCGGATTGAAACGGTCGCCCTTGTCAAAACGGGCCTGATGGGAACAATCCCACATGGCTGGTGGAGCATAGTAACCCACGATACGGGGGTTGCTGTCGAGAAACTGGATGGCCGCCAGGGTGGCCTCGGGCATGAGCTGGTCGTCGTCGCCCAGGTAGGTGAGATACCGCCCACGGGCAACACGGAACAAGGCGGTCATGTTGCGCTCGACGCCACGATTGCGACGTGACAGAAAAGGCCGGATCATCGGCAGGTGACTGCGGCGCATTTCCTCAATGACGGCAGCACTCTCATCTTGCGAGGCATCATCAGCGACCAGAATCTCAACCGGGAAAGGGGCTTGCTTGACCCATTGCAGGTGCTCCAGCGTGGTACGCAGAATGGCGGCACGATTATAGGTGGGGATACAGATGGATAGGATGGGACCGCTGCCGCTTGTGTTCACTCTGACGGGCTCGATTTTGGAAAGTTGTCGTGATGGCCCATTGTAACGCAATACCGCCGCTTGTCAAGCACAGCAGTCATTGGTTAAAATTATAAATGATACTTATCATTAAAAAAAATTTATTTTTTTGCACTGCAAAAAGTTGACAAAGGGAACCGGACGCCCTACCTTAGTTGACATATCGCACCGACTGATATCTCGAGACTGTCATGCGAAACCGTGTCTCCATTGCGTCTTTGATTCATCGTTTGTCTTCAATGAAGGGGAGTTTTTACTATGTCTAACAATAATGTCGTCCAATACGTTCAGGATATGACCGCAACGGTTGTCAATTCGATGGTCCGTCTTCAGGAGATCAATGGCAGCATGATCCAGAAGCTGGCCCAGCATCAACTGACCGCTGCCAACGACCTGATGGCCAGCAGCTCCAAGCAGCTGCAGGAGTTCAGTGCCGTCAACAATCCGTCAGAAGTGGTTGGCAAACAGGCCGACTTGGCCAAAGAGTGGCACGACAAGATCTTCAGCCATGCCAAACAGACCATGGATCTGCTGATGTCGACCAATACCGAGCTGCACAAGATGATGGAACAGAATCTTAACAATATCTCAGAAAGCTTCTCCAAGAACGTCAGCGGCATCGCCGCCTAAGGCTTTTTTTATGCCTGGGGCGATGTCCCCAGGCATACAGCGTCACAGGCTATGGTTAATGCGCTGCCTGAGGCTCATCACCGAAGATCTCCTGCAGCGAATGGGCGTCGACAAATCGGTCGGTCCATTGTTCCAAAAGATCCAGACTGGCATTGAGCACCCTAGGCTCTACCCAGGATGGTAGCGTGGCAAAACGACGCCGAAGCAGGCGTAGCAAGACTGACTGTTCACCCTTTTCTATGCCTTTTTCTATGCCTTTTTCTATGCCTTTTTCTATGCCGATTTGCTCAAAACTAGTCACATAAGATGGCATTTTATTTCCTCCTTCAAGTTCTGCCAGCTCGCACGAGAGCTGATGATTGGCAACCTTCGATAACCGCAACACCCAGTCGACGAAGCGCAGCAGTTGCCGGATCTTCTGATGGGTGAATCCCTTCTGGTACAAGCCACGGATGATCTCCTTCTTGACCTGATAGCGCCGCTCGGCATCGCCTCGGGTTTGCTTGGCGTACAGGTGAGCCAGCAGGACGACGGCAAAAGGATTGTCCGACGATCTCAGCTCCTCTTCACGGTTCATAAAGTCGAGCAACTTGACGGCGTTGAACTGGTAGATCACCTGACTGCCCAGCAACCCGGAACGATATTCCTGCGGACGCCAGCCCTCATCCATGTCGGCCAGTAAGGCAATACCGACTACCTTCCTGCGGAATAGGTCGTAGATACGGTAGTGGCACTGGAACATGCGCTCTTCAAATCCGGTGACCCGATCCCCTTGCGCCTCGACATGCAGCAGGATCCAGTGCTCACAGCCATCCTTGAGCCACACCTTGATCAGCTTATCCACCCGCCGGTTGGTGGTAGCGGCATCGACCAGAATGCGCGCCAGCTCCTGATCGAGGAATTCCGGAGCACGCGACCAGTCGATCAGAGCATGAAGATCGGGCAGCAACATCGCCAGTAAATCGTCGAGCAGCTCTTCGATCACTTCCTTCCAAGGGCTATCGTACTCATCCTGTGGTGGCGGAGATTCATGCACTGGCTATCTTCTTTTTGCCCGGTTCAGATACCACGTTGACCATCCGTGCATCGTATCACGCAAGAATATTGTGTGCAACTGAGTACAAAATACTGTATTTTACAAACAGGTTTAAAAAAATAGCGACATGCTTTCAGGAACAAGATCCCGTGGTTGAACAGAGCCGTCACAGACAGAAAATACTGGTGGTCGATGATGATCTATTGAGTATCCGGGTACTCAACGAGTTACTGGCGGATCACTACGACACCTTTATTGCTACCGATGGCGAGTCGGTATTAAGGCTGGCGATGGAGCTGTTACCCGCGCCGATGATGTTCCCGATATCGTCACGGGAGATTCCAATTGGACCGGACAAATCCTGGCTCGCCTACTGGACAATGCCTTCAAGTTTACCGCTGCAGGCTCAGTATCCCTGAAGATCGTGCTGGAACGCCATCCGAAACAGGAAGATGAACTGGTTTTTGCCATCCTGGATACTGGCCCTGGCGTTGCACCGGAGATACAGGAGGAGATCTTTGAGCATTTTACCTGCGGTGCCAAGGATCCGCGCACCGAACACCAAGGCGGTATCGGCATGGGTTTGGCGATCTGTCAACAGGCCATCGGGCTCATGAAGGGTCACGTCTGGATCGAGCAGAGCGGACCCGGCGGCAGCGAATTCCGTTTCTCGATCCCGTGTGGCAATCCAGCTGAACTAACCCGTTGAGGCGTCCGCCGAGGCAGCCAAGTGGTGGTTAAGTTCCTCCATCATCTGGATGCTGTTACGCACGCCACGGGCGGCTGCGGCATAGGCCTCATCGTCTTGCAGGGCTTTGGCGATGACCAACCGCAAAATTTCGGCATCGAAAGGCTTGGTCAGGTAGTAATAGGCGCCGGCCTCCAACCCTTGCACAATCTCCTCGCTGCTATCTTTCGCGGTTAGAAAAACCACCGGAATGTGCTGGGTCGATGGATTGGCCTTGAGCTGCTCCAATACGGCAAAGCCATCCATGTCCGGCATGTTGATATCCAGCAGGATCAGGTCTGGTGGATTGGCTGCGGCGATTTTCAGGGCCTTGCGACCATCGGTAGCCATAAACAGCTCATGGTCCGGGTTCATGTAGGATTCCAATATCTTGAGATTACTCGGCAGATCATCAACCAGTAATATTTTATGTGATGCCATCATGGTGCTCCAAATCAGTTTAAGGTAGTCAGCAGTCCAATCACACCCACCCATAGCGCCACATGGTATTCCCGCACGAACAGACCGGCGTGCTTGAGCCCCGTACGTAAATCAACCATCAACGTCTCCACCTCTCGGTCCACTTCTCGGCCCATAGGGTCCTGGCGAACAAGCGCAACCGTCGTCCCCAATCCCTGATAGTCGCCACCATGTGCCGCATAGTGGCCACAACAGGCCAGCGGCTTATGACCTCATGGGCCCAGTGCTTGAATTGAACCACCCGGTTGTAAACCACCCCAAACAAGGCAAAGGTCATCAGTTTGGGCTTGGCCAGCACAAACAGCCGGGCTGAAATGGTGGTTCCGATGAGTTTGGCGACCACAATCAGGGCGATGCCAGCCCCTGTTCGTCCGTGCGCAATGAGGTATAAAGCCGCCAGTTTGACTGGTAGCAAGGTCAGGATCGGCAGGGCAAACAGAGCCAGCGTGGCGTAGGGTCCCAGGGTCACCACCCACTGCTCCAGCCGCGCCACCAGCCGCATGCGTGCCAGCCAAGCCGCCAGATCGGTGATCCTGTCCCAGACCAGCTCTTCGAACAGCACGATCAGGGCGGCCAGCAGCGCCGCTGGATAGGTGAGGATTCTCCTCATGGTCCGAGCCTGGTCATGGCTCCAGACGCTTGACAATCTCCTGGGTTTTGATGGCGGTCAGATCGCGCAGCTGCAGCCCCGATGCGCCGGTCTTGAGCACCCGGCTGACGCTGACTGCTTTCTGGCTCATTTTGGCGAACGGCTGCCAAAACTCCTTGGCCACCGACACCTGCCCCGATTCATCGATCGGGACCATGTAGGCCTCGCGCGGCTTAATCTGAAACACTAACCTGACCTGATTCATGGTCTCAGGCGTAATGGTGAAGCTCTCCCCACCAGCGCGTGAGAACTTCTGGTGCATGATCGAGGCAATGGAAAAATCGACCCCGCCACTACCGTTGCGCCGGAAGGCCAGGCCATTGCCTACCTTGTTGCCCTGGACAATGGTGTAGGGTGGCTCATCCAGCAGGCGGTCCATGGCCAACAACTGATTGGCGAAGGGTTCCAGACCGGTTTTGGCAGCGCCGGTTGTGGCAGCGGTAACCGTTGTCGTTGTGGTGGCCGGCGTAGCTGGAGCAGCCGGTGCAGTGGCCGGTTTGGTCTCAGCCGCAGCTGGAGCGGCAGCCGATGTAGCCGGTGCGGCTGGTGCAACCACTGCCGATGCTGCCGGTGCACTCGGTTTGGTCTCGGCTACCGTTGCAGCAGCAGGGGGCGGTGAGGTCGGCGGTACCGGAGCAGCCACCATTTTCATGGCCGGAACCGGACGGGAAGAGCTCAACGCCGCCGAATCGACCGTCGCACGTGAATGCCAGGTTAACCAGGCCATCCACGTCACACCGGCCACGGCCAAAGCGATGAATAGCCAGCGGCTGTTGGCGGCCGTTTTAGGGGGGTGATTGGTGACCGGCGGTGCTGGTGCGACCGGTGGCGGAGGTGGAGCCGCCATCGCAGCCGCCTGAACCTGCTGCAACTGCTCCATCTGCTGCTCAAGCAGGCGCTGCTTGCGTTCCAGTTCATCGAAATAGGCCTGACGCATCTGCCGCTCCGCCTCGCCCAGTTTGACTTCTTCGAGGATATCGCGTCCGGTGGTAGGGGGCTCCGGCTCAATCAGCTGCTGTTCCGGCTCCTGATCCATGCCCAATGAGGGCGATGACAGAATGCGTTGCTGCAACGATTCCGAAACCGGCATCGGCTGCAACTGGTACGCCTGCAACTGCAACAGACCCATCAGCAGTTCCGGCTTGAGAATGGTGGAAAACAGCAGCCAAATGGTATCGCCATCATACGCCGGATCCAGCTCAAGCTCCTCCGACAGGAGAGGGTCCGAATCAATGACACTGCCAACGGCCAGCAGTTTTTCGACGAAGGGACGGAACTGCTGCCGGTCAATCTGGACGGCAAAAAAGCTGAGACCATGGTAGAGAGCAGCGGCTACCGCATCCGGATAACGCTCCAGCTCGAAGGGTGCTGCACCAACCGGCGCCATCACCGGCTGCTGCCATGGATCGGAGGCCAGAAACTGCTCCGGCTCTGACTCCAGTTCGGGCTCGAACTCGGGCTCCACGACCGCAGACGATTCTCGACGCATGCGCCGATCGAGTAGATCCTGTAACAGTTCAATCTGCTGCTGCACATCCGGCGACCCACTCAGATCAAGATCGATCAGCAGCAAATGAAGCGTCTCCAGACCCGAGACCAAGTGGGCGGTTACCTCACGATCAACGGTGATCGATTGCTGATCGACCTGATAAAGAAGGGTCTCCATCAGCTGACTCAGCTGCACCACTGCTGATAGACCCAGCAGTTCGGCCGATCCACGAACACCACGGAAAGTACGGATCAGCCGCTGCAGCACCGCCGGATCGACCGCACCCAAGTGGTCATCCAGGCTGCGCAGATCGGTTTGGCTGATGGCCAGACGCTTGACCGCCTCATCCATAAATAGTTTCAGTTGGGTATCATCCCTGCCAGCCATGATGCGTTCTCCTGTTGTGGGTCATTCGATGGCGAAAAAGCGGCCAAAATCGACCGCTTCGAACATGCGCCGGATGTTGGGGCTACAGTTGACGATCCTGATCCTGTCAACATCATCCGAGCCATTGTGCTGCTTCAGCAACAGCATGGTACCCAGGGCAGCCTTGCCAACAAACAGGGTATCGCTGAAGTCGAGCCGGTAGTGGGTCTGTTTCGGCCGGTGCTGATAGAGGTTGAGGAATCCGTGTCGACAGTTATAGTCGAACTCCTCCGCCATACGAACCACCACCACAGGCGTGCCATCCGCCAGCGTTTCGGCGCTGACCTGAAACTGGTGGGATGACTCTGACAACACCTCACGCTGGCGCGAGACGGTGATGGCAATGCCTGGCACATCCAGCAGGGCAATGCCGCGCAGCACCTCCTTGCTGCTGTTGATGATGCGGATATCCTCCTTATCGCCCTGGTTGTAATCGGCCAACTGCAACAGCATCGCCAGACCAGAGTGGGCCACAGACGAAACATTACCGAAATCGAGGATATATTGGCGTTTGGTCGGCTTGCCGGCAAAAATCTTCGAGAAATCCTCCAGAGAGTCGGCCGACAACTCACCCTTGAAGTGAACCACGGTCCGGGAGCCACGATCGTCGATCCATTTGATGCCATTACGGATGGAATGCTCCAGAGAGGAGAGCTGGCTCTGCTGTTCCAGCGACACCACAGCAATACCGACCTCGGTGATTCTGGAGACAATAGCCAGCTCGTCAATGACACTGCCATCCATTTGATAGATCTGCAGCTGTCCCTTCTGACCCACCTCAACAGCACAGGGAGAGGCAAAGACAATAAAGACCGAATCGCCGCTGATCTCGAGCGCATTGCCGCTGTATTGGTCAAACTTGGCCTTCAAACCACAGAACGCGCGCGACTTATGGCTTCTGCGATCCGACTCCTGACGTCGTTCGTCCGCCAGAACCCGCTCACGGTTGCGCCGGTCCAGCTGTTCCCTGCGATCGTCGGATAATTCATTCATAGAATCTACTCCTCCTCAATTTCGATCACCCCGAGTGCCTGCAGCTTGTCGAGCAGGCTCTGGCGCGTGACAGGCTTGGTCAGATAATCGGTACATCCACCCTTGAAATAGGCCTGCATCGCCTGAACCGAAGAATCCATACCGGTAACCATGATGATGACGGTTTCACGTGCATCCGGTGCCAGCCGCTTCTCGGCCGCACGCATCTTGCTCAACGCCTTCTGGCCATCCATCACCGGCATCATGATATCAAGGAAGACGATGTCGTAGGGATCACCGTCTTCCAGATCGGCGACAAACAGATCCAGTGCGGCCTTGCCATCGCTGGCCATGTCGCACTGTCCCAGCGGCTTGAGAAAATCACGCATCAGCTTGCGGTTTTGCAATTCATCGTCTGCAATCAAAATCTTCATCGGTTGTTGCCTCCTCTGTCAGGAAATGGACCACCTTGTTGACATAATTTTCCAGGTTAGGCACCATGGCCTGTGCCTCGTTCCAATCGGTCATTTCGGCATGACCAACCAGTCTCACGGTCTGGGTTGCGATGCGGGCGGCACCGATGGCAGCCGCCATCTTTCTCAGACCGACCCCAGCCCGTACCACTGCACCAACATCTTGATGATTCAACCCCTGCAACAGCGCCTGTAACTGCGCCAACGCCTCATCCAGGAAGTGGCGCTTGGAAGCTTGCAGGGTTGCTGCATCCACATCGACTGGCTTAAGGAGCACCGCCGGCCCCTCTCCCGCCCGGGCAACTGGTTTCAGCCAGGGTTCCATCACCACCAGCAACTGACTGGGCACATAAGGCTTGGCCAGAAACTGGTTGATACCCAGATCGAGACAACGCTGCCGCTCATCCATCATGGTGGCAGCGGTCAGGGCAATGACCGGAATGGTACGGTTGGCCTCTCCTGCCTCACCCCGACGAATGTGTTGCGTGGCCTCAAAACCATCCATACCAGGCATCTGCAGATCCATCAGCACCAGATCGAAACGATGATCACGCAACAACCGCAGTGCCTCCTCACCACCGCTGGCCACCATGGAACGATGACCAGCATGGTGCAGAATGGAGACAGCCAGTTTCTGGTTGCCGTCGACATCATCAACCACCAGCACGTGCAACGGTGTGCGGTTGTTGCGCCGGAAAGAGGCCAACAGAGACGAGGGTGCCGGTTCCTCCGCCGCTACCACACCCAACGTCTGGTTGAGCTTTTTCAGCAGCTGAAAACGCCGCACCGGTTTTTTCAGTGGTAGGGCCTGCGGCAGAAAAGCGGGACGCACCACATCCTTGAACACCACGTGGGACGATAACAGGATCACCGCCTGACCGCAACAACCAGCGTGCGGTTCGGTAGCCAACGAGGAGGACCAGTCGGCTCGTACCAGCTCTTCGTCGATCACCAGCGCATCGAAGGGGGTGCCCTGTAGGACAGCCTGATCAAGCGCCGCCAGCAGCTCATCAGCGCTGGCCACAATCGTCAGATCGGCAGCCCAGCCAGTCAACATCTGTCCGACCACCAGCCGTCCGGTGGCGTTGCGATCGGCCAGCAACAGCCGTCTGCCCTGCAACGTCGCTGCAGTTGCTGTCGGGCTGCCACGTCGGTCTCCGACGGCCTGGGATGGCTCTTTTTTGCCTTGCCGCACCGGAGCAATGCCGAAGCGGGCGGTAAAATGGAAGGTGCTGCCCCGCCCCTCACCGCTCTCGACCCAAATGGTGCCACCCATGCTCTGCACCAGATGACGGCTGATGGTCAGTCCCAAGCCAGTACCGCCATATTTGCGCGTGGTCGAGCCATCGGCCTGGGTGAATTTTTCGAAGATCAGCGCCTGTTTATCGGCTGGGATACCGATGCCGGTATCGACCACGGCACAATGGATCAGTAAGGTGCCATCGGTGGCGGCCGCATCGGTGGCCGGTGCAACCCGTACCACCACTTCACCCTGTTCGGTGAACTTGACGGCGTTGCTGGCCAGGTTGATGAGAATCTGTCCCAACCGCGATGGATCGCCGATCAGAGTCTCCGGCAGCTCCGGATCGACCTGGCAGTAGAGCTGCAACCCCTTTTGGTGCGCCTTGACCGCTGCCGTTTCACAGGATTTCTCGACCTGACCGAGCAGATCGAAGGCGATCGACTCCAGCACCAGATGGCCGGCTTCAATCTTGGAAAGATCGAGAATGCTGTTGATGATATCGAGCAGCGCCAGCGAGGCGGAGTGCACAATGGTCAGATTGCCCTGCTGCTCCTCACGCGACTGGTCGCTATGGAGGATGAGATCGGTCATGCCGATGATAGCATTAAGCGGACTGCGGATCTCGTGGCTCATGCTGGCCAGAAATTCGCTCTTGGCGCGATTGGCCAGTTCGGCCCGATCACGCGATTGCTTCAGGGCCTGATACATGTGGCCTCGTTCCATCAGGGTGGCGAGCGAATGGCTGATGTTGTCCATGGCGACATCGAACCCGGGCAGATGCTGGGCCTCCTGCAACAACACCAGCTCCAGCAGGCCACACACCTCACCCTGCAACACGATCGGCAGACAGAAATGGGTATCATGACTGTCGCGACGGCAGAGACAATAACTATTCGGCAACTGGGCACAATTAAAGCTCTGGGGCGATTCTGGTAGATCAGAACGATCGACACACAGGGGCCCTTTGCTCCCCAACGGACGCCAGAACAAGGTGCAGCCGGTAATCTCACGTGCCAGCCATGGCAAGGCGACGATCAGATCGACGGCCTCATGAATCACCTGCTCCAGCGAGCGGTCCTCAATGGGCAAACGCAACAGGGAGGTGACCAGCTGCTGGGTCTGCCACGAGCGGGTGGCACTCTCCTCCGAGGCACGAATGCGCAGCAGCTCGCTCTCCTTGTTGCGATGGGCCACCTCGGCCGTTGTCAGGGTATCGAGCAGTGCCTGTGACAGCTGTTCCCTCGTGGTGATGTCCTGGATGAAGGCCATGAGATGGACCGACCCACTCAGAACCGCTGAAGTCAGGCCAATGTCAACAGCGATGATCTGGCCTGAGGCATGTCGGGCAGTCGATTTCATCCGCCTGCGGACCGGATGGGTCACCAGATCGTTGCGAGTCAGAAGTGCGGCCAGTCCGCGTTGATGAGCGGCCAGATGTTCTGGTGGTACGACAAAATCACCAACGTCATGGCCCAGCAATTCAGCCCTGCTATAACCAAACAACGCCTCGGCTGCCGGATTGAATTCGACCACCCGTCCATGGATATCGGTCACCACAATGGCTTCCAGACTGTGCTCGACAATGGCACGCACAAAGGCGGCCTGCTCATCAAGGGCACGGACAACGGCCCCAACCCGCTGCGCCGATCGACCCTGTTTGGCTGGATGACTGACAAAGGTGGCCTGATGGCACAGAGACTGACTCACCGTGCGCAACGCGCTGGGATCGGCCAGAGAGACCACGGCAATACCGGTTGACTCAACCCGTACCACCACAGCCTGTTCCTCAACCGTGCCCCCATGGAGCTCCAGTCGCAACGTTCCCTGCTGCCCAACCCGAACGGCACAAGGTGTTTGCAGCGCGATAAAAACGGCATTTTCAGCCATATCGAGGGCATGGCCACTGCATGCACCAAAGGCCAGCGGCACACTCAGTTGCAAACGTTGCTGTTTTCTGCGATTAGCACTCACACCTGTTGTTGCTCCTGGTTATCCCATCAAGAGGCCCCCTCACCCCCCAACCCCCTCTCCCACAGGGTGGAGAGGGGGAGTATCGGAACTAGCCTCTTCACCCTCTCCCCTTGCGGGAGAGAGCAGGGTGAGGGTGCGGTCAAGCCCACGTCGTGATAGTATACCACCCTTTTATACCACAGAACACGGTATTACTGTCTTGACTTTACTACCCTGATTGGTATATCCATCAAGGTCATCGGGGTCTCTGTCAGTCACTGCAATCCGGATCAAGGGAGTACCTTCATGACATCCAAAATAAGCCAGTCGCGCTTGTGGCTGATTTTTGCGGGCGGCATGGCTGCCGGATCGATTCTGTTAGCTGGATTCCACTTCACCCTGATGGATGGCTTTACCAACAGCCTGGAAATGTGCATCTCCTGCCACGAGATGGATGGCGTCTACAAGGAATACCAAAAGAGTGCGCACTACCAGAACCGGTCGGGGGTGCGCGTCGTCTGCTCCAGCTGTCATATACCCCACGGCAAGGGAGTGGTCGACTATGTCGACAAGCTGATGGACAAGGTGATCGTGGGTGGACGCCATCTCTATCATCATGTCATCGGCACTTACCCCGATGAAGCGTCCTTTGCCAAAAACCGCTACCGGCTAGCCCAGAGTGTGCTGGAGAACATGCGTCAGCGCGACTCGAAGGAGTGCCGCCAGTGTCACAGCTACCAGGCGATGCAGCTGTCAGCCCAGGAGCGTGCTGCGGCCAGCAAACATGACAAGATGATGAAAGACAGCACCAAAACCTGTGTTGACTGCCACACCGGTTTTGTCCACGAGGAACAACAGGAACCGGCTGCGGTCGTCGATAACCCAAAGGGCGATAACCAGAAAGGAAACTGACCTACCATGCTACCCCTATTTCACGGTCGCAAGATTTTGACGAGCTATCTGTCTCGGCTATCACTGGTGGCTCTGTTACTGGTTCCAGTAGCATCGGCCCAAGCCGAATCACCGGAAAAAACACGCTATATCGAGTCGGTCATCGCTCTGCTCAACTTGCATGCCGATGCCATCCGTCAGCTGGCCAGCCACAATTTCCGCTATAGCCAAAATTTGGCCCGTCATGCCAGCGCCCTGCACGACACCTTTGGACTGGTAGGTCCAATGGATTGGCATGCTGCCGAAGCGGTGACGCTGCAGAAGATTAGCAAGGATCAGCCCGGTTTGACGGCTGGCCAGTTTGAAAAGATGGCGTCTCAATGCCAGAAATCGATGAAAACGCTTCATCGGGCCGCCCTGCAGCGGATCGAAAAGGGAGGGGACGCCGCGCCGGTCATCAAGGCACTGGACACGATGCAACAGCAATGCAACGACTGTCACCATCTGCTGGGAGGGACGGTACCGGAGGTGTGGCATCGGTCTGGCCAGTAAGGGCCTCTGAAGTCCCGCTGCATGGACAACCGCATCCGCCTGATCAGTGGTCTGGTACTGGCCCTGTTTATCACCAGTCATCTGGTCAATCATGCCCTCGGCATCGTTTCGATCGAACTGCAGGACTGGGCTGCGCCGTGGTTAAGCGAGCCATGGAACCACCTACCTTTGATGGTCCTGTTTCTGACCGCTCTGCTGCTGCATCCACTGCTGGCCCTATCAACGCTGCAGCGCCGTCATCACCTGCGCTTACCCAACTGGCAGAGGCTGCAAATCTGGCTCGGCCTGCTGATCCTGCCACTGCTTGCGCCCCATCTGGTCAAGGCCATGATGTTGGAACACCAATATCATGTCGAAGTCAACTATGCCCTGGTTCAGTTCAGTTTGTGGGTGGTCAACGCCAATGATGGAGCGGTACAGCTGCTGCTGTTGCTGGTGGTCTGGACCCACGGCACCATCGGAGTCTGGTCCCTGATTCGGCTGAAACCCTGGTACCAACGCTGGAGCAAGGGGCTGATCCCGCTGGCATGGATCATCCCGACGCTGGCCTTGGCAGGCCATACCGCTTCTGGCATGCAGACCTACCGGATGGCTGCCACGGATGCCGACCTGTTCAGCAAGCTGTCCAAGGCAACCGGTCTGGCCACCGAGATGCTGCCACCGGTGCTGCAGATGGCTGCCTGGTTTCAGTGGGGCTGCGTTGCCTTGGCCATCACGGCCCTGATGTTTCCGGTCATCCGGCAGCAGTTATCGCGCCGAACAGGCAACAGACCGCTGCTCCATTACAACGACCGTTATCATGTTCCGATCATCAAAGGGGCTACCCTACTGGAAACCCTGCAAGAGGCCCATATCAACCACCCCAGCCTGTGTGGTGGGCGTGGTCGTTGTTCGACCTGCCGTGTGCGCGTCAGCGGTGGCAGCCATGGATCGTTGCCGGACCCGACAACGACAGAACGTCAGGTGCTAACCCAGATCGGTGCTCCTGACAATGTGCGCTTGGCCTGTCAGATGAGGGTTCGGTCTGAACTTACGGCCTGGTCCCTGCTGAAGAATAGCGCTGGGCCGTCTGATGTGCTGGCACAGGTGGGACAGCGCCATGGTTGCGAACTCGACATAGCGGTCCTGTTTGCCGATCTGCGTGGCTTTACCGCTTTCTCGGAACAGCGCCTGCCGTTCGATGTGCTGTTTGTACTCAACAGCTATTTTCGTTTCATGGGAGAAGCGGTTGAATTGCAGGGCGGCCGTCTCGACAAGTTCATCGGTGACGGGGTCATGGCGTTGTTCGGTCTCGATGGCAACACCGCTGAAGGGTGCCGCAATGCCCTGCGCGCCGCCAGGGCCATGGGTGATAACCTGGAACAACTCAACGCCAGCCTGAAAGAAGCGTTGCACGAACCGCTGCGCATTGGCATTGGCATCCATGTTGGCCCAGTCATTGTAGGTGAAATGGGCCACGGTTCGGCACGACAACTGACCGCTATTGGCGATACCGTCAATACCGCCAGCCGACTGGAAAGCCTGACCAAATCACATCGTGCCCAGCTCATTGTCTCCGAAGCGGTCTTTGAACGGGCCAGAGTGGATCCGGCTCACTATCCATTGCATCAGCTTGATATTCGCGGCCGGGTCGAATCGATGCCGGCCCGGATCCTATCCACAGCAACCTCGCTCAGGACGGTGCTATGAAGGGTATTGCGGTTTTGTCCTGCTTGATGATCGCCAGCCTCGTTCCGCTTATCACCCCTCTGCACGCGGATGAGTCTGGGCGGTGGCATATCACCGGTTACGGCACGCTGGGCGTTAACCAGGACGATCATCACCCTAGGACATCTTTCATCCGCGATATCAGTCAACGTCCACAGGACTCTTTTACCACCAGCTCCTGGCTGACGGATGATGCCTGGCGCAGGGACACGCGCCTGGGATTGCAGGTGGGTTATCAGTTCACACCCACCCTCTCAGCTGTTAGCCAGCTGGTGTTGCGCGACCAGGTATCACCCCGATTGACCCATTTCATCGACTGGGGTTATGTCGCACTGACGCCCATACCCGACGTTGACGTCCGTCTTGGGCGTGTCGGTTTTGACGTCTTTCTGATGTCGGAACAACGCAATCTGGGCTATTCCTATCCGTGGGTGCGACCACCGGTTGAATTTTACGGCTGGGTACCGCTGTACTCCATTGATGGTGCCGACCTGGGGTACACCCTGCGCGATCAGGAAACACGCTGGCGGTTCAAGATACAGGGCGGCCGCAGTCCCGGTTTGGGTGTTCCCATCGATGACGATATCTTCTACGTTGCCAGCAACAAGATCATGACGGCTACCCTGACACGGGAATCGGGCCCTTGGCTGTTCAAGGCGGGTTACTCCCATGTGACCTTCAGCAAGGAAGCCGATCCTCTGGCACGGATGGGGTTGTTCGCTGGTCTCGATGAGGTCGCCCGTCTTGGCATCGATCCGATCAGTCGCGATGCTGACCAACTGCGCCGCCAAATGACCTGGAAAAATGCGCGTATGAATTACTTCACCATAGGCTCCACTTACGACGATAACGACTGGTTGGCCCAGGCCGAACTGGGAGTCGTCGCTTCTTCGATCGATATGGCGATGAACAACACCATGGCCTACCTCGGTTTGGCCAGAAGGCTGGGGAACTGGACCCCTTATGCCATGGTCAGCGCTATCCGTCCCAACACCACAAGGTATTCCTCCATCCGTCCTTGGGGTGATGGCTTGCCTCAGGAATTACAGGGCACATTAAACGGACTTCAAACCGGAGCCCAAGCCGCTGTTAACTCAACCCGTATCCACCAGGAAACCTTGACCTTGGGTCTGCGCTGGGATTTCAGCAGCCGGGCCGCCATTAAGTGGCAACTGGATACTACCCAGGTTCATCCTCATGGCTATTTGCTCCGGCCCAGTAACGATGTGGCCCAGGCTACCACGGTCCATCTCTTCTCCGTCAACCTGGATTTTATGTTCTAGACCATGAAGATCGATAAAATCCACCCCTACCCACTGCTATGGGCCCTGTTGTGGCAGCTGTTGCCCTGTTGTCCTGCCCAAGCTGACAACATGGTCGTGATCGTCCATCCGGCCAATCCCATCACCAGCCTCAGTCCAGCCCAGGTGTCCGATCTGTATCTGGGGCGTATCCGCATCTTTCCCAACGGCCAATATGCCCAGGTGATCGACTGGTCGCGTGACAGTCCAGAACGGCAGTATTTTTTTCAACGGATCAACGGCATGTCCCTCAACCAGGTCAATACCTACTGGGCACGCCTGACGTTTACCGGGCGGGTCTTGCCACCGCAATCGGTGGGCAACAGCCACGAAGTGCTGAAGGTCATTATGGACAATGAGACGGCCATTGGTTACATCAACAGTTCAGAGGTGACCCCTGCGGTACGCGAGGTGCTGAGGCTACATGAGTGACATTCCCTATCTATCCAGCCTGGAATACCGCTTTACCGTCTACGTCGGACTGGGCATGACGCTGTTCTCACTGCTGGTAGGATTGGGTACTTACCGCTATTTTTCCAGCCAGGAGGTGATCCATGCCCTGGCCCTGGAACAACAACTGGTGCAGACTGTTGTGTCCCAGGCTGCTGTGGGCGCCTTTGTCAAAAATGATCCGATTGCCCAGGATGTCATGCAGGGATTGCTCGTCAATCCGATTATCCTCGGCGTGCGTATTGAGTCCAAGGAAGGATTCCTGGCGCAACAGACCAAAGTGGCGCCACTAGATTTTAGCGCGGCCGTGCTCCATCCGCTACCATCACCCGTTCGTGCAGACGAAATCGTTGGCACCCTGAAAGTCGTTGTTGACCTGGTCAGCGTCCAGAGGAGTGCCACCCTGAAAGCCCTGTTGTATGCCGGTATGCTGGTGGCGCAAATCATTGTCGCCACCGTGCTGTTGATGGTGCTGGTGCGCCACATGCTCGGCAGACCGGTGGCCCTGCTGGCTCAACAAATGACCCATATTCATCCTGGCGCGGGTAGACGTCTAACCATCGATAGCAGCCGTCCCTACGACGAGATTGGCCTGCTTTCCAGCAGTGCCAACGCGCTACTGGATACAGCGGATCATGCCATCGATATGGAACATCGGTTACGTCTACAGCTGAGTGAGGCATTACAGGCGGCAGAAGAGGCCAATCAGAGCAAAAGCAGCTTTCTGGCCAACATGAGCCATGAGATTCGCACCCCGATGAATGCCATTATCGGTCTGACCGACCTGGCGCTCCAGACCAACCTCACGGCCCAGACCAGGGACTATCTCACTAAAGTATCGTCGTCGTCCCAGTCCTTATTGCGTCTTATCAACGATATCCTGGATTTCTCCAAGATCGAGGCTAATAAACTGGATCTGGAACAGGTCCCGTTCTTTTTAAGAGATACGTTCGATCATCTTGCTGACCTGTTTCGCGCCAAAATGACCGAAAAACACCTCGAACTGATCCTGTGTGCCTCGGAGGAATGTCGCTATCAGCTCTATGGCGATCCCCTGCGTCTGGAACAGATTCTGATGAACCTGGTGAGCAATGCCCTTAAATTCACCGACGAGGGTGAAATCGAGGTTCAGATCACCACCTTACAGGAAACGGTCGATCAGGTTACCCTGCATTTTTCAGTACGGGATACCGGATTGGGCATGAGTCAGGAACAGGTGGCACGATTGTTCCAGCCCTTTTCCCAGGCTGACAGTTCAACGACACGCCGATTCGGTGGAACAGGACTGGGACTTTCGATCAGTAAACAGCTGGTGGAATTGATGGCTGGCCGTTTGTGGGTCACCTCAGCCCCCGGGCAAGGGAGCACCTTTTATTTTACGGCCAATTTCCAGCGTGTGCTGCAGACCGCTGAGATCGACGATATGACTTTACCTGAGGCCATGGAAGCCCTTAGGGTGCTGTTGGTCGAAGACAATCAGGCCGCTCGGGCGGCCATCGAAAACATGCTGCAGCTGTTTGGCTTGACAGTCACCAGCGTCGCATCGGGACCAGAAGCCCTTGCAGTCATCCAGCAAGGCCTGGCATCAGGCAGCCCCTATCCGTTGGCGCTGGTCGACTGGTTCATGCCAGGAATGAGTGGTCTGGATAGCCTGCGGCAGATGAACGCCATGATCCCCCATCCTTCTCGACCGAAAGTGATTCTGCTGGTTCCCTTTGGACGCGAACAACCGATGCGGACCCTGGGTGATCCGATGGGTGTTGATGGCTACATCACCAAACCGGTCAACTGTTCCGTGCTGTTTGATACCATCATGGATGTATTCGGCCACAACGTCCAAAAAATCTACCGCTCTGGCAAGACAGTCCTTGATCCTACCGATATCATCCAGCACATCGGTGGTGCGCGCGTGCTGTTGGTCGAGGACAACGCCATCAACCGACAAGTGGCGCAAGAGGTGCTCGAAAGCGTTCAACTGGTGGTGGAATCGGCTGAAAATGGCTTCATAGCCACCCAGATGCTGGAAAAGGCCCCGTACGATGTGGTGCTGATGGATATCCAGATGCCGGTGATGGATGGTTATACCGCTACACGCCACATACGCAACCAACCTCGCTTTGCCGACCTACCCATTGTTGCCATGACAGCCAACGCCATGGCGGGTGATCGGGAGCAATGCCTCGCAGCAGGCATGAACGACCACGTCGGCAAGCCCATCATCCAGAAAGAGTTGTTTGCAACGCTGGTCCGCTGGATCGGCTCATCCGACCGGTCATCACCCCGCCCTTATCAGCCCGTGGCGCAACAACCTCGTGGTGGTGAGAGTCAGGAGGAGGTTCCAGATGTGCTGCCCGGGCTGGATATTGCGGTAGCCCTGGACCGGCTGAATGGCAACCGTCCGTTGTTGCGGTCATTGTTGATTGAATTTCAGCGCACGCACAGCCATACCATGGCTGAGCTTGACGTCTATCTCACGGGCAAGCGTAAAAGTGATCGTGACACAGCCCGACACATCGTCCATACCATTAAAGGCATGGCTGGTAATTTGGCAGCGCACGATCTGGCCGATGCGGCACGCGCCCTGGAGACAATCCTTCGCGACGATCAGGCTCATGCTGCTGCCTGGTCCGAGGCGCTGCAGCATTTTGAGCTGGCTCTGACACAGGTGCTGACCTCCATTGACCATATGCCCCACGCAACGAGCACACCACCCCTGCAGCAGCAGGATCATGAAACGACCTTGTCAGCGGAAACGATGGATCAGGTCAAACAGACCATCCTTGCGTTATCCGAGTTGGTGCGTTATAATGACGTGAATGCTATCCATCAATTGAACAGGCTTAAAGAGTTGGTTCTGAATGTCACCTCGCTCGCCGGAGAGATCGATCAGCTGGATCAATGCCTGGATCAGTTTGATTTTGCCGGAGCGCGCGATGTTTTAGCGGCTTTGGTGGCGAAACTAACCCTTGGAAAGCAACAGTGAGGAGCAAGATTGAGGAGCAAGATTGAGGAGCAAGATTGAGGAGCAAGATTGAGGGGTAACTGTGACAGACGAACAGGATAAGCCAAAAGTTTTGATTATTGATGATATACCGGGCAATCTCAAGATTGTGCATGCCGCGCTGGGCAACGAGTACCAGCTGTTTTTTTCGACCAGTGGCCAGGAAGCTCTCGAAATTGCCCGCGCCAAGCGCCCGCACCTGGTGCTGCTCGACATCATGATGCCGGATATGGATGGCTACGAGGTATGCCGTCGACTCAAGTCCGATGCCATCACCAGCCGTGCCACCATTCTGTTTCTCTCATCCAAGGACGAGATTATGGATGAGGTCAAGGGACTGATGCTGGGAGCCGCTGACTTCATTCTCAAACCGATCGATCCAACCCTGTTAAAGGTGCGCGTGATGGGACACATCCAGCGCGCCATGATGTTGCAGTCGCTCCAGGACGACAAGGACCAACTACAGCGGCGCCTGACGGCCAGCATCGAGCTGGCACGGCGGGCTATTTCCGGCGACAGCCAGGCACTGCCTCAGCTGTTGGCCATGTTGCAGGGGTCGGAATAATTGTTGAATCATTGTTATTGTCGAGAAAAATAGGTCGCGGCAATCTGCTGATGCAGCTGCCCCAAGGCCAGTTGTAGATCGTCCATGAATTTACTCAGGCCATGCTGCATCAGCAGGGACAGATCACTCTCTTCTACGGTCTGTTCGAGTTGTCCTACACGTTCGAGCAGCTGACTGTTATTGACCATGGTTGCCAAAGCCGAACTCACTTCGTGGACGCAGTAGCAGAAGGTACGCGGAAACGAACGATCGCGCAGCAGGAACAGCAACACATCAATATCGATAATGCGCGGATTAACCTGGCGCCGGTACATTTGTTCGCCAGAAACACAACGCAACAGATTGAGCCATTGGAGCTGTTCAAATGGAATCGAGCCATCTGAGGCATGTAAAGCCAGGTAACTTGAACGAACATCGAGAATGCGCGTGGTCATATCCGCCCTTTCTATGTGCTGGCCGATACGAAAGAAATCAAAAGCCGTACCACGTGACAAGGTACCGTTCAACAGTCCAATCAACTCCTGGCATTTACGCACAACGATACGCAAGAAACGATCCCAGTAGCCTGTTTCGATACCGGTATCGGCATATTCACGTATGCACAGGTAAAGCTGGTTCAGGCTTTCCCAGAATTCGCGTGGGAAAATATCCCGTATGGTGCGCAGGTTATCACGGGCACAGGTAATGGCACCCAGCAACGACGAGTGATTGTTGGGTTGGCTGATGAGAAATGAGAGCACAGAGGGTTCATCACTTTGCTGATACAAAGAGTGGAACAACTCGTTATGACCGGTAATGGTAATCAACTGTCCCCAACCGAAATGAGGGTGGGTACGGCAGATGGGTAGATCAAGTAGCATGGTCTTGGTCACATTGATCAATCGGGCCCCGTTCTCGACCCGTTCCAGATTACGCCCCATCCAGTAGATATTTTCAGCAACGCGCGACAGCATGACTAATCCTCCACAATCCAGGTGTCTTTACTTCCTCCGCCCTGCGACGAATTGACTACCAACGACCCCTTACGCAGGGCCACCCGTGTCAATCCGCCCGTTGTGATGTAAGAACGGCGCCCCTGCAGAATGAATGGGCGCAGATCAACATGGCGCGGCTGTATGCCCTCGTCGGTCAATGTCGGTACCGTTGACAGTGCAATCACCGGTTGGGCAATGTAATTACGAGGATTCTCCTGAATACGCCAAGCCATCTGCTCACGTTCAGACGTAGTAGCGTAGGGACCAATCATCATGCCATAACCACCTGATTCGTTGGCTGGTTTGACCACCAGCTGGTCGAGGTTCTCCAAGACGTATTGCCGGTCGGTTGGATCCAGGCATTTCCAGGTCTGAATGTTGGGCAGCATGATCTCCTCACCCAGATAATAGCGGATCACCTCCGGGATATACGCATAGACGACCTTATCATCGGCCACTCCAGCTCCTGGTGCATTGACCAATGCCACACGGTGCTTGTGCCAGGCCCGCATTAATCCAGGTACCCCCAAACAGGAATCAGGGTGAAACACCTCCGGATCAAGAAACAGGTCATCGACACGGCGATAGATCACATCGACCTGTTTCAGACCAGCAATGGTTTTCATGTAGACGCAATCATCATCACCGACAACCAGATCCCGCCCCTCGACCAGCTCAATACCCATGCGCTGTGCCAGATAAAGGTGTTCAAAATAAGCCGAGTTGTAGATGCCAGGCGTTAACAACACCACTTGCGGGTGGTCATGGGGACGTGGGGTCAGGGATGCCAGCATGTCGTACAACTGTGAGGGATAGTCATCGACTGGCACAATGTTATGGGTATCAAACAGCTCAGGAAAGACCCGCTTGGTCACCAGGCGATTCTCCAACATGTAGGAGACACCGGATGGCACGCGCAGATTGTCCTCCAGTACGTGCAATGTTCCGTGCTGGTCACGCACCAGATCACTACCGCAGATATGAGCCCACACACCCCAGGCCAGCTTCATACCCACACACTGGGCAAGAAAGTTCTTGGAGTCGGCCAACAACTCAGCCGGAAAAACCTTATCCCGGATAATGCGCTGCGCCCCATACAGGTCGCCGATGAACATGTTAATGGCGGTCATGCGCTGGATGAGACCGGCCTGAGTACGCCGCCATTCTGACTGTGCCAACAGGCGCGGAATAATATCAAACGGCCAGACACGATCGATGTTGTCGCCATCGGAATAAACCGTAAAGGTAATACCAAGGTCGACAATCGTATCGTTGGCATCCTGCTGGCGTTGTCTCAGTGCCTGTTCGCCCAGCTCAGACAGATACTGGTACAGGGCTGACATACCGGGACGCGCCAAGCAGTCAGAATTGATCATCTCATCAAAAGCTGCCGTGCGCGGGTAACGGGTCCAGTCAATGGTCATGATACAGTTCTCCCCATCCACATCATTGTCTGTTGGTCTGACTATCCATGCAGCAATGATCACACCATCATTATAAATAGTTGTTTATATTCGTTTTTATTATTATTTGTGCCTTAAAAAGAGCTGGTTTGCCTAAATAATAATCACTAAACAGAAAGAGCTGTTAAAAAATAAGCATGTTATGACCCTAACAACGTGCTGAACAGCCTGTAGACTTGGTTTGCGAGGTTGGCTCGCCTTTTGTTGTAATTGAGACTATCCCTCCTCCAGGAATTTCAGTTTGGGAGTCATCCATGACCATACGCGTTGCCATACGTCATCAAACGCACTATCAATACGATCGAGCAACCCTGTTGTTGCCTCACGTGTTTCGATTACGCCCAGCGGCTCATTGCCGCACCCCGATTCGTGGTTACACGCTACGGATCACACCAGCCAATCATTTCCTGAACTGGCAGCAAGATCCATTTGGTAATTTTTTGGCCCGGGTGGTGTTCCAGAACAGAACGCGCAGCATGCACATCGATGTTGAGGTGATAGCCGATCTGACGGTGATCAATCCCTTTGATTTTTTTATTGAGGAGTCGGCCGAGTTCTATCCATTCCGTTACGATGGCGGCGAGGAACAGTCACTGCGACCCTATCTGGAAGTTGAGAAACACGGACCATGGTTCCATCAGTGGTTGGCCACAGTATCCCGCCAAAAGCAGAAGACCGTTGATTTCCTGGTTGAGCTCAATCAGCAACTCTGGCGATTGATTCGTTACACCATCCGCATGGAGCCGGGCGTACAGTCTTGCGAGGAGACGCTCAGCCAACGGAGCGGTTCATGTCGTGATACGGCCTGGTTGTTGGTGCAGACCATGCGCCACCTTGGCTTGGCCTGCCGATTTGTTTCTGGTTATCTGGTACAGCTCAAACCCGATGTAGCCTCACTCGATGGACCATCAGGACCAGAGCGTGATTTTACGGATCTGCATGCCTGGGCAGAAGTTTACGTGCCAGGTGCAGGCTGGATCGGTCTGGATCCGACTTCTGGACTATTTGCTGGTGAAGGCCATATTCCATTGGCCTGCACCCCTCATTATCGTGATGCTGCTCCCATTATTGGTGATATCGAGCCATGCGAGAGCCAATTTTCTTTTGATAATCAGGTGGTACGCATTCTGGAGCAGCCACGGGTCACCAAACCCTATAGCGACGAGCAGTGGATGGCTATTCAGGCACTGGGACAGCAGGTCGATGAGCAACTGGTCCAACAGGATGTACGACTCACCATGGGTGGTGAGCCCACTTTTGTTGCCATGGATCACCCGGATGATCCGGAATGGAATTTCACCGCTGACAGTGCGAAAAAACGGCAATTGGCCGGTGATTTGCTGCGCCGACTGCAACGCTGTTTTGCCCCCGGTGGTTTGCTCCACTATGGTCAGGGTAAATGGTATCCGGGTGAGCCGCTACCACGCTGGCGTTTAAGCTGCTTCTGGCGCCAGGATGGGCAGCCTCTGTGGCACAATCCGGCCTTGCTGGCTATCGACGATCAGACATCCCGTTACGATGCGAACCACGCCAAACAATGGATCGATCACCTGGCCACAGCTTTAAGCATCGAACGACGGTATGTGTTGGCTGGCTATGAGGATCCTTTTTATCATGCCTGGCAGGAACAGCACCTTCCGGTCGATACCGATCCATTGGCGGCTGATCTGACCGATGCACTGGAACGGCAACGACTGGCGCGCGTTTTGAGCCGTGGCTTGAACACGCCTGCTGGTTTCGTGTTGCCGTTACAGTGGCATGAACGTCGCCAGTGTTGGTGTAGCAGCCACTGGCCACTGCGGCAGAAGCGACTGTTTCTGCTGCCGGGCGATTCGCCCGTTGGATTACGGTTGCCGATCGATTCGTTGCCTGCTGAATCGGCATCAGTCATCCATACAGCCCTCTGTGTCGAACCGCGCCATGGCCAACTCCATGTATTCCTGCCACCGGTAGAGCTACTGGAACAGTGGTGTGCGTTGGTGGCCGTTATAGAGTCGGTGGCGGCTCAATTACAGTTCCCCCTTGTTCTGGAAGGGTATGATCCACCACAACATGAGCAACTGAGCCGTTTGTTGGTAACGCCAGATCCCGGTGTCATTGAGGTCAACATCCATCCGGCGGCATCCTGGCATGAACTGGAAAGAACCACCACGATACTTTATCAGGAAGCACGGCTGGCTCGGTTGGCAACCGAAAAATTTATGTTGGATGGTCGCCATAGCGGCACGGGTGGAGGCAATCATGTCACCATTGGTGGCCCTACAGCAACGGATAGTCCGCTGCTGCGTCGCCCTGACCTGCTGCGCAGCCTGATTACCTATTGGCAGCACCATCCGGGACTTTCCTATCTCTTCTCTGGGCAGTTCATCGGTCCGACCAGCCAGGCACCACGTATCGATGAGGCACGCATGGACGCCTTGTACGAGTTGGAAATCGCTTTTCAACAGATGCCCACTGGTGAAGTAGCGACGCCATGGCTGGTCGACCGGCTGCTGCGTCACCTGTTGGTTGATCTGACGGGTAATACCCATCGTGCCGAATTTTGCATCGATAAGCTCTATTCGCCCGATGGTCCAGCCGGTCGTTTGGGATTGGTGGAGCTACGGGCCTTTGAAATGCCCCCCCATGCCCACATGAGTTTGGTACAGATGCTGTTGTTACGAGGATTAATCGCCTGGTTTTGGCAACAACCGTACCACCACCGGTTGGTACGTTGGGGCACCGAGTTGCACGACCGCTTCATGCTACCTTATTACGTGATGCACGACGTGCGTGCCGTGTTGGCCGATTTACGTCGTGCCGGGTTGCCGTTTCAGGACAGTTGGCTCGATCCATTTCTGGAGTTCCGTTTTCCACGTTACGGCTCCATCCAGTTGGATACGATCGAGCTGGAGTTGCGTATGGCCATCGAACCATGGCCCGTGTTGGGAGAAGAGGTCACTCGCGCTGGCACGGCGCGTTTCGTTGATTCGTCCATGGAGCGCGTGCAAGTGCTCTGTTCCGGTTTGACAGAGGGGCGGTATGTGCTAACCTGTAATGGTCGTCGTGTGCCCCTGCACGCTACAGCACGCCATGGCCAGGCTGTCACCGGTGTGCGCTATCGAGCCTGGAAACCAGCCTCAGCGCTCCACCCCACCATAGGCGTCCACACGCCATTGGTGTTTGATGTGATTGATAGCTGGAATGGCCACTCCATCGGTGGTTGCAGCTACCACGTTGCCCATCCTGGCGGGCAGAATTATCAGCAGTTCCCAATCAACAGCTACGAAGCCGAGGCACGCCGCACCAATCGGTTCCAGGAATTTGGGCATACACCAGGCGTCTTGACGCCTCCTCCGGAGAGCATCCGCTTCAGTCGCTTCTATCCCCATGGCAGCCTACCACAACCGATGGAACCCCCACCGGAGGAGCCTGCGGATGAATACCCGCATACGTTGGACCTGCGCTGTGGCCAAGACAGGTAGGACGCTTTTTGTCGGTTGATTTGTTGAATGGCTACTGTATACTCACCCCGGTCATAGTGGTACCCGCCCGGCCTTGCTGGGGGGTACCTGAGGTCGACAGAGTGCGATACGAGGATGATAATATCTTGACCGAAGGTGAATTCTTTCACTACTCCCCCCCGAATGGATACGACGAATTCCTGACAATCCATGGTACCCCGCGCGACTGCCTGGGTCCAATTTTCAGTTCCATGAGTGCGTGGAACTCCCCTTACATGGGTCAGCTGCACGATAAGGCCAAACGCCTTCTGTTGGAAAACGGCGCAGCCTATAATGTTTACCATGACCACCGCAGTGTGCTACGCACCTGGGATCTCGACATGTGGCCGTTGGTGATCATCGAAGCTGAGTGGTTACGGCTGGAGCAGGGACTGAAGCAGCGTTATCGTTTGCTGGAGCGGTTGTTCGCCGACTTGTACGGAGCACAGGATGTCATCCGCAATGGACTGTTACCTGCTGAACTGGTGTTTGCCCATAACGCTTTTTCGCATCCTTGTCACCAGCTTCCTCTGACGACACAGCATGCGCTGCCATGGTATTCAGTCGATTTGGCACGTGATACCGATGGACGTTTTTTGGTGCTAGGAGATCATTTACAGAAGCCAGCAGGTTTTGGCTACGCCCTGGAGAATCGCCAGATCATGGCTCGACTGCTGCGCAATGCCTTGAACGAGCATCAGGTACGTCTGTTACGGCCTTTTTTTGCGACGCTGCGAACCAACATGACCGGTTCAGCCTTCCTTCCCCGTGAGGATCCACAAACAGTCTTGCTGACTTCTGGTCCTCAGGACCCACTCTACTTCGAACACACCTTTCTGGCCAATTACCTCGGCTTGACGTTGGTACAGGGGGAGGATCTGGCAACGCGTTCTGGTCGTGTCTGTCTCAAGACATTGGATGGACTGCATACGGTCGATGTGATTGTGCGGCTCATTGATGATCGACTGTGTGATCCGCTGGAACTGCAGGAAAGCTCCTGCGTCGGTGTTGCTGGCCTGTTGCAAGCCATTCGTAATCGACGTGTAGCTGTGGTCAATCCTCCCGGTGCCGCTGTACTGGAAAATCAGGGACTGCTGGCTTGGTTGCCACAGCTGGCACGCTATTTCCTTGGAGAGGAGCTGTTGTTGCCATCCACCCCGACCTGGTGGTGTGGCCAGCGTGACCACCTGGCTTACACGCTGGATCATCTCGATATGCTCGTCATCAAGTCACTGGATCGTCTTGATTCTGCTCCGCTCGTGTTTGGTGATCAACTATCATCGGCGGAGCAGTTGACGATGCGGCAGCGTATTTTGGCACAACCATCCTCTTTTATCGCCCAGAAGCGCATTACTCCTTCGACGATACCGGTCATGTCTGATCATCGTCTCGTGCCTGGTCATATGCTGTTACGCACTTTTATGACGGCTGGCGTGGCCGGTGTGGAGGTCATGCCAGGAGGATTGGCCACCGTATCGACCCAATCAGCGCAGGTACCTTTCTTTGATAATTATGGTGGCATCACCAAAGATGTTTGGGTGCTCTCCTCCTTACCGGTGGCACGTGGTGGTCGACAGCCTTCTGGGCCGTTGCTGCAACCCTCCATTTTTACTGGCGAGCTTTCCAGTCGGGTAGCAGAAAATCTGTTCTGGCTGGGGCGCTATGCGGTACGTGTTGAAAATATATTGCGCTTATTGCGCACTATTTTGCTGTTACCACTGCTGGAAGAGAGCGACGACAAGAGTGATGCAGCACCACAACAGGCCACCCGTATTCTGTACCAGGCGGCCACTCTGCTCACCGCTACACTACCTGGCTTTATGGGCGTGGGTTCTGAGCAATGTTTTGCTGATCCAGAACCAGAGATACGGCGCATGATTTTGTCGTCCAACGATAACGGTAGTGTCCGTGCCACAGTCAAAACGTTGATTCAAACGGCCTACCGTGTGCGTGATCGGCTCTCCAGTGATACCTGGCGCATCATCAATCGCATTCACGATATTTTATTGCACTTGGAAGGGCTGCATCATCTCAATGACATGGTGGATGATATCGAGGCCTTGTTGACTTCGTTGACGGCGTTTACGGGTTTGTCGATGGAAAATATGACCCGCGGTACTGGCTGGCGTTTTCTCGAATTAGGGCGCCGATTGGAACGGTCTCTATTCGCCACTGAGCTGTTTCAAATCACTTTGGTACAACATACCGATGCCGATGAAGAGCAACTGTTGTTGGAAGCGTTGCTGAACATTACGGACAGCATTATTACCTATCGCCGCCGTTATCGTAGCCATCTTGCCATGAAGCCGACACTCGATCTGATCCTGCAGGATGAATCCAATCCGCGTAGCCTGTCCTTCCAACTGGTCGAACTGCAGCAGCATATTGATCAGCTACCACAGCTGCAACCGATACCTGTCTTTCGCACCCCAGCTGGCCGCACGATTTTGGAAGCGGTCAATTTATTACGTCTTGCCGATACCGACTTACTGGCGCTGATCAATGATACCACCATGAAACGACCCAATCTGGAAGAACTGCTGGTACGCATGAAACAGCTGCTGCCACTGCTGTCAGCGGAGATTTCCAACAGCTATTTCCAACATGCCTTGCCAGTCACCCGGCAGGGCATGCCATTGACCAGGTGAGTCATGCGCTATCGGATTGAACATTTGACTCGTTATCAATACAGCGAGGCCGTTACCGTTTGTCACAATTTAGCTCACCTCATTCCGCGTTCCATGGATCATCAGGAGGTGGTACAACGTACCCTGCATGTGACACCCACACCAGCGGTGCTGTACGAATCGACCGATTACTTTAACAACTGCCTTCATTACTTTGAAGTTTTGGAACCGCACCAGCAACTGGAGGTGCTGGCGAGTAGCGAGGTGGTTGTTTTGCCCCGTGCACCGCTGTCATGGCCCACCACCTACTGTTGTTGGGAACAGGTGCGCGACGCCTTGTGTCAGTCCGATGACCCAGACATCTGTTATAATCGTCCATTCATGTTTGATTCGCCGTTGATTCGGAGCAGCGATTGTTTGGCGCAATTTGCTGCCAATTCGTTTTCAGCTGGTCGTACACTACTGGATGCGGTCAACGACCTGATGCAACGCATCTATCGTGAATTTACTTACTGTGCTGCCGTTACGACAGTGACTACGCCACTGGAGGAGGTGATGCAGCATCGGCAAGGTGTGTGTCAGGACTTCGCTCATGTGGCGATTGGATCCCTCCGTGCCATCGGTCTGGCGGCGCGCTACGTGAGTGGCTACCTGGAAACGTCACCACCACCAGGCAAATCACGCCTGATAGGAGCCGATGCCTCGCATGCCTGGTTCGCTGTATTTGTTCCTGGACAGGGTTGGATTGATTTTGATCCGACCAACAATCTACTGCCGCAAGAGCGGCATATCACGTTGGCAACGGGGCGTGACTACTCTGATGTGGCACCACTCAAGGGGGTCATTTTAGGTGGTGGTCAGGAGACTTTGCACGTATCCGTCGATGTTGCACCACTGCCGTAAGGGGGGAATGGTGAGCCCCCCTTGTACGAGTGACTGATCTTATTGGGCCATAGCCTGATTGAGCCGCTTGGCTTCGTCGCTCAGTTTCAGCGAATACGACTTGCCATAGACTTCCACCGAATGCTGATGAGAATCCAGGTTGGTCCGCAAGGTCGTATCAGCAAGAGTCCCCAGAATAGGCTGGTTGTTTTTGTATCGATAGACCGCTTCGTTGGTGGAGCTGAAAGCACCCTGTATTTGAGATAGGCTCATGGTTCACAATCCTCAACTACGTAACACAGATATCCATTTGGACACGGGGATCATTGTACTCTATTTGTCCATCCAATGGAAGTCATTTCTGCTACATGCCCAAGAAATCATCCCCCGTACCTCCTACAATCGCACAAATGTCAATCGTAAAAAATTCGGATAGACCACCTGGGCAGTTACCGCAATTGTAGTCCTATCTGTCGATCAAAGTAACCTCCTCTTCCGCAAGGCTGCGATAGCCTCCTGACAATGGCTCTGCAGCTTGGACAGGGCCTGCTGGGCCTCGCTCCAGTTGTGCTGCTCGATCATGCCGCGCAGGCGCATGGCCTGAATCGACACCTTCCAGGCTCCGACATCGTGGGCGGTGTCGTTGAACCAGTTCGTCGACTGCATCGCCATGGGCTCATGACGACCCTCTATCGCCTGGGTCAACTGGTCAAAATGCTGCTCTGACAGGTTAATCAAGGCCTCACTCTTGGCTGCTACCACGGCGGCATCAGCGGTAACGGCCTTCAGAACCTGGGGCACTGCCTTTGGGGGCGCTGCCTTTGGGGGCGTCGATGGTGTCACCATGGTGGCCACTTGGTCGAGCAATTGCTGAGGTCGATAGGGTTTCATCAGGTAGCCGTTCATACCAGCATCGAGACAGCGCTGCTGTTCCTGGTTCATGGCCTTGGCGGTAACGGCCAGAATCGGCACAGCTACTGGCTGGGTGCGCGCTGATTCCAGCTGGCGGATCTGTCTGGTCGCTTCAAAGCCGTCCATTTCAGGCATTTGCAGATCCATCAAAATCAGATCAAAACTGTGCTGCTGATAGAGGCTAACCGCCTCACAGCCGTTGTTGGCCAGGGTGACGCTATGACCGGCCCGCTGCAGAATGGTGGTCGCCAGAATCTGGTTATTGACGATATCCTCGACCAGCAGGATCTTCAGGGGAGGCAGTTCCCTGCCCTGCAGCACCGATTCCGATTCAAGCAGTGGTCGTGGCTCGTCGGATAACTCAGGCTGACGCAGCGCTTTGATGACCTTGAGCAACTGAAAGCGTCGTACCGGCTTGCGCACCGACGGTAATTGTTGCCACCAGCCAGAGACCAAACCATCGGCGCCACGGTTAGAGGCAAGCATCAGGATGGTCTTACCCTGATAATCAGCATGGTCGCTAACCAGCTTATGGACCAGCGGCGACTGACCCTGCAACAGCGTGTCGTCCAGCAACAGCAGATCAAACGGCTGTCCCTGCTCCCTGGCCTGCTCCAGGTTGGTCAGCAGGGCTGCCCCATTGGCAGCCACGGTGACATCGGCCGACAGGGTCGCCAACATGGCGGGCAAAATGACCCGGCCGGTGGCGTGCTGATGGGCCAGCAACACCCTGACACCAGCCAGACTGCGGCTGATATCGGTGTTGCGACGTTCGTCGGCTTCAGTTTGACCATCATGCCCCCGATTACGCCGCTGGCCGACACCAAAGCGGGCGGTAAAGTGGAACTGTGTGCCACGGTCGACCTGACTCTCGAGCCAAATCTGCCCGCCCATCATCGTGACCAGATGCTGGCTGATGGTCAGCCCCAGCCCGGTGCCACCATATTTGCGCGTGGTCGAACCATCGGCCTGGGTAAAGCGTTCAAAGACCAATTCGAGCTTGTCCGGTGCAATACCGACACCAGTATCGGCCACGGTAAAGTGCAGCCAAACCTCCTCATCGGCACCGGTGACGGGTGCCCGTTTAACATGCAGGATGATCTCGCCCTGGCTGGTAAACTTGATGGCGTTGTTGATCAGGTTGATGAGGACCTGCTTGAGTCGCAACGGATCACCGATCAACGTCTCGGGTAGATCGGGATCGATCTGGTAGTAGAGTTCCAGTCCCTTTTGATGGGCCCGGATAGCGACCGTATCGCAGGCGTTGCCAATCTGGCCGCAAAAGTCGAACGGAATCTGCTCCAGCGTCATCATGCCGGCATCAATCTTGGACAGATCGAGGATGCCATTGATGATTTCCAGCAGGGACTGGGCCGATTGCAGAATAATCTCCAGATTACGCTGCTGCTCCGGTGGTGGCATGGCACGGTGCAACAGTAGATCGGTCATGCCGATGATGGCATTCATCGGTGTACGGATCTCGTGGCTCATATTGGCTAAAAACTCACTTTTGGCACGATTGGCTGACTCGGCGACATCAAGCGTCTCTTTCAGGGATCGCAACAGCTGCTTTCGTTCGGTGATGTCATGAATGAAGGCGGTATAGTGTTCGCTACCATCCAAAATCAGCGAGATCAGCCCCACTTCGACATCAATCAGGCGGCCGTCAGCACGCAGCCCCTGCAGCTCCACCAGACGTTTGAGCGGCTCGTACGGTCCGGTGGCCTCCATTCGGCGCTGTAGGGCCTGCCGATGCAAGGATCGAAACTCGGCCGGAATGATGTATTCGGCCACATCCTGACCGATCAGAGTCGTGCACGGATAACCAAACATCACCTCGGCGGCCGGATTAGCGCTTTCGATGCGACCGGTAGCATCGATGGTGACGATGGCATCCAGCGCTGAATCGACCATGATCTGGATGTTGCGCTGCTGGTCGTGCATATTGGCGTAGGCTTGGTTCAACTCACCTGCCATGCGCCGCTCATGTTCCTCGGTGCGCCGCAGCCGGTCTTCAAGCCGGTCCAGCAATAGCCAGAACAGCAACAGTACGCCGCCACCGATGAGAACACCGGCCACCACCACCAGCGTAATGACCTGCTGCGACCGATGCGCCTGAACGCTGACGTCCTGCACGGTGACCATCGCCGCCACAATCTGACCGGCGGCATTGTTGACCGGCAGCTGCATGACATTGAAATAATCCTCCTCGACCACCACACCATGCAACAGCATCACCTGATCCAGAGCAAACTGGTGCTGATGGGCCCGCAGAAAAGGGGGCAAGAGCGAGGAGGCATGCAGCAGCAGTCGATCGGGAAATTCATCCCAGCGCGTCAGGCTGTGTTGCATGGCCGGGCTGGACTGGAAGGCCTGTTGACTAAGGTAAGATTTGGACAGGAATAGATAGCTGCTCACCTCGAACAATTGCTCAAGGGCCTCAGTGATGTGGTTGATCTCCTCACCCAGCTCAATGAAACCGATCAGCCGGTCACCGTCGTACCAAGGACTGACATAGCGCAGGGTAAAGGTACCCCGTTTGCCGATTTCCATGCCGGAAACATCCTGACCGGTCTGGCGGGCTTGGTTGAGCGTGTAGCGATCGATCTGATCGCCATAATCATCAGGATGATAAGCGCGCAAGAAACTGATACCATCTGGCAGGTGAAAATAGAAGTGGGTAATGTGGTGATGGTCGCGCAGATCGGTAGCAATCTCACCGACGCGCCCAAGCAGGGCGGCACGGTCCCGGGCCAGATAAGCCGCCTTTACGTCATCAATCTGCTTGATGGCACGAACGGTAGCCGCCATCATGGCGGTATCGTGTTGTCGAATCAGATCGAACGTATTCTGGATATTGGCAGCCAGGTCGCGACCGTGCTCGGCGTCGTGGGTGACATGCTGCCACCAGAAAATAAAAACACCGCCCCCAATCAACACCACCAGCATGATGGTCAATGGCCACAAAACGGCTGATTTGATGGGGCTTATGGTCATCGGTTAATCAGCTATCAGCCGGTATTCCCTCATCTTGTCCAGCAATACCTGACGCATCACTGGTTTCATCAGATAGTCGGTACAATAGCCCTTGAAAAAGGCCGAGGCGGCCTGACGCGGTGAATCGTTGGCGGTGACCATGAAGATGATCGATTCCCCGGCACCGCTGAGGCCACGCTCCTGCTCCAGGGTACGGATTTTCTCCAGCGCCAGCTGTCCATCCATGCGCGGCATCATGACATCAAGCAGGATCAGATCATAGGGCTCTTCCTCATCGATCGCGGCCTCGACAAAGGTCAGTGCCTCAACACCATCGGCCGCCATATCGCAACTGCCATAAGGTTTGAGCAAATCCTGAAGCAGCTTCCTGTTTTCAAGAATATCGTCAACAATCAGGATCTTCATGATCTAAACTCCCCTAAACAACGACCGTTATGTATCTGTATGGGGGGGGGGGGGAATATGAACACCCTAGCAATTTTACTCGTCATCAGACTTTCCTCTCACCCTCAACGCTTTCGATGGTATGGGACAGACCAAAAGCCACGGTATAGGGGATGGTTTGCCGCTTGCCGGCTAGCTTGACCTCGAACAGGCCACGGCGGGAATCCTGCTTCCAAATGACCTTATAACGCACCATCTGTCCTGGCTCGGTCGACAGGGTAATCCTGACCCGACGCGAAATCTGCGCCCCGACCTCAATGTTGAGACTCTTTCTCAGTTCTTCCTGGGCCACATGCTGCAGCACACGCCACAGATGGGCCTGCACCTCGGTGGTCGACTGGTCATGTCGGCCCATGGTCAGCTCAATGGTGGCGCTGCGGACAAACTCATGCTCACTGACCAGGACCTTGTTGCCAAAACGGTTATCGAGTGGAATCTCCTCCACCGCCAGGATGATCGGACTCTCCTGCACCACTGTCTCACGCAGAATCTGGACCGACGGCGCGGCAGTAGAGGCAGCACTGGAACCGGATGAGCTCTGCCGCTCCTTCCTGTCAGCCACTCGGGCAGGGTAGATCTTTTTGCCGAGAATACCGCCAACCACGATGGCCAATCCATACGGAATGAGTTGCAACATGTTTACGGACTCCCCTTGATGGTGTTACGGATAAGGTTACGACGAACGTTGTTCCCGGTGCAGTGCCTTCATTTCATCGAGAAACTTGGGCAGATCGGCATGCAGTTCCGCCAGCAGATCGTGCGCCTGGACAATGATCTCAAGGTTATCACGAAAGAGCTGGCCCACCTGCTGAAATGGCGAGATCACCATCTGCAGCGCCTGCTGGGTACGTTCAAAAGCGGCCTGGCATTTCTCGATCTCGGTGCCAACATTTTGCAGGGTATGCGAAATCTGCTGGTTGGTGCCGCTGCGTTTGCCGGTCAACAGATCGTTCAGCTGTTGCAGCGCGACATCCTTCATGCGGGTAGCCTGCCTGCCTTCCTCTTCCAGCATCTCGATCAGCGGTTTGAGGTAGATCATCAGCCGTGGGTCGGTGCGCTGCTCCAGCACCTGCAAAATGCTGCTTTGCTGCGATTCGAACTTGTTGATCAGATCTTTGCCAACCACCGCATCCGGCGTGATGTCTACCGCAGCCGGTTGGGGTGATGTACGCTCAAGCATAGTGGCCAGTTGCTGGTGGATCTGGGCGACCATCTCTTCGGTCTTGCGCAGCCGTGCCTCCATCACTTCCGCCATGCCACTTCTGATTTCTGCCGTATCCGTGGCAGCCGCGGCGCTGCTACGCCCGCCCCCATCCGACTGCTGCTGCAACCGGGTGCTGATGGTATCCATCTTTCTCATGAAGCTGGAAATGGCTGAAGCCGTGGTATCGAGCCGGTTGAGTTTATCGGTCAGACCCTGCACATTGGTTGCGGTCGACACATGAATCGCCACAATCTTGTTCAACAGCTCTTCGGCAATGGCCATCCGGCTCTCAAGCCCATCGTCCGATAGCCTGCTATTCGCTGATCCAGTCCGCTGAGACATGCTGTTTCTCCTTAACACCTACTTGGTTTGCTGCACATACACCAGAACATCGTGACACTTGATACATCGCCCAGACGGTGGGTGAGGCCGCGAAGAGTTGGGCAGGATCGGCGGGCCCACCTTGTGATAGGCCGACACCTGCTCCCACACCTTGGCCACCGGCGTTGCCGGCTGACTGCCAGGCGGGGCACCCCCACGAATCAGATGGCAGTTGGTACAAGGGCCCCAGTTGGGATGGGGCTTGCTGGCCCCCGGATCGATGGTTGGAATACGCTTCACCAGCATTTTTTGCAGTCTGGGCGGGCTGACCATCTCGACCAGTGGCTCGACCAACTGCGGCTGGGTTGGTTTGGGCATGCTGCCAAAGACCTCGCCATAGGTCTGCCGCGTCAGATGGTCTCCATTCCAGCGCGACAGTACCGAGTCCAGCCACGAACTGGAACCCAATAGACCGGTACCGATAACCACGACCAGAAGCACCACTCCAATCAGCGCTACAGTTCCTCCAGACGGCCTGATTTCACCTTTTTTGAGTTGTCCCCCCTTCATTCGTGTCGACCGCGCCTAACGCAACTTATTGGACCAAAGGGCGAACCCTTCGTCGTTGCGCAACTGGCATACCTTGCCGTTAATCTCGATGCGTTTGGCATAGACCAATGGGTTGCTGCCCGCTTTTTCAAAGGTGAAGCCTGCACCGGACATCGTCACATCGTGGGCCAGATTACAGCCCAGATAGTGCAGAAACCAGCCTGGACCGACCGAGACTTGCGTCTCAATACCCTTGCTGTCCTGTAGCCAGACATGCAACTGACCATCGCTCTGAGGCTGTTCCGACAACTGTTGCACCACACCCTTGAAGTTGACCTTCGGAGCCTGCTGCAGTAACACCAGACCCGGCTTGGGCTGCCTGACTGCCACGTTCATCATCTGCGCCACCGGCTGCTGCTGCGCTACGTCCACCATCATGGTGCCAGGACCGGTCTGGGCCTGGACAAGCGACTGCGGCTGCGTGCCAACATAAGGCGTGGAAAACAGATCGGGCAGCAGGGCCGCCAACAGAAACCCGATCAGCAGTACCAGCCCGATGGCCACCACCCACTCTCCCTGTTTCATGACGGGATTGCTCAAGCCTCGCCTCCTTACTGTTGTGTACCTGGTGTGATGGAAATCCTGATTTCACCGATAATCTCGCCCATTTCACCCATCCCCTGGCGGATCTTCTCCTTCAGCGCCAACAGAATCATGTCGCCTTCAAAGACCTTGAGCTGATGATCGACACGGATATCGACCTCGACATAAAGATTCTCCCCCAGACTGCGTGCGCGCAGATAATTGATCCCCAGCACCTTGGGAAACTTGCGGATGATCTGGTAGACCGTTTCCAGCTCAGCTACCTGCGGTGTGGCATCCATCAGGTTGTCGACGGCTTCAATGATCAGCTCCATGCCAATCTTGATGACCAGAATCGAAATAACAATGGCCGACAATGGGTCGGCAATGGGAAAATCGAGCACCGTGGCAAAGAAAATACCAATGGTGACACCGATGGAGGAAAAAGCATCGGAACGGTTATCCCAGGCATTGGCGGTGATGGCTGGGCTGTTGTTCTCGGTAGCCACACACATCTGGTAGCGAAACATCAGCTCATTGCCGATGACTGAAACCACCGCTGCCAGCAGGGCCATGGTTTGCGGCGCTTCGTAGGTACCACGCCAAATGCTCAACGCGGCATCAATGAGCAGATAGACCGACCCAGCCGCCAGAATCAGACCGACCACACCGGAAGAGATGTGCTGAATTTTGCCGTAGCCATAGGCATGACGATCGTTGACCGGCAACCTGGAGATACGCATGCTGGCCAAGGTGACAAAACTGGCCAGCAGATCAGCCATGGAGTGGAAACTCTCGGCCACCAAGGCAGCGCTATTGGTGATAATCGCCATCAACCCCTTGAAGGTGACCAGAAAAATATTGAACCAGATAGAGTACCAAGTCACCACATCGCGACATTCGGAACAGTGCGGGTATTTCATGGCTGCTCCAGTGATTCCTTGGGTATTCCAGCAGGTGGCATTTCAGCAGGCGGTATTCCAGCAGGTAGCTTGGGCATCTCAATCGGAGCCTTATGCTGGGGCAGCGACTTATGCTGAGGATCAGCCACCTTCCTGGGCGGCAGGTGCTCGACAGCCGTCATACCACTCTGTACCGGTAACAACCGGATGAAGGTTTCTGGCGTCAGATCCAGCATGCGATGATCCGGACCGACATCGGTGACAAAATAGGGATAACGCTTGAAGCCAGTCAGCTTGGCCATGAACCACCAGGGAAAGACGGTGATCATGGTGTTATAGATCCTCACCTTCTCGTTGTAATCATCACGACGCTCGAAAATGAGATTTTCCGATACCACCATTTTGTCCATCAACTGCTGGTAGGTGGTAGCCGCCTTGAGGTCCGGGTGCTGTTCAGCCACAGCCAGCAGACGAGGCAAGCCGGTCGCCGACAACAGCGCTGCGGCACTGTTGGGAACATTGGTGGCAGCGTCGCCACCCTCTGTCGCTGCTGCAGCGGGGGGATTGCTGGTAACAGCTGGCAACTGCGGTGGCGGCGTGACCATGCCGGCACGGGCATCAGCGGTATGACGAAAGATCTCCTGCTCCAGAGCCGCCTGGTTCAACGTCAGGTTGATCAGGTTGCGGAACAGGTTGGAACGGCGCTGCAGAGCGTCGTTGATATGGCCCATGGCCGACAGCACATGCTCTTCAGCCGTGGTAAAACGGTTGAAATTCCACAGCATGGTGGTACCCAGAATCAGGACAGAGGCCATCGAAACCGCTACGATCAGCGTCTTCAGCTTGATCGGAGGCAATTTGACCGGTTTGACGGTCAGGTTCTCTTCCTGGTAGATCTGGCGCATCAGCTGCTTCATGCGTCGCATGCGCTCGCTGTTGGTTGCCTCCGAACCAAAAGGCTCCATCTCTTCCATATCGTCGCGCTTGTCAGGCATGGCGCATCAGCTCTCCTGATAGCCTTCCTTGAGTTCGGTGGTCTTTTTGAAGAAAAAGACCGCCTCATCGTGTTTACCCTGCTGATCGAGAATAAAGCCGATCGACTGGTATACCTTGGTCTCATCCGGCCTGATCTTCAGCGCCTCCTGAAAAGCGGCAATGGCGGCGTCGTACTCACCGAGATGATCCAGAGCCAGACCAAGCCGATAATGGAGGTTAAAATTGCCTGGCGTCCTCTCGATGGCCTGCTGCAGCAGGGTGGCTGCTTTCTGGTACTCTTTGACCTGAATGTAGGCCATGCCGAGGATGGAGGCGACCCGAGGGCTCGATTTTTCTACCTGAACCGCCCGCTCCAGCATGGCGATGCCCTCCTTGACACGCTCGGTCTTGAGATAGCAATAGCCCAGATGAAACAGGGCATGTTCATTGCTCGGCCATTGTCGGACCACCTGTTCCAGCAACGGAGCTGCCTGCCAGTAACGCGCCCGCTTGGTATGCTGAATGCCCCGATCAAGATAAAACTGGGCCCGCAGGTCACTGTCGACTGAAAAAAGGGCGTTGAAACCATTGATGGAACCGGCCGCGATTTTCTGCATAACGCCAAGACAGGCATACGAAAACAGCTTCACTTCATCCATGATGTTGACAGGGGTACGGTTGCTATTCATGATTCTCTCGTTTTCCTCTTGAATCTCTCTTGAAATCTCTCTTGAATTGTCACTGAACAACCTGATGGCAAGCCTGGCATGGGCCCCGATCCTGGTGGGGGCTGCGCGACCGGGCCGAAATAGGCGGCGGTGGCAACACAATACCATCCGGATCCGGCACGATATGCCCGGTGGTACCAATAGCATGGCATTCGGTGCAGGCACCCCGATAAGGATGGGGCATACTCTCCCCGGGCAGGATCATCGGCGCCGTCTCGACCTGGGCAAAGCCAAGGTTATCGGGTGCGGCCAAGGTAAACGAATGCCATTGCCCCTTGCGAAACACTGTTAGCAACGCCGTCTTGACCAGCTGCAGCCGTTTTGACTCACGCTGTAATTCCTCCAGCGTCCGTACCGGCTGGTTATTGACGGCGACCAGCACATCCCCAGCCAACAGGCCGGAAACAGCCGCATTGAGCGTGACCTCATCAATCAGCAGCCCTTCCAGTGCCAACGGCAATTTCAGCTTTTTCTTCAGCTCCAGTGACAGCGGCAAAGCCTCCAGCCCTTGCCAATGGGCCTCGGCCAGACGCGCCTTTGGGTTGACATAAGCCTTTACCGGCGCGCCAACCGCCCCAGCCCCAGCCCCAGCCCCAGGAGGAGGTAACGGCGCTACCAAGGGTCGTGTTGGCTGTGCAGGAGTTGCGACCGCCTGGATCATGGCCGGTTTGGCTGCGGCCGAGGATGGGCCACCCGTGGCTACACCCGGCAAGGCCGCACCGGAAAACAGGGCACCGATACCACCCACCACCAGGGCCACCATACCCACGACAACCAGGGTCACTCCGTCCAGTTTCATGACCAGAACATCCTGCCTGCAATCACGAACATCAACACGGCATAAATCCAGCGCAATACGTTCAGAGGCACCACCGAGGTAAACCAGGCCCCGGCCATACCACCGAGGAAAGCCCCTGGCGTCAGGATAAGAGCCATGATCAACGGCGTTTGCAGTTCAAAGGAACCGCTCTGCACGCCGTGGAACAGCGCCACAGCCGAACCAACCAGCGAAGAGAAAAACACCAGGGTGGCGCTGTTGGCTATGGCGTTACGCATCGGCATCCCGGCGATGTAACGCTGCAACGGTACCTCAATGACCCCGCCGGTGATACCGAGAATACCGCTGATGAGTCCCATGGGCAATCCCAGCAAGCCATGCTGCGCCGCCGTCTGCCGCCGTCCACCCCCATCCTCCAGGACGGTTCCCTTGCGCGCATCCTCCTCCACCCAGCTGCCAAAATAACGCTGCAACCAAGCGATCACACCCTGCTGTTTTCTGGCACCCGCGGCCAGATCGTCCTCTTCAAACAGTTCTGGAGCCACTTTACGGCGTGCGTACGATTCAGACAGCTCAACCAGCATTTTGATGCCCAGCAGCAGGGCAAACAAGCCAAGCAACCACTGAATGGCGGTCTTGCTCATGATGTTACCGATGAAATAGCCCAGCACCATACCAGCCATGGCCCATGGAATAAGAGGCTTGCACAGTTCGAATCGCAGCAGCCCCTCACGACGATAACGCAGCGCCGCTGCCCCATACATGAAAATGTTGGTGACATAAGCGACCGGACGCACCAGCAGCAGACCATAGCCAAAAAACCACATCAGACCGGTGACCTTGATGATACCCCCGCCCATGGTCATCATACCACCGCTGACACCGGAAATGAATCCCAGCAGCAGCAAACCAGCAAAGCTACCGAGCGAGTAACCCCAGATCTGGAAGGTCGGAGCATGGGATGGATCGGTCGCCATCATGACCGCCGACGTTGGGGCCGCCGGCATCGGCACAGCCGCGACATGCTGACCCAACCCAGCCAGCAGGAAGCCCTGCACCTTCTGCCACCAACGATCCGCCATGCGCGGCTCACGCGCTGGCCGGTCGAGCGGTGCTGCCTCGGTCATGGCCGGATCGGTGGTCATCTGCACCGGCTGGGCCCTAGGCACCCCAGGAGCCGTCATCATGGCGTTTTGCGGGGTCTGGACAAAATTGACCAGCTCCTGAAAATGGGTCACCATCAGATTGGATGGAATGGCATAACCGAGCACACGTCCCGATGAGCCATCCTCAAGCGCCAGATTGACGCCGACGACCCGGTCACGACTGTTGATCAACGGTCCACCGCTCTGGGCCCAGTTAAAAACGGCGCTGGTACGGATCAGATGGGTCAGGCGCAGATTCTGCACCATCACCGGGGTCGTCAAATCGACTCCTTCAATCTTGCCAACACGCTGGATGGCATCCTTACCCATGGGGTCTCCCCAGGCCTGCACCGCATCACCCACCCGCAACGTCGATTGGACATCAATGGCCAGGTAAGGGAAGGGATCCTGGGACACGATCTTCAGCAGCGCCAGATCGTGCTCAGCCACCACCTTGACCATTTTGGCTGGATATTGCCGTGGTCCCAATGGCGTCTGCACCCGCACGTAAATATCGGCCAGATTCTGGATTAGGTGCATGGCCGTCACCACATAACCCTTCGGGCTGACCACCACACCAGAACCCGCCGTGACGTAGGAGGAGATCCCACCCGTGCTGGCTTTAGTCAAACCGGCAATATTGACCAGCGCAGCCCTCACCGGTGGCATGGCCTGTCCCGCCGGCTGGGAAGAAGAGGAGGCGGACAGGCTGGTCGATGATAACCCGGCCTGCCCGGTAAACAGGGACTTGAAGGCGACACCGATGGCTGATACCGGATCAACATGACCGTTCTTGTCGGTGACGATGGCCCGGTTGTTGGCAATTTCCAGCCCTAACATGTTGGCATGGTCACGCACCAAGTGCCATCCCCAAGCCAAGGTAGCCAGAAACAGCAGTACCAGCATGGCCGCGGGAATCTTCCAGGATTGGCGACAAAACGGCGCAACATAGGAAGAGGATTTCTTGAGTCGGCTCATATCAGGGTCCAATCAACACAATATAAACGGTCGACAACAACAGGAAAGTGGTCGCCATTGGCACTCCCCACTGGAGATAGCGTCGCGCACTGAGCGTCGGCCCACCAGCATAAGCCATCTGGCTGGCAACGACGGGGCCTGCGGTAGCCCCTGACAGGGTCGCCGAAGAGCCGGCCAACACCCCAAGGGAAAGCGCCCACCAGATGGCGCTGCCGGAAAATTCCTGGCTCATCGACTGGGCAATGGGAATAAAAAAGGCCGTGGTAGGACCAGCATTGAGAAAAGGTGTCACCAGACCAGCCACCCACATCAGCACCAGCAGAGACAGCGTGGCATAACCTCCCCCCAGCAGCAGGATCAGCTGATGGATCTGCTCCAGCACACCGGCAGCCTGCAGTCCCCCTACCATGACAAACAGACCCACAAAAAAACCGATATCGTTACCACTGACGGCCTGAACCAGCTCCTCTCTGGGTATACCACCAGTGGCCAACACCACCAGACCGGCCACGAAGGCAATGGTCGAAGGCTGTAGACCGATCCACTCAGCGGTGATCAAACAGACCAGGGTGACGGTCAGGATGGTTAGGCCAACCTTGGACAGATGAGGATCGGTGATGTGATTGTCACGGTCCTGCTGCTCAAGCCACGCCTCGGCAATCAGCCGCTTATGACCTGTTGGAGCGGACGACAACCAGGGTACCCGATGCTGGAAGTAGAGCAACAGTACCGCCAGCAACAACAGGCAGGGCACCATCATGCCCGCAATAAAATCATCAAAGTGCAATCGGGCTGCGGCACCGATGATCATGTTGGGAAAATCACCCGTCAGGGTTGAGGCCCCACCCAGATTGGAAGCGATCAGCTCGGCTGCCACGATGGGTACGGCGTCGATGTTCAACATCCGACAAGAGGCCAATGTCAAAGGCAGAATGATCAGCATGGTGCCCAGATTGTTGACCACCAGCGATAGCGTATAGGTGACCAGTACAAATAGCACCAGCAGTAGCAATCCATTGCCACCAGCGAACCAGGCCGTTTTGAAGGCCAGATAACGGAACAGCCCCGCTCGGGACAGCAGATGGGTGATCAGCGACATACCGAAAATCAGCGCCAGCGTGTCGAAATAGATGGCCTGAACGGCCTGCCTGACCGGATAGAAATCCAGCAGCCATCCGAGCAACAGAAACAGCAGCGCACCGACCAGCATCGCCCGCTGCCGGTCGACCTGTTCCCGCTCGACCAGAACAAAGACGACGGCAAACAACAGCAAGGCCAGCACAGCCGTCATGCTCATGACGCGCTCCCAGTACCACCAGGCATCTGCGCAAGACGGTCACGAAACTGGGCCACCTCCTGTTCCATCTGGGCTAGTTCCGGCAGTGAACCGGTGGCCGATTTGAAATGGGTGCTGACGTTGCCGATGTGAGGAATGATCTCGGCCACCTGCTCCTCAACCCAGAGGCTGGTCTCCTTGGCCTGCTGGATGGAAAAATCGGGATCAACGCCGATGACAATGTCGACCCAGATCTCCTGCCCCACCTGACGGGTACGGATTTCTTCCACAGTCTTGACGCCGGAAACGGTCAGCGACAGCTGCCGGATCTTCTCCACCACATCCTGCGGCGCCGAGGCGTCCATCAGACCGTGCATTGAATCCCAGACAATCTCGCCACCCAGATAGACCAGGTGGAGACACTCGGAGATGGCTACTACGGTATCGAGCCAAGGCATGCCCAGATAGTGGGAACCGATGATGCCGCAAGCTACGGCAAAGGCTGAAGAACCATCAGAGGATTGGTGCTGCGACAGCACCTTGACCATAGGACTGTTGACCTGAAAAGCGACGCAGCGGGTGTAATAGGTCAGAAAAGCACTGATGCCAAGAACCAGAATAGCGGTCCAGAGCGCAATCAGATGAGGCGGCTTGTGGGCCCCCTCGATCAACAGTGTGGTGGCAAAATAGAGGAACACACCGGTCAGAACAATCATGGTCAGACCGACCACCAGGGAGAAAATGAACTCGGCCTTGCCATGGCCGAACTGATGCTCCTCATCAATCGGGTGTTTCGATAGCCGCAGCCCGAGCAGAATCAGGGACGACGTAACCACATCCTTGAGCGAATACATCGACTCAATGAGCAGCGCATGCGAACCAGAAAT
>JADGCH010000002.1:76974-78869 GCA_015229115.1 Magnetococcales bacterium
AACCACATCCTTGAGCGAATACATCGACTCAATGAGCAGCGCATGCGAACCAGAAATGAGCCCGACAAAGATCTTGAGGATGGACAGGAACACATTGGCTACCAGTCCGATCCACCCGACCGATTTGAAACAGACGATACACTGGGGGTAACTCATGATCTGACCTCTGGCAACCGCTGCTAATCTTCATTCCTGAACTGACTGCGACCCAGTTTTTTCACCAGGTGACCCAGCGTCGCCACGGCAAAGCCAGCGACAAAGGCCCCAGCCATGATCAGGATCAGTGGCATCGCCACCGGAGGACCAAATATGAACCGAACCTGTGCCTCATGGGTGTTCTGGGATGCAAAAATCAGCAACAGAACGGCGAACAGCAAGGAGAGCGTCGATCTCATCGCCTGTCATCTCCTTGCTGCCTCATCCACCACAAGAGCCCATCCATGCCGGATAACCTGACCCAACGTCAGATCGACTCGGCCCAATTACCAATAAACGGGAATTTCCACGCCCTGCCCAGCAATACCGCTACCAGACCAATCACCGACAAGGCAAAGCAAAGCATACCGGAGACACCAAAAAAGAGCCGCCCCAGACCTGGAATCACCAAGCTGTAGATGGCCAGCACCTCCCACATCCAGAGGATGACACCCTGACGGGCGTGGAAACGCACATAAGCATCATCCCGACCCATAACCAGGGGCACCAACGATAGAATACCCAGATAGCTCATGCCAGCCAACCACTTGGAAGCAACGCCAGGAGCCATGTATAACGTCCGCGACTGTTCCATCTTAAACTCTCTCTCCGTGTGGAATATTGATAATCTATTTGGCAGCCTTGTTAGAGACCTGGCCAACCTGCTCCCAGTATTTGGGCGGCAGCTCCATGGCCAGCTTCAGGGCTCCCAGACCACCGCAGAAATCAGGATCGGGAACCTGTCTTACCTGAACATCGCCGTAGTCTTTCATACCCTCCATGATCAGAGACTCAATGCCCCGGATACGCGAACCGCCACCGGTGAGGAAGATATTGGTCAAGGCCTCTTCCTGATCTTCCGGATCAAACACCATGATCAGGCTCTGAAGCTGCTCAACGATCTCGGTTACGATCGTCTCGCAGGCCGTTCTGAGTTCACGGGTCAGATTATAGCTGCCCGGCTTACCAGCAACACGCAGTGTTACCACCACATCCTCTTTGGGCTCGCCGACAAAGGCATATTGCTCCTTGATCTTGCGCGCCAGATTGTTGGTCATCTGGACCGCCGGGTAGTTCTCACGGATCAGGTTTTCCAGCACCAGATCGATATAGTTGCCGGCCTTGAACGAGGTCACCTGCTCATCAACACCTGGAATGGTGCCCTTCATGGCACAAATATCGGTGGTCCCGGCGCCAATGTCGATGATGATGGAGTTGTTGAGCTGATCGATGGCATAGGCCGCCATAAAGGGCTCGGATACTACCATCGACAGATCAAGTACCTCCTGGGTGATTTTCAACAGCTGGTTCTTGTTGAACATGGAAGCCCGCGCTGGCACGCCCAGAACGCCATAGATCTGGTCACCCGGCTGTGGATTAGCCAGACTGACGGCGTGTTCAATCAGCAGCTTGGCTGCCTCGGCGGCTTGGTCATTGGCCTCCTTGAGCACACCATCCTCGAGAGGATAATGGATATCGAGATAAGATTGCCTCTTGAGGGCTTCCTCACCAATCATGTGGGCATGATGCATCAGTTTGACACCGATGATATCCTTGGGATAGCCCACCACGGAGCGCACCGACCCTCTGGCCCCGCGGTTGGATAGAATCATCGTTCTGGAAGTACCCAAATCAATACCAAGCAGCAGCGGACCGCCCTGGTTTCCAGTCTTGCTCATAAAGATTTCCTCCCCTTATTT
>JADGCH010000002.1:78967-115085 GCA_015229115.1 Magnetococcales bacterium
CGGCTTACGGGAGGAAGACTTGACTGCCCCCAACACCGAACCAACGGCTGAAACAACAGGCATGGTCACCACTCCAACCGCACCCACAACAAGATTACCCCCTCCCTTGACGATGTCACCGACGCCGTTGACCACACCGAGCACACCCGATGTCATCCGGCTGGCCATGCGTTCCGTGCTGTTGGCAGCTGTCGGGCTACGCCCCAACTCCTCATCGTCCTCCAGCACCGCTGGGGGCACTGCCACCTTGTTCTTTCTGCCCAGCGACCGGGTGATATGGACAACGCCACCCACCATGTCGCCCAGAGCGTTAAAGATACCGGCTCCCAGGGTCTCGACCGGCACTTCCATACCCCCGTCTGCCGTTGGGCGACGACGCAGTGGTGCACAACGACGCTTATGGGATGTCTTGGTCGGCTTACCGGCCTCTGCAGCACCCGCTCTGACCTGCGGTTTGACCTTCATCTGCAGCTCTTCTGGCAGTGGCTCGGCCCCTTTCAACTGTCTCAGATAGGCCTCATTGAGCTTAGCCTGAGCGGCTGACCGTATCGGCTCCTGCTTGTTGCGCAGCGACGTCGGCACAACCCGTACTGGCGGTGGCACCAACACGCCCTCTGGCAATTTGGCCTCATCCCCTTCGGCGGCAACGGCCGGCTGCGAGGACTCTTCGTGAGCAGCCGGAGCAGCTCCCTGCAATTTATCGTTGATCTGCTGTTGCAGCACAGCATCGAGTTTCTCGGCATCACTGGATTCAGCCGCTGGTGCAGCAGCAGGAGCCTCTTCAACGGCCTTAGCCTGATGAGCCGCCTTCAGGGCCTTGATCTCCATGGCATCCTCGACGCGCTTGGAGGCCGCATCACGGATGGCCTTCAAAACCCGCTCTTTCTCGGCAGCAGCGACAAAGGCATCCTTACGTGTCGGCGTCGCATAAGCGATGTCGTCACTGCTCTTCTGAGGCTCAGCAGCGGCGGGTGCCTGAGCTGCAACCGACTCGGCAGGCTGTTCAGCCGGCTTGTCCACAGCCTGTTCTTCCGTTTTATCGGCAACAGCTGGCGGAGCACTCAAGGGTGACGATCCAAAAGGCTTCGGCGTCCAAGACGACAGATTGACCTTGGGCGGGGTCGACACACTGGCCGCCCTGTCAGACTCATCCGCCTTGGCTTCTTCCTTCTTCTCAGCAGCTTCACCGAACGGCTTCAAGGGCTTCGGCGTCCAAGACGACAGATTGACCTTGGGTGGGGTCGACACACTGGCCGCCTTGTCAGACTCATCCGCCTTGGCTTCTTCCTTCTTCTCAGCAGCCTCACCGAACGGCTTAAACGGCTTCGGCGTCCAAGCCGACAGGTTTACCTTTTGCGGGGTTGGCATGGCAGGCTTGGCAGCCTCATCATCAGCAACCTTGCCCTCTTCGGCTTGGCTCTCTTCCGGTTTTGCTGGCTCCACTTTGTTCTCCTCGGTCTTATCAGCCGGAGCCGCAACCGGCTCGGCCGTCAACAGTGATGGGGTATCCGTCACAGCGGTCGGAGCTGCCTCAGCGGCTGGAGTGGCTTCGGTTACAGGCGCTGCCTCAGCGGCTGGAGCGGCTTCGGTTACAGGCGCTGCCTCAGCGGCTGGAACAGCCTCAGCGGCTGGAACAGCCTCAGCGGCTGGAGTGGCTTCGGTTACAGGCGCTGCCTCAGCGGCTGGAACAGCCTCAGCGGCTGGAGCGGCTTCGGTTACAGGCGCTGCCTCAGCGGCTGGAGTGGCCTCAGCCTTCTGCTCTTCAGCGCCAGCCTTGCCATTGGCCGCGCCGTTGATCTTGTCGTCCAACTGCTTCTGCAGCACCGCATCGAGACCAGCCGCCAGGGGATTATCCGCATCGGCAGCATCGGCAGCCTGCTTGGTCGCATTAGCGACTGAGACCGGTTTCAGCCTGTTATTGACCTGCGAAGAATTTCCGCCCCTATTTCTTCCGTTCATGCCCTTCCTCCTGCCAAACAGTGACCTAAAAAATATCCATCAAACGTCATACCCTTGCATCACCGCAGGGTCACAAACATCCGTTTGCCCCCACGTTCCACATCCAGCAGAATACTCTGTGCCATATCAGCAGCGGTAATAGCCTTGTCCAGATCGGCATTGGTTGATACCGGCATGCCATTGATAGCCATAATGGTATCGTTGAGCAGGATACCAGCCATCTCAGCCGGCAACCCCGGGTCGATCTCCGTTACCAGGGCGCCTTGCTTGGCATTGCCATTAGCCGGTTGCGGTGCAGTAACCTGATTAGCTGTCGGCTTGGCCGCTGGCTTGGCTTTTTTCTGGGATTGTACCGGCTGCAACTCCATCCCCTGCCACTCAAACTCGGTCGGAACCGGTTTAGCTGGCTTAGCTGGCTTAGCTGGCTTAGCTGGCTTGGTCGCGACAGTCCCATCGGCGGCCATAGCACCCCCATCGGCTAGCGTAGTAGCCACTACCTGCTGCCTCGCATTGACCGGAGGAGGTACATTCAGCACGATGGAAAGGTCGCGGCGCTGACGGTTACGAACCACCGAAAAACGCACCTGCTCACCAACACCATAGCGGGTCAACAGGCCTTGTAACTCCTCTGGCGAACGGACCCAGCGCCCATCGACCTTGAAGATGACGTCACCGACTGCCAAACCACCTTGTTCTGCCGGAGAACCGGACTGAACCGTCTGCACAAAAACCCCCTCGGTCATGGAGGGCTGCAACCGTTTGATCAACACCGGATCAAGCGGTTTAAACTCAGCTCCAATCCAGGATGGCTCAGGCCAAGACAGATCAGGAGCGAGTGCCACATTGCGTCCCACCGCCCCACCGGGCATCGCCGCTGACCAAGCCGGCGTGAGCACAGGACCGTTGTTCATACGCACCAGCTGCCCTGTTTTGAGAATCTGGTGACAATTCTCACAAGCCCCTCGATCACCATGAGGCGCCACCGCATTGACCGGAATGGGTGGAGGGGGAATACGCTGCGCCGCAACCGGCTGTCCCGGTGCACTGTTCCACCATGGTGCAGGAGGAGCCAGCGTTGGGGTGACTTCCGGCAAAGGCATGACCTCGGTGATAAAATCACGCACCATATTGACCGGCACCGCAAAGCCAATGCCGGAAAAAGCCTGGGTTGGCGAGTAAATGGCGGTGTTAATGCCAATCACCGTCCCGTCACCAGCCACCATCGGCCCACCCGAGTTACCCTGATTAATGGCAGCATCGGTCTGAATCAGATCGCGGTGGACAATGCCCTCAATGACGACCTCTTTGCGCATGCCGGAAATGATGCCCTTGCTGACCGTCTGATCCAGTCCGAACGGACAACCCACCGTGATGACCGAGTCGCCCACCTGCTGCAGATCGTTGTTACCCAGAGGAGCCGGAGGTAATGGCTGCCTGGCGTTGATCTTCAGCAGCGCCAGATCGCGGGTAGAATCCTGTCGTACCACCTCAGCCGGATAGCGCTGATTACCCTGGGGACCAAAAACAGTGACAAAAACATTGGTGGCATTCTCGACCACATGGTAATTACTGACGATATAGCCTTCAGCGGTGACGATCACACCCGAACCAATGCTTTCCATGGCCACACCCGAGAAGGGGTTGGCAAACCGGAGACTTGCCCCAGCATTGGCATCCGGAGCCGCCGCTGGCGCATTAGCTGCTGGCTGCAAAGGACTGCGCCCCTGGGTACCAACACTGACGACACTCGGCAAGATGGAACGGACCACGGTTGAAAAGGAATCCATACCACCGACATGCGGGTAATTTCTGGATGGGTCTACGAAACCCACCACCTGCTGGGCCACAGCCGGATCGACATTTTCCATCGGCATCGCCACGGGCGGCGTGGCAAAGGCAGCCTGAACACCGACTCCCGTCGCCGCCTTCACTGCCATCCGTACCGGTGTTCCCTTTTCAGCAGGAATACCAATCTCATCAAGGAAATAGCTCAGATACCAGTAGCTGCCTACCAGACCCGCAAGCGCCAACACCCCGATAATATAGAGGTATTTGCGATATTCCATGCCACATTCGAGATTCTGTTTGAAAAACATGGCGCCTACTCGTCTGACTGGAGAGAATTTTCCGTCAATTCAACATCCGTTTTTTCCTCGTGACCATTATCGCGCATTTTCGAAATACCAGCGCCCAGGGCCACCAAACCCAACAGGATCAGCAGCAGGGGAAACAGCCCCCGCAGCAACTCAACGACCGACCACCACCAGGTGGAGAGTCCCAACAATCCAAGCGCCAAAGCGATCAATCCAAAAACGACGGTAGGCATGACCGGCCATCCCTTCCCCAAAAACCAACCCAACAGTTAAACAATCGACTCCGTGCGGCTCGCCTCAGGCGTCTTCAAGATCAACAGGGCATAGCCAACGAGCAGCAGATTGGCGATGCCGGTAAAAACGAAAGGAGCTGTCGGACCAATCCAGTCGAACAGGATGCCTCCGACCTGCAGAAAAAAGATGACCCCAATGCAGCCAACAGTATTAAAAGCTCCCAATACCGATCCCCTGATCTTGACCGGAGCGATGTCGAGTGCCAGCAACTGCGGCACCAGCAGACAACCCGCCTGCCCAACACCAATCAAAAACACCGGGACAGCAATCCACCAGCTGAAAGGATCGATGATCAGCCCCAGAGACACAAAACCGAATCCGGACAGAAACAAGCCAATAGCAATCGAAAACACCTGTCCCAGTCGCTCAATGACCCGTCCCCAGATTGGAATGGACACCAACACCACGACACCCAGCAGACCAATGACCAGACCGGCACGCGAAGCGGCCTGGGTGTGACTCATGCCATCAACCAGATCGGTAAAGTAGATGAACCAAGTCATCATGAACAGGCCAATAATCACCATATCGTTGCGGGAGGTAAAAGCCGACAGAAAACTGAGCCGCAACCGCTGCTCCCTGCGAAACAGATCCCACACCAGCCGCAGGGGAAACTTGTGATGTCCACGAGGAGCAGCCACCTCCACCAAGGTGCCCCTGGACAACCAAGCTCCAGCAAACGCAATCAATGCCGCCAATTCCATGGTCATGACCACACCAATCTGCTGCGGCAACTGCATCAGAACGGCGTAGACCAGCGTCACACCAAAAGCCATCATGAAGCCAACGTTGGCCAGCATGCGATGGCGTTCGCCAGGCTGGGTGTAATCGCCGGTCAGGGCAGCTACTTGAGGCCAAGCTGCCGTCCCTCCCAGTGACACCAGGATACGCACCAGATAGAAGACCAGCAAGGCATTCACGCCCAGAAAGGCCGCAATTTCGCGGTCGAAGGGAGCCAGCAGTGCCATAGTCCCAGCCAGAAGGAAACCATAAACCAGCAAGGGAATCCGTCCCAGCCGGTCTGACAGGTGGCCAAGATAACCCACCACCAGCAGATCCAGCAGCTCGGTGATGGCCTGAACATTGGCATTGATGAAGCCGGCATTATCACGGGCCAGCTTGAACACCTGATGCAGATACAACGGCTGCAACGCTACCATCAGCGTCAGAAAGATCATCAACAGGGCCACAACCAGATAGAGCGCATTGTGGTGGTGCACCCGCAGCTCAGCCTGCCTCGAACGAAGCTGCTGCTGTAAATCCTCCTCACCGACGCACGACATGCAAGTTGCCCTTTCCAGCTTGCCGCAACCATCACGGCATTGCACGGCTGTCCCTCACTCCGGTCTTCATTCCGATCCTCACGACACTACCGAAACCGATCAGAAAGATCAGCGATGACCGGAATTCGCCAAGCCTTGTTGAACAAGACAGAAACAATCCCGAACAAGGCCAGCAAAGCAATCAGAACTGTCGAAGTGCTGAACAGATAGGGTCCCAGTACCGGGAGATGGAGAGCAAAGACCGACAGCACCCCCCATATCCACAGCACCAGACCTTGCCGCGCATGAAAATCGATGTACGAGTCATCCTGGTTCAGGATCAGTGGTATCAGGCACAGGACACCGAGATAGCCACAGCAGGCCATGACTTTGACTCTCGCTGTCCTCCTGATACCCAGGATCGCATCACCAGAGAACGACAACACGGCACCCTCTCCCTTAGCTGATCGCTTCTTCCAACTCTTCTTCCTCAACCGGTCGCTGCATGTAGCTGTAGATACCAACACCTACCGCTGCAACAGCCGCAACCAGCAGAATCGGACCCCAAGCCCCCAGACCGAGACCCAGACCAAGGCTGCTACCGGTACCAGACCAGATGGTCCCACCGGCGGCCAAGCCCTTGGCTCCCGTGGCAGCTTTGGCACCGACCACAGCCGTCTGTCCAGCTGTCGCTGCCGCAGCACCACCGCCTGTTGCCCCAGCACCAGCCGCTGCCGCAGCACCGCCCTTGGTACCGACCACGACGCACTGACCAGCCTTGCCGGCCACCATGGTCCCCTTACCAGCCATCGCTCCACCGGTACCAGCGGCAGCAGCGCCACCCTTACCAGCCATGGCTCCCTTGCCAGCCATCGCTCCTGTCGCACCGCCCTTACCGGCCATAGCTCCCTTGCCAGCCATGGCTCCCTTGGCACCTTCCATCTCAGCCGCCTCGGTAGCACGGAAGGTCATCTGCTGCATACAGCCATTCTTCATGGCAATCCCGGCTCCTGCTGCGCCCTTGGCCGCCGCTCCACCAGCGCCTTGATGCAATACCAGCCACTTACCAGCCTGTAACGTACCGACCGGTGATTGACCGACCGTAACCGTTTTACCGACCATGGCAGAAAGCTGCCCCGCCTGCCTCGTACCCTCCAGCTTCAGGGCTACCATACCGTCACCAGCCGCGCCACTGCCGGAAAGAGGATGAAGGAACAGCCAGTTAGCCATGCCATCTCCGGTCGCAACGGTCTTGCCGACCGTAAATGACTGTCCCGCCAGCATGGGCACCTGAGCCGCCTGTGCAGCCCCACTCAATTTGAACATCATCGTCTCTGCCACCATCTCGCCACTCCTTCATATGTTTTGGCAAACCGAGTCAACAAACAAGTCATCTCTTAACGCAACAATGATACCAATAAAAGACTCATACGTTACAATTATCCCAGCTAAGTAATACACACACACTACATAATCAAAGACCACGAACCAGGACACAAAAAGCCATAAAAATTAGGTACAAAGGTACCGAAAGACCATCGATGAAGGTATGTTACCAAAATGTTGCAGAAAATACAACAAAAAATATCATATTTTTTAGTTGAGAATAATTATCATTTAGAGCAAAAAAAAAAAAAATAACTTTCTATTCTGATTGTTCTCTTGTTTTTATCTGATCGATCTTGCTCCTTAACAGTCGAATAACTCCTCAATTGAGCGGGCATCAAGGATACGGTCACTCCAGAGGTCGAGCTCGTTGGTGGCAGCCCTAGTGACCTTTTCTTCAGCCCAAGCGGGCAAATCGTTGAAACGGCGATGAAGCAGACGTAGTAAGGTATTAGCTTGGCCTTCTTGACGCCCTTCCTGAAGCCCTTCCTGAAGTCCCTCCTTGAAGCCCTCCAGTCTGCCGATGCCATAAGTCGATTCAACCAGACTGGCCTGATCGTGCAGCGATTCCTTGTAACGCTCATAAGCCCTCCGCTCCGACTCCGACAGCTTCATGATATCCAGCTGCTTCTTGGCCTGGAGTAACCCTCGGGCCGTAAACTCCTCGCGAATCTCTTCGTTCTTGAGAAAATAGATCCACTCATCCAGCGTATCGTGGGCCCTGTTATCAAAACAGTTAACCCGAATCAGATAATATTCCGGAAATACCGCTGCCACTGAATCACGGTGAAACAATACCTTCTGGCCTTCACTGAGGCTTAACTCATCACCGTCATGCAGTCCCCTGAAGGTGGTTGTGCCGCGGTAAACATAATCGCTGCCCTGTCCCAGATCAAAATAGAGAATGCTAACCGAAATCACCTTGACCACGGAAGAATAGGACTCTCCTTCAGACATATGCTCGGTGATGACCTTGGAGGTGCCGTACAGCAGGCGCTGCAGATAGTCGATCTCCCGCTCATATTGCAATTCAATGACAATCAGTTCTCCACGGCCATTTTTGACCTTGAGGTCCACCCGGTTGTATTTGTCGTGCTGAACCTCCTGATTGCCTTCCCCCTCAAGAATTTCGACGATATGGATCTCATCACGGAGCAGCTCACCGAGAAATCCTTCGAGGATGTCAAAGTTGGCCTTGTTGCGTAACAGCCGTTTCAGCGCCCAGTCAAAGCTGATCAGTTGACGATGTTTCATGGCAGGGTTTCCGTACTTCAGAAAGGATGTGGATCGTAAACCGATGTTGTCGAGATATCACTGATCCGGTCACGTAGGTTATTATGGTCTGCCAACAACTGGTTGATAACCGGAGTACTGGGCGACAGGGTCTTATCCCGTATCTGGCCCAGTGTGGTTTCCATGGCCAAACTGACCTTGGCAATATCGCTCAGCCCCAGCAACTCGGCCACCCCCTTAATGGAGCGCAGCCGCTGATAGGCACGGCTGATGACAGCGGTCTGGGTAGCGGCTCCATGGGCCTTGAGATTGAACAGCGCTACTTCCAGCTCCGGCAACTGCCGCGAGGCTTCCATCAGGAACAGGTTAAGCTGTTCGTCCATCTGTGCCGGACGACCAGCCAGCCAAGTCAGCATCACGGCACGAGCATCGGCGTGGACGGCGTGCCATGCCGCCGGATTGATACGGGGATTGCCCAGGTACTCGATGAGAAAATCACGCAACAGATTACGCCATGGCTGATCGGGTTGGCGACGCTGGAAAGGCAACAGCAGCACCTCCGCCAGCCGGGTCGAGAATCCGGCCACCAACCGTTGTAACTTACCCTGCTGATCACGCAAGCCGTTGAGAAAAGACTGCAGTTGCGCCAGGTTCATACCAGACGGATCAGCATAACGACCGAGCATGACCAGCAGCTGTTGTAACCCCTGCGCGACGAAGCCACCGCTGGCTAACTCTCCGACCAGACCAAACTGCTCGCATAAATGGTAAAATGGCTGTTCGGCCCGATACAGCCGCAGCGCCAGTTCCCTTGGTCCCGCGACCGGATCGAACAGCTTGAACTGAACACAGCGCTCACGCCAAACCAGCAATTGCTGACGCTTGGTGCGTGCCAGATGCGCCTCGACGTAATAGCGCCAAAACGCCAGCTGCTCTGGTGGCGGATAGTGCAGCAACAGGTTATGAATCAGGGCCAACAACACACTGGTGCTGGCATGGCTGGCCAGCCAGTCGCACCAAGCCTGACAGAAAGACTGGTTCTGCGACAGCGGTTCGGCGTCACCCTCCGCTCCAGCCGCAAACAGATACCAGGGCACCCGACGCAGGTGACGTTTGGCGATTCCTGCCAACGTGCCCTGGCTGCGGAAATGGCTACTGACCAGCTGTTGGCTGGTGGCCAGATCGTCGTACACCGGCTGCCTGGCCCCTGACAACGAGGAAAACAGGGCGTCGATGTTCTCCTCGGCCCGGGCCAGACTGAACGACAGCGGCATATGGACCGGAAAGGAAAAATAGAGCTGATAATGGTTGAGGGCGCGTTTCAGGCTCATTTCAGTTGTTCAAGCTTCCTGGTTAACTGGTTCAGCTCTTCCAGCAATTGAGGAATGATGACCGGCGGTTTGCTATGAGCAAGCAGAAACCTCAGGTCGATACGTCGGTTGGCTGGCTCAGCCGTGGGGCTGGCATGAGCGATCACCGGCCGATATTCGCCATAACCGCTGATACCAAACACCGGTTGGCCCTGCTGGTTACGCAACTGCTCCAGCAGCCGGGCACCCGAACCCGTGTCGTCACCGCCAGGCATCAGCAAGGTCTTGAAGGTCTGAATGGCACGCATGCCGGACAGATGCAGGTTGCTCTGATGCGGATTAACACGCCCCAAGGGAATGTTATCGGTATGGCCCTCAATGAAGACTGCTTCCAGCGTGCCAGGATTCCATTGCTGGTCATTACAGAACTTCGGTCGTTGACTATCGCCCAGACTAGCATAACAGGGCAGATGGCGCTCCATGACACGAGCCAGTAGCCGGAGATTCTTCTCCCCTTCCGGCTCCAGCTGGGCTGAACCGGATGGAAACAGCACTTCATTGGGCAGTCGCAGCACGCCCTGATTGGCATCAATGGCGACCCGCATGTTGCCAGAGGCCGCCAGATCCTTGTTGATATCAGCCAGCAATCTCTGACGCAGATCGGTGCTGCTGGTCAGGTGAAGGTCGATGTTGTGCTTGAGGTGTATGGCCAGCTCCCGCAGCTCCACCACACCCGCTTCCAGTTTCTGCAACCGTTGCTGCAGCTGCTCACGCTCCTTCAACACCTTTTCAAGTTCTGCTTTGTAATCGACCTCGGAAGAACCCAGATTGATGGCAAATACAGCCAAGGCAATGATAAAAATGAAGTTGAGCGCTGACATGAGGTCGCTGAGCGACATGAAAAAATTCTGCTGCTCATCATCTTTTTGGACTCGGTTTTCTCTTCTGCGCTGGTACATGAATGAGATCCGTTATTTCATGGTGGCCATTGTCTTGGTGAAAAATTTCATGGCATCGTTGAGGTCATCCAGCCTGGTGTTAAAGTCGCTGATGGTCTCGCTCAGTTGCCTTGAAATGTTCTCCATATGATCGTCCACTCCTCCCATAAACTCGAGAATCTTCTCGGAAGAGAAGCTGGCCAGACCACTGTTGATATGGGCCATGGTCTGACGGATGGCATCGTTGGACTGATCAACCTGACTGCGGTGACTGGACCAGCTTGCGTCCAGTTGATGCTGCACGTCACCCAACGTTGCCGACAGACCGTCGATGTTCTGGACCGTCGTGTGAATTCTGTCACCAGCATGAGCAATCTGCTGGGCGGCATCGTACATGGGACTGATCAGCTTGCCAGACATCCGGTCGAGAAAATCGCTCATGGAGTCGTTCATGTCTTCCAGCTTGGTACCAAACTCACCAATGGTATAGCCCAGTTTTTCGGTAATGCTACCCATGTGGTTATCCATGCCAGCAATAAACTGGAGCACCTTGTCGGAAAATTCCACCAGACCGTTATGGAGATGGGCAAAAGTCTGTTCCAACGAACCATCGACCTGTTCAAAACGAGACTGGTAATTATGCCAGATGGCGCGTAGCTGCTCATGAGCCTTGGTAATCGAAGTGAGCGTCTGTTTGGCGGCTTCCTGGGTGGTAACCAGCGTGTTAGCCAGACCATCAACACGATCCATGCTGGTATGGAGCTTCTCCCCGGCTACGGCCAGCATCATGGCCCCGGATTCCATGGCATTGATCATGTCGCCAAAACGATTCTGCGCCTGTTCAAAGGTACTGGCGAAGTTACCCAGCACCTCCATGATGGCACGACTGTCGTCAGCCGATTGGCTGGGTCGATCCGCTACCACAGCAGCACTGACTACCTTGGCAGACTGACTGTCGCGCACGGTGGCTACCACACGGGTCAGTTCGCCCAAGGTACGATCCAACCGGCCACTCAGACCGGCAAGGGACTCACGCAGCATATTGGCCATTTCGGCACTGGCCCCACCCATGGTCTGCTGGACGCTCTGGGTCGCCTCGGAGAAGAGCCCCCAGGTCACTTCCTGATTGTTCCGCAACGCCAGCGCCATGGCCTCGTTCTGCTTGCGGATGTTATCGTTGAGGTTGTGCAGCGTCTGTTCCAGAAGGCTACCCATGCCGTCCACCGACTGCTGCAGCAGGCCGGCCATCTCGTGGTTGGCACCACCCACGACCTGACGCATGGCTTGGTTCGATTCAGACAGGGCACCCCAGGTGATCTCCTGGTTGTTCTGCAACGCGGTTGCCAGCATCTCGCTCTGCTGTCTGAGCGCATCACCGATAGACTGCAACGCCTGCCCCAGACCAACCAGATGCTGTTCCTGGCCACTCTGAACCGCCAAGCCAATCTGTTCCAGTCCAGCGAGCAGATTCTCGATGGCTGCCACCAGTTGCGGCGCCAACCCAAAAGCGCGTTGGCTGTCGCGCTGGGAATCACTCACCGCTACCGCCACCCGGGTCAGTTCGCCAATGGCCTGATCGAGGCGGCTGCCAATACCCCCTGCCGACTCACGCAGCAGACTGCTAATCTCGACGCCAGCACCACCCATGGTGTCACGCAGATTCTGGGCAATCTCGAACAGCACCGAGGCCATGACCTCGTGTTGCTGTCTGAGGTTGTTGTCGAGCGTATAGAGCATCTGTTCGAGACCAGCGGTCTGACGATCGCTGCCACCGGTTGTTGCGGCGGCGGGGACCATCGCGCCCATCTGACGCATGCCCACCAGCAGATTTTCCAGCGCTTCCAGCAACTGCGGTGCGATGCCAAAGGCGCGCTGGGTCTCACGCTGGCCATCGCTGACAGCAGCAGCGACATGAACCAGCTCGGCCACAACGCGATCAAGGCGACTGCCCATCCCATCGCTTGAATCACGCATCAGCGTTGCCATCTCGACACCGGCATGAGCCATGAGTTCGCGCATGTTCTGGGACACCTCAAATAGCACCGAGGCCATGACCTCATGCTGCTTTCTGAGGTTTTCGTTGAGGGTATGCAGGGTCTGTGCAACACCGATCTGATGCTGCTCCTGACCCATTTGTACCACCTGGCCGATCTGGCCAAGACCACCGAGCAGATTCTCGATGGCGATCAGCAGCTGGGGTGCCAGACCAAAGGCGCGCTGGGTCTCGCGCTGGCTATCGCCGATGCCAGCCGCCACGCGGGTCAGTTCGGCAATGGCCTGATCCAGCCGCCCGCTCAAATGGCCCATCAGACCGCCGACCGATTCGTTCATGAAGGTGGCCATCTCGACACCCGACTGGCTCATGGTGTCGCGCATGTTCTGGGTCGCCTCCGACAAGACCCCCCAAGTGATCTCCTGGTTGTTGCGCAGCGCAGCCGACATCATGTCGTTTTGTTGCCGCAAGGTATCGTTGAGGCTGTTCAGGGTTTGTCCGATGCCGACCAGATGCTGCTCCTGACCGCTTTGTACCGCTACACCAATCTGGGCCAAGCCCGTCAGCAGGTTTTCAATGGCGGTCAACAGTTGCGGCGCCAGACCAAAGGCACGCCGGGTCTCCTGCTGTGCCTCGCTGACAGCCAAACCAACATGGGCCAACTCGGCAATAGCCTGGTCCAGCCGACCTCCCGTACCACCAACCGACTCACGCAGCAGCGACACCATCTCGACCTGGACTGACTTCATACCAGCCGCCACATTGGCCAGACTGGCAACCGACTGTTCGACACGCATACCAAGATTGGCGCTTGATTCTTGCAGGAAGTTGGCCATACGGGTACTGACGTTGTCCATGGCCTCACGCATGGTCTGGGTGGCATCGAGCAACGAGCCCTGATGAGCCTCACGCATGACATTCAACGTCGATGTCAAAGACTCATTTTGCCGTTTTATGTTGTCGCTGAGCGTTTGTAGGGTCTGTTCAAGCCCTGCGCCCTGTGGCCGTACCGGCCCCTGAATCTTGTCCATCAACTGGGACAGGGCCTGCTGCATGGCCTGCTGGTTCGACTCTTTCTGGCTCTCCTGAAACTGGGTGATGGTATCGAACAGACGCCCCATGGTCGGCGTCAGGCTGGCGCCGATACGGGCATCAATAGCCTTGGCAATGCTACTGGCTAGACCATCGTTGGAATTCCTGAACAAACCGCTCTGCTTCTGCAGCTCGGCGATCTGCTCCATTTGAGCGGCGTGGATCTTGACCAGAGCACTGTTCTCGGGTGGCGCCATTTCGAGACAAAATTCCAGTTTTTCACCAAAACGGCGGATCATGCGGCTGAGCCAGTAAATGCGCCGCTTGGCAATCATGGAGAAGACCAGTGACAAGCCAATACCAAAAATGGAGGTCAGAAAAGCAGTCGAGGCCCCGCCAAGCAGGTATTTCAGCGCCTGCTTCATCTCTTCGGGACCAGCCGTCATGCCCTCCTGGGCCAGATAGATACCGGCCACCAAACCGACAAAGGTACCAAAAATACCGCCACCAATAAGCAGGTTGGGCAAGGAATCGTAAAAACGGGCATCCATGTTGGCGTAGAACAGGCTGCGCTCGTTGAAATAGCTTGAGGGTTCCGCCATGGAGCGGACGGTTGCCATCGTACCAGGAGCAGGAGGCACAAGGTGCTTGCCAAATTCAGCCCAAGCCGAGCTAACCAGATCCATCTGAGGGGACTCAATACCCGACCGGAACCGGTCCCAGTTGGCGGCAAACCGCTGCTTGACCGCTGCTCCACCGGTGGCTACCCCCCCTGCCGTTTCATCCAGCAGGCGCAATCCCATCCCCAACTGGTTGCCAATACGCTGCGTCTGCTGAAAAAAGAGGATCAGTCCGACCAGGAACCCCCCCCCGATGAGCAGACCAAACACCAGCTTGCCTCCAAGACTGGTAAAGAAATAGGCTAAATCAGTCAATGGCTTCTTCCTTGTATTGAGTTACTGCAGCGGGCAGACCGAACCGATCATAAAACCCTCTGTGGCTTATGGTAGATCGAATCACTAACTGATATCAACTAAAATTCCGCCATCCCTGTTCGGTAACCACGGACTGCAAACGCACGTCATGCGGCTGAAGCGGCAGGATCTCCAACTGTTGCCACTGGTAGGCCAGACCAACACGACAGGGAGAACGACAGGACGCTGCCGTGGCGGCCAGACAGCGGTCGTAGTAACCGCCACCGTAACCGAGCCGTCCACCCTGAGTGTCAAATCCGACCACAGGCATGAACAGCACGTCGATCTGGTCTAATTGATGACAGGATACGGTGTCGGTGAGGCAAGCGGGTTGTAAAATACCAAATGGACCGGGCAGTAACGGATCCCCTGGACGAAAGGGTGCCAGACAGAGCTGATAGCTAGTGGTCGAGACGATCACCGGCAACAGGATGGTCTTGCCGCTATCGTGGGCTGGTTGGATAAGCAGGGTCGGATCGACCTCGTGATGGATGGGCCAGTACAGCGCAATAGCCCTGGCATTTTGGTAGCAGGAGTGGGTAAGAACATGGTGGCAGATAGCCCGACTCAGTACGGCCACCTGACCGGACGGCTGCTGCTGGCGCTGTTGAAGCAACGACCGGCGCAGCGATTGGCGCACGGACTGCGGCGCAAGCTGATCCATAAAAAGTCCCCCGCCTGTGCCGTTGGATTACGACCTCTGAACCCCTTGTTTAAGGTGGGTACGTGAAATAACCGCTTCTGGTCAACTGTAAACAGCTCACACTCCACGATCAGAGCAAACACCCTTGGTTCAATAACTATCGGCTCAGGAGGAATGCTCTCCTGACGAACACTGCAGGGGACTAGATATCCTGCTTCAATTCCTGTAACACAGCCTGACCGGCGGCGACCATCCGACCGATACGCTGGTTGATCTGGTGCAGCTCCTGGCTGGCGCCGTCGTCTGCCCGATCCGATGGCTGCACCTGCTGCATCTGCTGCATCTGTTCCTTGGCCTGAAACAGACTGTCGGCAATCCGTAACGCGGCCATGATGGCCAGACGATCGCTGGATGGACTTCTGGACTGACGTGCCATTTTGTCCATGACGCTATCGACGTAGCCAGCCAGCTCCCTGACATAAGCGGAATTGGCCTCCAGGCGCAACCGGAACAACTGGCCATGAATGGTAACGTCGATTGAATCGGCCATGATGATTACAGAGCCTGACCCGATTCATTGAAACGAGTCAGCATCTCACTGATCCGTGTCGCCACCTGATTCTTTTCCTGTTGCAAGGCCGAGACATTCTGCCGTGTCTGGGTCAGTTCATATTCGACCTGCTGCAAGCGCGTCTGACGCTCCTGCAACTGCGCTAACAGGTCACCATTCTCCTTGCGCAACCGACGGACCACATCAATCATCGTCTGCCACTGCTGTTCCAGAACGGACAATGGATCGGATTGACCCTGAGGTATGGATAATTCAGACATCTCTTCCATAACCACATCCCTCCGTTAATGACTTGACGCTACTGCCTTACTACCCGGCTACACTATAGGGGCTCGCAGGCCTGCTGTCAAGAGAAGATACCGGATCTTCTCAGCACGCTTCCTGTCGCAGCCACCGATCCATCGCTGCTGCCACCTGACGACCGCTCATGATGGCTTTCAGCACCAGCGATTGCCCCATGGCCATGTCGCCGGCAGCAAACAGACCGGGCCGACTGGTCATGCCATGGTGATCGACACGGACGTTGCCGCGTCCATCCAGAGCAACGCCCAGATCGGTGATCAGCCCCTGATGGACCGGATGGACAAATCCCATGGCCAACAGCACCAGATCGGCTTCCAGAACAAAATGGTTGCCGGAAAGCTCGCGCATCTGCATCGGGCCGCCCTCCTCCGGCTCACTCCAGGCCAGCTCAGCACAACGCACCGCCTGTACCTGCCCCGCTGCGTTGCCCTCAAAACATTTGGTCAGAATACTCCAAAGGCGACGGCACCCTTCCTCATGCGAGGTGGAGGTGCGTACCGTGTGGGGCCACATTGGCCAGGGCGTCTCCAGGGAGCGTTCCTTGGGAGGCCTGGGCAACAACTCAATCTGGGTGATGTGGAGCGCCCCCTGACGCACCGAGGTACCGACACAATCGGCACCGGTATCGCCGCCACCAATGACCACCACCCGTTTGCCGGTCGCCACAATCTGCCGGTCATCCGGAATAACGACCCCTTCCAGTCTGCGGTTCTGCTGCACCAGAAAATCCATGGCAAAGTGGATACCGGTCAGCTCACGTCCCGGCAACGGCAAATCACGTGGCTGTTCCGATCCACCGGCCAGCAATACCGCATCGAATTCGGCCATGAGCTGGCTGGCTACCAGATCAATGCCGACGTGCACACCGGTCCGGATGGTCACCCCTTCGTCCTGCAACTGCTTCAGACGACGGTCGATGACCCACTTCTCCAGCTTGAAATCGGGAATGCCATAACGCAACAAACCACCGGCCTGAGGCTGCTTTTCAAACAGTACCACGGCATGACCGGCACGCGCCAACTGCTGGCTGGCAGCCATGCCAGCAGGTCCGGAACCCACCACGGCCACTCGCTTGCCACTCTGCTTCAGGGCTGGCTGGGGATGGATCAGCCCGCGCTTGAACCCCTCATCAGCGATGGTCTTTTCGATGTAGCGAATGGTAACCGCCTCACGATTCAACCCCAATACACAGGAGGACTCGCAGGGCGCCGGACAGACACGACCGGTAAACTCAGGGAAGTTATTGGTACTGTGCAGGGCATCAACGGCCTGTTGCCACTGCTGACGATAGACCCAGTCGTTCCAGATCGGAATCAGGTTGTTGAGATGGCACCCACTGTGACAAAATGGGATACCGCAGTCCATGCAGCGGGCGGCCTGATGGCACAGACGGTCGAGCGAAAAAGGCTGATAAAGCTCCTGCCAGTCCTTGACCCGTTCGGCGACCGGACGTGGCTGCGGCGTTTCACGCTCGATTTCCATGAATCCAGTGATTTTACCCATTGGCCCGTCTCTCCTGATGAACGCTCTTGTCCTGCCGTTGTTTCAGATCCGCCAGCACTCGTTTGTAATCAACCGGCATCACCTTGACAAATCGGGTGATGGCGCTATCCCAGTCCCCCAGTAACTGCTCAGCCACACGGCTACCGGTATGGCCATGGTGGTTGTGCAGCAACTGTCGCAGCAACAGCCGATCTTCCGTCTCGGTGATCGGTTCCAGCCCTACCATGGACTTATTGCACAGGGCAGCAAAGTGACCCGCCTGGTCGAGCACGAAGGCCACTCCACCACTCATGCCGGCGGCGAAATTGCGTCCGGTGCTACCCAGTATAACGATGGTACCACCGGTCATGTATTCACAGCCATGATCTCCCACACCCTCGACCACGGCTGTGGCACCGGAATTACGCACCGCGAAGCGCTCACCAGCCATGCCACGGAAATAGGCCTCACCCCCGGTAGCACCATACAGCACGGTATTGCCTAGAACGATATTGTCTTCGGCCAGGAAACCAGCACGGCGATGGGGCCTGATGACAATACGCCCGCCCGACATACCCTTGCCGACATAGTCGTTGGCGGCACCCTCCAGATAGAGGGATACCCCAGGCACGTTAAAAGCACCAAAACTCTGTCCGGCCACTCCCTTGAAGTAACATTGGATGGTATCGTCCGGTAGTCCGGAAACACCAAACCGCTTTGAGATCTCTCCTCCCAGCATGGCACCAACGGTACGGTCGGTGTTGTGGATCGGTAGGTGAATCTCGATGGCATCGCGGTTTTTGAAGGCCCGTTCGGCCAGATCAAGCAGCTTGTGGTCCAGCACATCGGCGATATCGTGCTGCTGCGCCTGGACACAGCGGGTGGCAATGTTGGAGGGCACATCCGGTTTGTGCAGGATAGCCGAGAAATCCAGTCCACGCGCTTTCCAGTGATCAATGGCCCGTTTGACCTCCAGACAATCAACCCGGCCGATCATCTCGTCCATGGTGTGAAAGCCCATGGAGGCCATCAGTTCACGCACCTCATTGGCGACAAAAAAGAGGTAATTGACCACATGCTGCGGCTTGCCGGTAAACTTCTTGCGCAACGAAGGATCCTGGGTGGCGATGCCAACCGGACAGGTACCGAGGTGACACTTGCGCATCATGATGCAGCCCTCTACCACCAGAGGCGCGGTGGCAAAACCGAACTCTTCGGCACCCAGCAAAGCAGCAATGACCACATCCCGACCGGTACGTATCTGACCGTCGGCCTGCAGCCGTACCCGACCGCGCAGATCGTTGAGTACCAGCGTCTGCTGGGTCTCTGCCAAACCCAGTTCCCAAGGTGCCCCAACATGCTTGATGGAACTGAGCGGACTGGCGCCCGTACCGCCATCACCACCCGAAATAAGAATCATGTCGGCATGACCCTTGGCAACACCTGCCGCAATGGTACCAACTCCCACCGCCGATACCAGCTTGACCGAAATACGGGCACGCGGGTTGACATTTTTCAGGTCAAAGATCAGCTGCGCCAGATCCTCAATGGAATAGATATCGTGATGAGGCGGCGGACTGATCAGCGTCACCCCTGGAGTGGTGTTGCGGGTACGGGCGATAATCTGATTGACCTTGTAGCCAGGCAGCTGTCCACCCTCACCGGGCTTGGCCCCTTGGGCGATCTTGATCTGGATTTCGTCGGCGTTGACCAGATAGTGACTGGAAACACCAAAACGGGCCGATGCCACCTGTTTGATGGCACTACGGGCCAGGTCACCGTTGGGGTGAGGCTGATACCGTTCCGGATCCTCGCCACCCTCGCCGGTGTTCGATTTGCCACCCACACGGTTCATGGCGATGGCAAGCGTCTCGTGCGCCTCTTTAGAGATGGAACCGAACGACATGGCACCGGTGACAAAACGCTTGACAATCTCGGCAGCCGGCTCGACTTCCTCAAGCGGAACCGGTACCCGTGACCGTTTGAGGCGAAACAGCCCGCGCAAGGTGCAAAGAGCCCGTTCCTGATCGTTGATCAGATGCGAGAACTCCTTGTAAGAGGCAAAGTTCTTGGTACGCGCCGCCTGTTGCAGCCGAGTGATCGACTCGGGCGTCCAGAGGTGACGCTCACCACCATGACGGAATTTATATTCGCCACCAACATGTAGCATATTGAGGTAAACGACCTGATCTGCATAGGCCTGGCGATGACGCCTGAGCACCTCTTCGGCGATGATGTCAAGGCCGACACCCTCAATACGCGATACAGTACCGGTAAAATAGCGCTCCACCACCTGACGGTTCAGGCCAATGGCTTCAAAAATCTGGGCGCCACAATAGCTGCGCAGCGTGGAGATGCCCATTTTTGAAAAGACTTTCATCAACCCTTTGCCAATGGCCTTGATGTAGTTGGCCTCGGCCTTGGCCACCGTAATCTCTGGTGCCATCAGACCCTTGTCAACCTGATCGGCCAGACTCTCCAGAGCTAGCCAAGGATTGATGGCACTGACGCCATAACCGATCAGCAAGGCAAAATGGGCCACTTCACGCGCTTCACCTGTTTCCACCAGAATGCTGGCCTTGCTGCGCAAGCCGCTGCGAATAAGGTGATGATGCACCGCTGAAGCGGCCAGCAGGATAGGAATGGCTGCCCGTTGCTCATCGACACCACGGTCACTGAGGATAATCAGGCTACACTGCTGATCGGTTACAGCGCCGGCCGTGGCATCCAGCAGCTGCCGCAGAGCCTGTTCCATGGCACGCTGCCCCCCTCCCACCGGGAACAGGATCGAAAAGCGCTGGGCTTTCAGTCCCGGCCGATCGACAGCACAGATGCTGGCCAATTCGCCCTGGCTGAGAATGGGCTGCGACAGAAAAATGCGCTGCACCCGGCCATTGGCCTGATCCAGTAGATTGTGAACCGGACCGATGGCGTTGAACAGGCTCATGACCAGCTCTTCACGGATCGGGTCGATGGGTGGATTGGTCACTTGGGCAAACAGCTGCTTGAAATAGTTGAACAGCAACGTCGGATGATCCGAGAGAACCGGCAGGGCAGCATCGTTGCCCATGGATCCAATCGGTTCTTCACCCTGCTGCGCCATCGGCACCAGCAACACCGACAGATCCTCCTCGGTATAACCAAAGGCGCGCTGCCGCGTCATCAGCGGCGTTGACTCCGCTGTAACCGGTGGTTGACCCGTGAGCTGATCCAGCGTGACCAAGCCGTCCTGCAACCATTGCCCATAAGGATGGAGACGACTGACCTGCTGCTTGATCTCCTGGTCCTCAATGATGCGGCCCTGTTGCAGATCGATCAGGAACATGCGTCCCGGCTGCAAACGGCCGTTGTAGACCACCTCCTCGGGTGGAAACATCCAGGTGCCTGCCTCGGAAGCCATGACACAGAGGCCGTTGCTGGTGATTTGATAGCGGGCCGGACGCAGGCCGTTGCGATCCAGAGTGGCACCGATGATCCGTCCATCGGTGAAGGTCATGGCCGCCGGACCGTCCCAAGGCTCCATCATCAGGGCGTGGTAATGGTAAAAGGCCTTGCGTTCCTCATCCATGGCCTGATGGTTTTCCCAAGCCTCAGGAATCAGCATCATCATCGCCTGCGGCAAGGAACGACCACACAGCACCAGAAACTCCAGGGCACGGTCAAACGAAGCCGAATCGGAAAAGCCCTCGGGCAATACCGGGAACAGCTTACGTAGATCGTCACCAAACAGGTGGCTGCTCAGGGAGGCCTCACGGGCCCTCATCCAGTTGAGGTTACCACGCAGGGTGTTGATCTCGCCATTGTGGCAGATCATGCGGAAGGGATGAGCCAGATCCCAGGTCGGAAAGGTGTTGGTCGAATAGCGCTGATGAACCATGGCCAGTGCTGTAACCATGGCCGGATCAGCCAAGTCGAGATAATAGTCTGGCACTTGATCGGCCAGAAACATGCCTTTGTAGACCAGAGTACGGGTGGAAAAACTGGCAATGTGGAAAGAACGCAGCTCCTTGGTATCATAGCCCATGACCGCATTTTCCATACGCCGCCGGATGATATAGAGCTTACGTTCGAACCAGTTATCGTCGGCATGGACCGGGCGGTTGCGCACCGCAACAAAGGCCTGCCGCACGACCGGTTCAGAAGCCTTGGCCACAAACCCGATGCGGGCAGCACGATTGACCGACACATCGCGCCAGCCCAGAAACAGCTGTCCCTCCTCGGCAACAATCTGCTCCAGCAGACGCATGCAGGAGGTCTGCAACGAGTAGTCCTTGGGCAGAAACAGCATGGCCACGCCATAATCGCCCATCGCCGGCAGGTTAATATGCAGGGAGCGGCATTCACTGCGCAAAAAAGCATCCGGCATCTGAATCAGAATACCAGCACCATCACCTGTGAGAGGATCAGCACCGACGGCACCACGATGCGTCAGGTTTTCGAGCACCTTGAGAGCCATTTGCAGGATGCTGTGCGATGCCTCGCCCTTGATATGGGCAACAAAGCCGATACCACAGCCATCGTGTTCGAATCGGGGGTCGTACAACCCCTGCCGTTGCGGCACACCACAATCGATCATAGCCTGAACATTCCTGGGATTTAAGTTATGGAATCTAATGTCACAAAAACGGTTATTTATCCAGCAATCAGGCCAGCATGTCAATGAATCCTGATCAACGGGCAATGTTCTGGAAGAAGCCCCGGTATTGCACATCCACCGTAGTAGTGTGATTCATGAGCCAGTCGATGAGAAAAAAGAGCAGATCCATGGCCAGACCAATATCACGCTGCCGCTGGAATTTGCCGTACAGTTCCAGCAACCGTTCTGTTAGCTTTTGATGTTCTTCCCGATGTTGCTCATAGTGGGGATAGCCATGGCGCTGCATCATCTCTTCTTCGGCACGAAAATGAATCTGGACATAACGTTTCAGAAAATCGAACAAAGCGTCAACCGGCTGCCAATTGATATCCTGGTAGAACCGGCCACGCAAGCCGTCGATCAATCCCTGCAGCTGCACCATCTGGTTGAGCAACTGCTGGTGCTCCTGATTGAAGCGGGGCACACCGACATCCTGCAACCGCCCTTTCAGAGCCTGAACCATGCTGCTGCCCTGTTGTGATGAGACAATTCTTGCGGTGGACGGAGGAGGCAACGGCGATGGCCGACTGACAAGAACCTTTGACCGCGGCTGGACAGAAGGACGAAACAGCTCGGGGTCGATCACCTCTCCCTGTGATGCGCGTGAATAGAGCATGTCCACGCTGTTGATATGATCAAACAACCAGCCAACGGTCAGATGGAGCAGGTCAACGATATGGGTGACCGACTCGCTCCAGATCCGTTGCTCAATCGCCAGCACAGCGTTGACAAATTTCTGGTGCGCCTGAATATGGTGGTCTAGTCCTACAAAGCTGACCTGGCGCATGTATTGCTCTTCCTCCTGAAAGTGATTCAGGGCGTATCCCTTCAGTTGATCAAGCACCTTTTTAATTGTCTTTCTATCATCTTCCGTTGGCGCATGGCGCTGTAACATATTGACACAGCCATACAATTCGGTGATGTAGTCGATGAGCACCACATGCTGCTGATGAAACGAGGCCACCTTGACCTCCCGCAAACGCACCTTGAGACTTTGCCGGAACTGCTCAACGGACAGTCCCTGTGAGTGAGCCCCCCCTGGTGGAATAGCCATCTCAAATTCCCTCACCTTTCAGATCACTCTTGTACTGAAAATCAACGGTATTGATATGGTTCATCAGCCAGTCAATCAGGAAGAACAGCAGATCCATAGCCACCGCGATGGTCTTGTCGCTCTGAAAGCGGCGGTACAATTCTGCCAAACGCGAGGAGAGTTGCTGGTGATGCTGCCGATGCTGGTCGTAATGAGGATAATGCCGCTGCTGCATCATCTCTTCCTCACCGCGAAAATGGGCCTGGGTATAGCGATGAAGAAAGTTGAACAGGCCCGCAATCTGATCCCAGTCAGCCGCGCTGGCAGTACGGTTGCGTGCGCTATGAATCGTTTCATACAGATGCATAATCTGGTTAAGTAACTGCTGGTGTTCCTGATTGAAACGGGGCACACCGACATCACGCAACCGCCCTTTTAACGCCCGGATCATGCTCTGTTCTGACAACGGTAGGGTACCACCAGCAGCCCCATGTCCTGGGGTAACAGAAGTCACCGACGGTCGTTTTGACACGATTTTCAGGCGGTCGGCATCAATGACCTCTCCTTCTGCGGCACGGGAATAGAGAATATCGATGGTGTTGATGTGATCAAACAGCCAGCCGATGGTCAGATGCAACAGGTCAAGGATATGGGCAATGGAATCGTGCCAGACCCGCCGCTCCATATCGGTGAGAGCGGCAACAAACTTACGGTGAGCATTGATTTGCTGCTGCAGCCCGATGAATTGAATCTTCTGTAGGTACTCCTCCTCCTCACGAAAATGCTGCAGGGTATAGTCCCTGAACTGGTTCAATACCCGAGTGAGCTGCTGTTTGTCAGCCTCGGTAGGAGCATGGCGCTGCAGCTCGCGAATGCAGCCGTAGAGATCGGTGATGTAATCGACCAAAACCAGATGCTGCTGATGGAAAACGGGCACCTTGATCTCCCTCAGACGCAGCCGCAACGTCTGACGAAACTGATCGACCGATAACTCGTGAAAAATTGGATCAGACATGGTCTTGACGAACGTGCTCCTCTTTGGCGGTTATTTCGCTAGCTCGCGCAGAAACGCTATCAACTGGATTCCATTTTGTCGCTGAACAGCAACCCAACCCATCTCTACGTTGATGGCACGCCCATCAGCACACACGGCCGAACCCAGCAACTGCTCACGGTGACCCTGTCGTTGCAATAAGACCTGTTTCATAGCAGGCCATTCCGGAGACTGTACGAATTGCTCCAGGGGTTGCCCAATCAGCTGCTCCCGAGAATAGCCCAACAATGACCTGACTGAGGCATTACAGTCAAGGATACAGCCTTCGGCATCCATCAACAGAATACTATCCTGCACCTGGTCGAGCACGACCTGCATGGCCGCTATCTGCTCGCGCTGACGCCTGAGCTCAAGATGGGTATGAATGCGGGCGTGCAGCACCTCAGGCTTGATGGGCTTGGTGATGTAATCAACAGCACCGCAGGCAAACCCTTTGCCCTCATCCTCCTGATTGTCCATCGCTGTCACAAAAATGACTGGGATGGTGCGGGTCGCATCGCTGGCCTGCAGCTGGCGACACACCTGGTAACCATCCATTTCCGGCATCATGACATCCAGCAGAATCAGATCGGGCGGTTTGGTTGCGATGATTTTCAAGGCCGTCTGGCCATTATTGGCCGCCATGACCTGATAGTGATCCACCAACATCGACATCATGAATTTGATATTGCCGGGAACATCGTCGACGATCAGGAGAGTCTGTCTTTGGGTTGCGATCATTGAATCAGTGATTCCTATGTTGTTGCAATAGGGACTGCATCTCTTTGAACCAAGCCGTAGCCGTGTCAAAATCAAAATTCTTCAGGCAATCGTTGACCTGTGTGGCCTTGTCCTGTAGTGCACGGTTCGGTAGCAGCGCCTTGAGCTGATCAAGGCTATCCTGAGCCAATACGTTGTAATTCTGCAGATAATGGTCCAGTTCGGTCAGAAGGGGGGCTATTCGATTGAAATCGACCACCATCTCTTCCACCACACTATCGTGCGGTTCCTGCCTGTAGCCTGATGTCTTTAAATCCGTAACGGCCTGGATGACACCATGAAGATGGTGCTCAAACTGATGCAGCAACTCTGGCCAGTCCAACCGTTGCTGGTTGCGAATGCCCTGTTCCAGACTGGCCGCAGCGTGGAATAAATCCTTGGCAACGATATTGCCAGCGATTCCCTTAACCGAATGGACCAGCCGTTCAGCTGATTGCAGATCATCCTGTCTTTTGCCCTGCAGCCCTACGCGGACACGCTCGTCGGCATCGGCAAAATGATCAACAAACTCCAGCAATAACGACCAAAGCAGTTCTTGATTGCCATTCAGCCGGTCGAGAGATGCGCGAATATCGATGCCGGGAACATCGGGAAATGGCGCCCCATCCTCTTCCGCATCAGGCTGGATGACGGGTGCTTCATACGGCAACACCGGCTTTTGTTCCAGGTTGATCCATCGAACCAGAACCTCAAACAATTCCTTTTTGATGATTGGCTTGCTGATATGATCGTTCATGCCAACCTGGAAACATTTTTCACGGTCACTGGACATGGCACTGGCGGTCATGGCGATGATGGGATAACCGCTCAGCTGCTTATGACTGCGAATGTAGCGCGTTGCCTCATAACCGTCCATAATGGGCATCTGAACGTCCATAAGGATGAGGTGATAATCGGATTGCTCAATCATCCGAATAGCCTCCTGTCCATTTTTAGCCCAGTCGACCACCAGTCCAGCCGTTTTAAGAATTTCGTGCGCAATCTGCTGGTTGATGGTGTTGTCTTCCACCAATAGTATGCGTGCACCAGCGATACATGCCCTGATAGACTGCATATCGATAGCACTTGGGCTGTGCTGGGCTTTCCTGGAAACATCGTGTTGGTCCGTATTCAGCCGATAAGGAAACACCGCTGTAAAGAAAAACCGGCTACCCTGTCCTGGCGTACTTTCGACCCATAGGTCACCACCCATCCTGTCGACGAGTCTCATACTGATGGATAAACCAAGACCGGTGCCGCCATATTTGCGTGTGGTCGAGTTGTCAGCCTGGGAAAACGGCTGAAACAGTCTGGAGATCTGTTCCTCAGTCATGCCAATACCGGTATCACGTACGCAAAATTGCAGCACGATTCGGTCGTCGGTCTGGTCGATGGTCTCAATCCGAACCTCGATCTCTCCCGCATCGGTAAATTTGAAGGCATTATTGACCAAATTGATCATAACCTGTCCCAAGCGCAGAGCATCTCCATTCAGTATGTACCGATGGGAGTCGGTCATGGAGATCATCAATTCAAGGCCCTTTTCAGCCATCTTGGTGCTGAAGAGAGGGACCACATGGTCGAAGACATCCTGCAGCAGGAAATCCGCCTGCTCCATGGTCATTTTTCCGGATTCTATTTTGGAGAAATCGAGGATATCGTTGATGATGTGCAGTAAGGCCCAGGATGAATTGACCACCTTGGACAAATAATCGCGTGTTTTGGACGGCAGATCGCCCTGCAGAGCCAATTCGGTCAAGCCAATGATGGCATTGAGCGGAGTACGAATCTCATGGCTCATGTTGGATAGAAACATGCTTTTGGCTTCGTTGGCGGCCTGTGCTTCTTCCTTTTCCCTCTTTAACCTGACCTCAGCCAGCTTACGCTGCATGATTTCGATGACACTGCGGCGCAAATTCACCTGCGACCGGATACGGGCTGATAACTCGGCACGGCGGAAAGGCTTGTTGACGTAGTCGACTGCCCCCAGCTCCAGTGCCCGCACCACAGCTCCAGCCTGATCATTGGCCGATAACACGATGACAGGCGGAATCTCCTGCTCCGATCCCGGAGTATGACTGATGGTCTGCCATTGGGTCAACACGTCATAACCGGAGAGGCCCGGCATCATCAAATCCAGTAAAACCAGATCGAACCGCTCCTGTCGCACGCGCTCCAGGCATTGTCGTCCATTGATGGCCTCAGCAATGCGAAATTCCGCACCCAGATTAGTCCGTATTATTTCACGATTGATACTGTCATCATCGACGATCAGGATATAGGGTGTCGTTTCCTGCATGGTGGTATCAGCCGTACCTTCGGGCGAAGTCGTGCATGAAGTGAATCAGGGCCGCTACCCCCTCTTCGGGCATAGCGTTGTAAATCGAGGCACGCAGACCACCGACCAACCGGTGCCCCTCCAGCGTTACCAGACCAGCTTGGCCTGCCTCAGCAAGAAACCGCGGCGTCAGTGTTTCGTCAGTCAGGGTAAAGGGCACATTCATGCGTGACCGGCTGGCTACCTCCGTTGGACAACGATAGAACGCCGAGCTGTCGATGGCCTGATACAGCCGCGCTGCCTTGCGGATATTGCGCTGCTCCATCACCGCCACACCACCCTGATCCCGCACCCACTCCAGTACCAGTTTGAGAATGTAAATAGCGTAGGTAGGCGGGGTATTGAGCATGGAACCATGCTCAGCCTGCACCTGATAGTCGAGCATGATGGGCAGCTGGCCGACACGACCGAGCAGGTCGTCACGGACAATGACCAGCGTAACGCCACTGGGACCGAGATTTTTCTGGGCACCTGCGTAGATGAGCCCGTAACGACTGACATCGATCGGTCGCGACAGGATGTTGGAGGACATATCGGCCACCAGCGGCACCGGTCCGGTGTCGGGCAGGTAGTCGTATTCGGTACCAACTACGGTGTTGTTGCTGGTCATATGGACATAGACAGCAGCCGGACTCAGGTCAAGTTCCTGCTGACGCGGGATGCGACAAAAACGCACCACTTCACTACTGGCCGCAACACGGACGGTAGCGTGCTTGCGAGCCTCGGCCGCTGCTTTCTGGGCCCAGACTCCGGTGATGATATAGTCAGCCTGCTGTCCAGGTGCTGTGATAAGATTCATCGGTACCATGCTGAACTGCAACGAGGCCCCTCCCTGCAGCAGCAACACCCGATAGTTGTCAGGGATGGTGAGCAGCTGGCGCAACAGGGCCTCTGCTTCGGCTATGATGGCACTGTAGACCGAAGAACGGTGACTCATTTCCATCACCGACATGCCGCTGCCCTGGTAATCCGTCATTTCGTCGCGGGCACGATCCAGAACGGATAAGGGCAGGACGGCCGGCCCAGCACTGAAATTATAGACCCGGGTCATACCGATCCACTCCTCGACAACCAGATAAAGATCCTTAGAAAACCCATTTTAGCGGTATAGGCTGCCATGGTGCAAGGATGTTGGCAGCCAAAAATTTCTCCACGATCAGTTTTCCGGCACCCTTTTGCCGGTTTTAGTTGTATAATGCGCTGCGATGGTTACTTTCCGCAGGTTTGCAGGTTTTCATGGAGAGATAAACGGTGCTGGATATCAGATTGATCCGGGAACGTCCGGACTGGGTGGAGACGCGTTTGGCCAGTCGTGGCAAGGGGTATGGGCTGGGTGATCTGCATCGCCTGGAACAGCAGAAAAGGGAGGTTCAAAGCGAAAGCGAGCGTCTGCAAGCTGAACGCAACAGTGCTTCGAAGGAGATCGGTGGTCGCAAACAGCGCGGCGAAGAAACCTCTGAACTGTTGCAACACCTGACCCTGCTGAAACAGCGCCAATCCCAACTGGAACAAACCCTGTTGCAGCACGAGGAGGCCTTGCAACAGGAGTTGCTGCGATTACCCAATCTGCCGGACGAATCGGTGCCAGCTGGTATCGATGAGAACAGCAATGTCGAGATCAAACGTTGGGGCACACCGACGACGTTTGATTTTACCCCTAAACCCCACTGGGAAATCGGCGAGGCCTTGGGAATACTCGACTTCAGTGCTGGTGCACTGCTGGCCGGGTCGCGCTTTACCGTGCTGCGCGGTGCCGGAGCGCGGCTATCGCGTGCCCTGATCCAGTTCATGCTCGACCTGCACACCACCGCACATGGCTATCAGGAGATTCTACCGCCCTTCATGGCCAATGGGGCCTGTCTGCTGGGTACTGGCCAGTTGCCGAAATTTGCCGAAGAGCTGTTTGCTACGCGCGACGACGCCTACTACCTGATTCCGACCGCCGAGGTTCCACTTACCAATCTGGTACGCGAGCGCATTCTGGATGACAGCCTGCTACCGATGCGAATGACCGCCTGGACACCCTGTTTTCGTCGCGAAGCTGGATCAGCTGGACAGGACACGCGCGGATTGATTCGCCAACACCAGTTCGATAAAGTTGAGCTGGTCTGGATTACCCGACCAGAAGAAAGCATGGCGGCCCTGGAACAACTGACCTGCGACGCTGAGTCGGTGCTGGAAGCGCTGGAACTGCCTTACCGTCGCATCGAACTTTGCAGCGGTGATCTTGGCTTTTCGGCCGCCAAAACCTATGATCTGGAGGTATGGCTGCCAGCCCAGGGACGTTACCGCGAGATCTCCTCCTGTTCCACGACCGGTGATTTTCAGGCTCGGCGCATGAAAAGCCGTTTTCGTCGCCCTGGAGCCGAACGACCTGAACTGGTCCATACCCTGAATGGATCGGGCGTTGCTGTCGGACGTACGCTGGTGGCCATTCTGGAAAATGGTCAGCAGGCTGACGGCAGTGTGGTCATTCCCAAGGTGTTGCGCCCATGGATGGGCGGTCTGGAACGGTTGCAATAGTTACACAGGAGCATAGATCCCATGAAGGTCACCCGATTCTGGCTACCGGCCAGCTGGATTGATCCCACCTCGGCACCACCGGTCGTTGACCGGGAAAGCATCAAGGCTAAAATCAGGGAGCTGCGTCGTGACATCCTGGCCTTGCTGACCCAGCAGCGCTTTGTTGGTTTTGAGCGACAGAATCTGCTCTACTTCGATAACAAGCTCAACATGCTGTGGTTGCTGTACGATTTTCAGGCCAAACCGGAGGACATGGAAAAATATATCGCCAAGGTGCGGGTACAGTCGTTCCGCCAGTGGGAGATGGCCAGTCTGGATCAACTGCGTTCGGTGGTCACCGAGGAATTGTTCAATGCCAACCAGCGCTTCCGTGATTCCACCCTGTTGTCCGGTACACTAGATAAGGATGGTCATTGCTACATGACCGTGCGGATGGGTGACGGCATGATCCAGCCTTCCCGTGATGCCCATACCGTCATTCCGGTTCATCGGGTGGCACAACGGGATATTTTCTCTTTCATCATCACCCATTCACTGGTACCCAAGGATATCCCCGCCGTATCTGAACGTCTAAAGGAGCTGTATACCCTGACGGTGCAGCTAAGCCAGAACAACGGCACAGAACCAGCAGCGCAGCCGTCAGCCCTGCCGGTGCAGCAGCTGGAGTCGCTGTTGCTGGAGGGAGACTACCTGCGCGCCCGACTGCCGATGCTCGAACCCTCCTACCTCCACGACATGGGTAAGGGTCTATGGGAATTGCATCAGCTCGATCGGCCCAAAGCGGGTCAGTGGCAGCTCGTTGAACTGGCTGACAAGGGATGGGAGGCCCGCAATCCGGAATTGGACGTGCGCAATGGCGTCGTCGCCATTGATTTCGGCACCAGTTCAACCGTGGTAGCTTGCCGTGAACATGGTAAAACCACCCTGCTGCGCGTCGGCATGGGTGATTTTTTCCGCAAGCCAACACCGGAAGATTACCAGAACCCGACCATACTGGCCTTTATCAATCTGCCGCGCCTATTGTCGGCCTGGAATGCCGAGGCCTATCGTCCCATGACACGCTGGGACGACTTCAATTTTTCTCACGAAGCGCTCAAACAGCTACGCGATAACGAGGCCAACCAGCGCATTGTCGCTAGCATTCTGGCTAATTTCAAGCAGTGGCCATTGACCGCTGAAACGGGACGGACATTGCGCGTCTCGGACCAGACCGACAACAACGAACTGGAAATCCGACCCGTGCGCACGCCGCTACCGGTCCGTGGCGAGCCGATTACCGTATCGGAGGAGGATCCTCTCGATCCGATCGAACTGTACGCCTATTATCTGGGGTTGTTCATCAACCATCGCGCTAACGGCATCTTTCTCGAATATTACATGACCTTCCCGATCACCTATCCGCGTGAGGCCAAGGATCAGATTCTGGGGGCGTTCGCCCGTGGTCTGCAGCGCAGCCTGCCTTATCTGCTGATTGAAAGCCCGCTCATGCAGCGCTTCTCGGTGCGTGAAGAAGCCTCCGAGCCGGCTGCCTATGCCGCCTGCGCCCTGAGCGATCTGCAGGTCCAGCCGACACGGGAAGGAACAGCCTATGCCGTATTCGATTTCGGTGGTGGTAGCAGCGACTTCGACTTCGGTATTTTCCGCCTACCAACACCGGAGGAGGAGCGACAAGGCTACGAGCATGTCATCAAGCATTTCGGCGCCAGTGGTGATATGTATCTGGGTGGCGAAAATCTGGTGGCCTATATGGCCTACCACACCTTCTGTCATAATCTGGATGTTTGTCGCAGTAACCGCATTCCGTTCACCTGTCCTCCAGAAGCCGAAAAATTTCCCGGTCATGAGCTGTTTATCGACCACTCCAATGTGGCCTACACCAACACCACCCTGCTCATTGCCCAGGTGCGGGCGATCTGGGAAGATTTCCAGTGGCACCTGCCAGAAGAGACTGCTGCCACCGAAAGCAACGTCCGCAAAGGCCAGATGGCACAACGGCGGCGGATATCGGACCGGCTCAGTGACCGGCTCAGTCAGTCTATCATCGATACCGACTTTCACATCGACCCCAAAGCCGATAGCTGTCCTGAAGGGGGCCGACTGGTCAAAATCGCCATCGAACTGCTTAACCGTGATCGCGTCAAGGTGCCGGTCACGCTTGAGGTCGATCGCAATCTGCTGAATCATTTTCTGGTGCAGCGCATCGGCAAGGGTATTTTGCGCTTTTTCATCGCCATGCGTCAGGCCTTTGAAAACCGCGACCACCTCCCGGAAGTGATTCACATTCTGCAGGCCGGTAATTCAAGCCGTTCGCTGCTGGTGCAGTCGTTGTTTGCTACCATTCTGCAGGAACGCATGGTCAAGTGGGAGATGCCGCCCCAGGGACTGGTCAAGAATCCGGCGCTGGAAGAGATCCGTCGCGAGATTCCCTTCCCGCGTTTCATGGTACACCGACCGCCGGCTGGTGATCCGGACAATCCTTACCGGCCAACGGCCAAGACGGGTGTCGCTATTGGTCTGCTCAAGCTGATTCCGGGCGAGAGTCTGCTGGCCATCGGCCCGCACGAAGAGATCAACACCGGCGAAGCGCCCTTCCGCTTCTTCGTTGGTCGGTTACGCATGGATCTGTTCACACCGGTGCTCAAACAGAATACTGGCTACCGTGAATGGCACGAGTTGGGGGTACCCACCCGGGGCGCCTTTGTGCTCGCCTATTCGCTATCGCCCCAGGCTGGTCTCGGCACCCTGCGACGCGGAGCCCAGGAAATCCAGGAGCGCAATCTGTCTTTTCGCCGTGGCGCCGAAGGTAAGCGGCTGTATGTTCAGGCAGTCGGACCCAGTCATGTGGAAATCTGCCTGGCTGATTCGGTCGAACAGATCCGCAAGCGCCCGGAAGAAGTGGCCCACCAGGAGATCATTCACCTATTGGGATAGATGAAGGAGGATCCCGTGCAATTACCAGGACGTTTTATCGATACCGAGTGGCTCTATACCCGCTTGTCAGGCGATGTTCACGCCGATACAGGGCAGTTGCTATTGCTGCAGGCTGGTGGTGAGTCCTATTACGAACAGGCCCATCTTCCGGAAGCCCTGTTGCTGCGTTACGCCGAGATTATCACCATGCGTGATGGAGTACCCGGAATGCGTGCCGATCATGATAGTCTGATTCAGCTGTTTGGTTCGCTGGGACTGGATGGTAGGCACGATGTTGTAGTCTATGATGGGGCTGGTGGTACCGACGCCTGTCGGGTCGCATGGACCTTGGCAACGCTGGGGCAGGATAACGTTGCCGTTCTTGATGGCGGCATCACCCAGTGGTACCAGGAAAAGCGTCCCCTTGAAAGTGGCATGATCCAGCCTGTTGTCCAGACCTTTGCCCCGGTGGCGACAGAGAACGGCATGGACTGGGCCATTGACTGGCAAGGAGTGCTGGAGATTGTCGAGGGACACCGGAGCGCACTGCTGCTCGATGTGCGCAGCGAAAAAGAATATCTCGGTATCAATCTGACCGGACCACGGGGTCATATTCCAGGTGCCATACATCTGGACTGGATGGATACGCTGATCAACCGTAACAGTACTCTGTTGAAACCGGTGGCCGAGTTGCAGCAATTATTCGCCTGTGCCGGTCTGACCGATCTGGACCAGCCGGTGGTGGTTTACTGCCAGACTGGTCACCGTGCCTCACAAACCTGGTTGTTATTGCGCCACATCGGTTGCTCCCGGGTACAGCTCTACGATGGCTCCATGGCAGAATGGGGCCATCACAATTTACCGGTATGGAGAGATGACTAACCATGTTCGACAATCTGTCTGACCGTTTTTCCGACCTGTTCAAGAAGCTGCGCGGCCACGGCACCCTGAGTGAACAGAATATCCAGGAGGCAATGCGCAGCGTACGTGTAGCCCTGCTGGAAGCTGATGTCCACTTGTCGGTGGTACGCAGCTTCGTTGAACGGGTGCGGGAGAGAGCCATCGGTGTTGAGGTCATCGGATCGCTGACCCCGGGACAGCAGGTCATCAAGGTGGTCCACGACGAGCTGGTAGAATTGATGGGGCGTGCCAATGAGCGCCTCAATCTGGCCTCGCAACCACCGGCTGTGGTTCTGTTGGTTGGACTGCAGGGATCCGGCAAAACCACTACAACGGCCAAGCTAGCTAAACGTCTGCTGGAGAAGGAGCGCAAGAAGTGCCTGCTGGCATCGCTGGACGTCTATCGGCCAGCGGCTATGGATCAGCTCGCTACCGTTGCCAAACAGGTCAATGCCGACGTCTTGCCAGCCCAACCCAACAGCAATCCACGCGACATCGCCCGCCAAGCTTTATCGACAGCCCAGAGGGGTGGTTATGACGTCCTGCTGCTGGATACCGCCGGACGGTTACATATTGATGCCACGTTGATGACCGAACTGGTCGATATCAAACGGATCGTCAATCCGATCGAGATTCTACTGATCGCTGATGCCATGACTGGCCAGGATGCCGTCACGGTGGCCCAGCAGTTTGATCAACAACTGGATATCACCGGTGTTATTCTGACCAAAAGCGATGGCGATGCCCGTGGTGGGGCTGCTCTGTCGATACGCCATGTCACCGGCAAGCCGATCAAATTCCTGGGCGTTGGTGAGAAGCTGGATGGATTGGAACCATTCCATCCCGACCGACTGGCCTCACGCATCTTGGGTATGGGCGATGTGTTGACCCTGGTCGAAAGCGCCATGGAAAACGTCAAGATGGCCGACGCCATCAAGATGCAGGAGACGCTGACCAAAGGTCATTTTGATCTCAACGATTTTCTGTCACAGATGCAACAGATCAAAAAAATCGGCAGTATCGGCGATCTGGTTTCGATGATTCCGGGCATGGGTCAGGCCGTCAAGGGACAGGACATGACGGTGGTCGAGAAGCAGATGAAGCGCATTGAGGCCATGATCCTCTCCATGACGCCGGGTGAGCGCCGCAAGCCAGAATTGCTCAACGCCTCGCGCAAGAAGCGGGTCGCCCGTGGTTCGGGCACCACAGTGCAGGACATCAACATGATGCTCAAACAGTTCACCACTACCCGTGACATGATGAAGCGCTTTGGCAAACTGGGTAAATCCGGTCTGAAAGGATTGATGCGTGGAGGGCTTGGATCGCTGGCCAACATGACCGGCATGGGTGGCCTGATGGGACATCCTTCAGGACGAAAATAAGGAAAACTGCCAGGGTCTGTTGCACGATGGATCCGTAAGCTGATGATTCATGACCAAGCCGACGTAGAACAGATCCCCAATGACTATGACACACCCTGGAAGGAAATCCTTGACCTCTGTATCAGGGAGTTCATCGCCTTCTTCAATTTGAGGAGCAGCAACACATGCCGTACATTACCAGTGCTGAACGAATTGGCGAAAAAAGAGGGATCGAAAAAGGCATCGAATGGCGCAACAAAGGGGCTGCCCTTCACGGTATGCTGGAGTATGCTAGTATCCGTGGTGAGCGCAAACAGGCCACATTGGTCTTCTGGAATGGAGGTCAGACAAGAGGATGAGTCCACAAAGAAAAATGCACGATTTGCGCGTCGATCTGGAAATCATCGCCAATCTGGTGGCTGAAAATGCCCGCGTCCTTGACCTTGGTTGCGGTGATGGGGCGTTACTCGACTATCTGATTCATACCAAGAAGGTGCGCGGCTTCGGCGTTGAAATTTCGCATGAGGGTGTGCACGCTTGCATCAGTCGTGGTGTGCCGGTCTATCATGGCGATATCGACCAAGGATTGCTCGACCACCTTGATGACAGTTTCGATTACGTTATCCTGTCTCACACGCTCCAGACCATCCAGAAACCACGCTTTGTCCTGCAGGAGATGTTGCGTGTCGGTAAAAAAGTCATTGTCTCGTTTCCCAATTTTGGCCACTGGCGGGTACGGATGCAGCTGGTCCTGCATGGCAGGATGCCCATGACCCACCACCTGCCCTACCATTGGTATGACACGCCCAATATTCACCCCTGTACCGTGGCTGACTTTTTAACATTATGTCAGGAATTGCCGGTGCAGGTGCTGGAACAAATACCGCTAGGGTCGACAGGTCATCGCCCCGATGGCCAGATCAAGGCTTGGCTGGCCGGAAAACTGTCCTATCCAGCTGCCAACCTGTTGGCACCGATGGTGGTGTTTTTGCTGGGTAAAGGGTAATGGCATGTCGGAATCGATTCATACGCTGATCACATCGGCCGCTATCGCCGAACGGATTGAGGCCATGGCCGGTGAGATCGCTCCACGCATCGGTCCAACACCTCTCATCGTAGCCCTGCTGAAGGGTTCGGCCGTTTTCTGTGCTG
>JADGCH010000002.1:115181-135567 GCA_015229115.1 Magnetococcales bacterium
CATCGGTCCAACACCTCTCATCGTAGCCCTGCTGAAGGGTTCGGCCGTTTTCTGTGCTGACCTGATGCGCCAGCTAGGTCGTCTTGGTATACAACCGGCCCTCGATTTCATGATCCTGTCTTCCTATGGCCGCGATACCACCAGCAGTGGTCGCGTCCAGATGCAGCTGGATTGCCAGGAAGAGGTACGGAATCGCCCGGTGCTCTTGATCGATGATATTCTCGACTCTGGCCTAACGTTACAGTTTTCCAGCCACCATTTGCGTCAACGCGGTGCCAAAAATCTGCTCACTGCCGTATTACTGGATAAACCGGCACGGCGTCAGGTGGCTGTTCAGGCTGATTTTGTCGGCTTTACCATCCCCAACCTGTTTGTAGTGGGTTATGGCATCGACTACGCTGAGCGCTACCGTGAACTATCCTTTATTGGTCAGTTGATACAGGAGTGACGGCTGATTCACCCTTTGCAAGAACAGGCTGCTGCACTTCCGTTACAACCCGGCGTTTACCGGTTTCTCGATAGCACCGGAGATCTGCTCTATATCGGTAAGGCCAAGCAGTTGCGTCGTCGTGTGCTGTCCTACTTTGCCCGTACCGATCATGCGCCACGCACTCAGTCGATGTTGCAGCAGGCACAACAACTGGAAATCACCCTGACGGCCAACGAGATTGATGCCCTGGTACTGGAAGCCACGTTAATTCAGCGTCACAGACCCCGTTACAACGTGCTGCTAAAGGACAACAAATCCTATCCATGGCTCCATCTAACGACGGATCACCCCTTTCCACGACTGACCCTTTACCGTGGTCAGCGGGAAGAGAAAGGCCGTTTTTTCGGTCCCTATCCATCAACACAGGCGGTGCGCGAAACACTGAAACTGCTGCAACGGCTGTTTCTGATTCGTCCTTGCGATGATCACCAGTTCGCAAGTCAGCGACGACCCTGCCTGCAATACCAGATCAAACGCTGTTCAGCACCCTGCTGTGACCGCATTACTGCCGAGCAGTATGCCCTGTCGGTCCATGAAGTGGTGCTGTTTCTGTCCGGACGCAGTCCTCAACTGATCGATGAACTAACAGCTACTATGTGGCATGCTGCCGAGCAGCGCTATTACGAACAGGCCTCACAGCTGCGCGACCGTATTAAGACCCTGCGCTACATCCAGCAACAACGCCAGATCAATCTCGCTACATTGCGGCATGATGTGGATCTGGTGGCCCTTTACCGTCAGGAACAACACTGTGCCATCCAGGTGTTCTTTATCCGCAATGGCATCAATCTTGGGCATCGTGCCTTTTTTCCCGAGCAGACCGACACCATGAGTGAATCGGCTATTCTGGAAACCTTCCTGCTGCAATTCTATCTTGACAAGCAGCCAGCCAGTGAAATTATCGTCAGCCATGCCATTACGGATGACGAAGGGTGGCTACGCACCCTGCTCAAGGAAAAAAGAGCCGGAGCCGTAACACTACACCAACCCAAACGGGGTGAGAAATGGCAACTGATGCAGATGGCCTGCGCCAACGCCCAGTGGGCACTGGAACGAAAAAGTCATGAGCATACCGCTTGGCAACAACGTCTGGAAGCCTTGGCAGAACGGCTAAAACTACCCGAAGCACCCCAACGCATCGAGGTCTATGATATCTCGCACCATCACGACGACAGCGTTGTCGGTGCCATGGTAGTCTGTGGACCCGAAGGATTGCAGCGGGACCAGTATCGCCGTTTTGCCATCCAGGATGACCATGCCACTGACGATACTGCCCGCATGGCAACTATGATACGGCGGCGCTGTCACAAACTGCAGCAGTCAGAAATATGGCCAGACCTGATTGTGCTGGATGGTGGTATCGGTCAACTTAATGCGGTCATGACGGTGGCCCTGGAATTACAACTCACCGATGCGATCCATTTTGTCGCCCTGGCCAAAGGAGTCGATCGTCATGCTGGACAAGAACGCATTTTCTTGCCGCATCAACCACAACCGATTATACTGTCCCAAGGTGATCCCGTTTTGTTGCTGCTGCAATTGATTCGCGATGAAGCCCATCGCTGTGCCGTTGGTTACCATCGCATCAAGCGGCATCGCAAACAGTATGCTTCCGTCCTGGATCAAATAACGGGAATCGGCCCACAGCGGCGTAAGGCTTTGCTGTGTCACTTCGCCTCGGTTGAGGCGATTGCGCAGGCCGATCAGGCGCGACTGGCAGAAGTCAAAGGCATCTCGCCACAGCTAGCCGAACAGGTTTACCATTTTTTTCGCAGTTCTCGGGATAACTCATCGGACACGCGGTAATGCTTGCTGTATTATGGAATCTACCTAACTTGTTGACAGCGGCCCGGATTGCACTGATTCCAGTGTTTATCCTGATGGTCTATCTGCCGGGAGATTGGGGCAAGATTATGCCAACACTCTTTTTTGGTGTGGCCGCGCTGACGGACTGGGCCGATGGCTATGTGGCCAGAAAAGATGGTCTGCAAACGGCTTTTGGTCGCTTCTTCGATCCTGTCGCTGACAAACTGTTGGTGATATCAGCCCTGATCCTGCTGGTAGCCGAGCAACGAGCCCATCTGCTACCGGTGTTATTGATCACGGCTCGTGAGATCACCATCATGGCGTTGCGTGAATATATGTCGGGAATTGGTTCAAGCCTCAGCGTTTCACGGCTGGGTAAATGGAAGACCGGTTTCCAGATGACTGCCATCCTGATGTTGCTGGTTCAGGATGGTCTGTTTGGTTTGCCCCTTACCCCCGTCGGCCTGCTCTGCCTCTATGTTTGTATGGTCTTGACATGGTGGTCCGGCTACGATTATCTTACCAAGGCGTGGCCAACCATTCGTAAAAGTATTCTGCAGGTTTGAGAGGCTTGACAGAAATTGCTTAAAAAATTGCTTGATTGGATCGCTGCATCGATTGACAGGTTGGTTGTTTTGTCCTATAGTGACGGCCGTTGGTAGATGGTTGGCTGGTATAGGGTATGCGGGAGTAGCTCAGGGGTAGAGCGCAACCTTGCCAAGGTTGATGCCGGGGGTTCAAATCCCCTCTCCCGCTCCAGAATGGTCTCCGTCCTTGTTCGGCCGGGTGGCGAAGTGGTCCAACGCAGAGGTCTGCAAAACCTTCATTCGTGGGTTCGACTCCCACCCCGGCCTCCATAGATGAATAGCCCGGTCCTGGTGGGCATCGCTCATGCGAATCGAAGCCTTGGTCGCATGGGTGGAATGTTGTCTGATTGTGCGGGAGTAGCTCAGGGGTAGAGCGCAACCTTGCCAAGGTTGATGCCGGGGGTTCAAATCCCCTCTCCCGCTCCATGAATGTTTCGCTATCTACGCGTGTCTACCTTGTTTTAATCAGATTTTTTACTATTGTTCGCCAATTCAATAATGGTTAGCTTAATTAGCTGGGACCGTGAACTGACGTTGATGGCGTAGGGTCTAATTGACTGTGTAGGTGGTGTTGTTATCCAGAATAGACTATCAAAAACAAATTATATCAAACAATAATGGATCAATGGACGAAGAAATTTGTGTGAGTATTTTTGGTAACGGGAGTCTGACATGTTCTACAAGGATCAGCGTGTTGTCATCTTCATTGATGGGTCCAACCTGTACGCGGCTATGAGGGCCCTGAATTTCGATTTTGACTACAAGAAGCTGTTGCTTTATTTTCAATCGAGCTGTCGGTTGGTACGGGCCTATTATTATACAGCGCTGGGCGATGATCAGGAGTACTCGCCCATTCGTCCGCTGGTGGACTGGTTGGCCTATAATGGTTATACCGTGGTTACCAAGCCCATTAAAGAGTACATTGACCCGGTTACCGGGCATCGTCGTACCAAGGGCAACATGGATATCGAGATTGCCATTGGCATGATCTCAATGGCTCCTCACTACGACCATGCGGTGCTGTTTTCTGGCGATGGCGATTTCCGTTGTATCGTTGAGGCTGTGCAGAATCAGGGTAAGCAAGTTACCGTGGTCAGTTCGCTGGTGACACAGCCCCCGATGATTGCCGACGAACTGCGCCGTCAGGCCGATGATTTCATCGAGCTCGACTACATTAAGAACGAGTTGATGCGCGACATCAGCGTCCCCAACAATACCGTCTTCGATCGCGGTCTTAACACAACGGCCTGAGCAGCATGGAGGGTCCGGCTGATCGTGTTCAGAGGCAGCGTGCCCTTGACCCGCATGGCTCGTTCATCGTGCAGGCACCGGCTGGATCCGGTAAAACAGGCCTGCTGATTCAGCGCTTTTTATTGTTGCTGGCACGTGTTGAACAGCCAGAACAGGTGGTCGCCATTACCTTCACCCGCAAGGCAGCGGATGAGATGCGTCGGCGTATCATTGCTGCCCTGTCCAAGGCACAGTCTTGGTCGGCTGATTCGATAGCGCCAGTGGATGACTATTCCAGGCAGCTGCTGATTCTGGCTCAGTCGGTCCTGTTGCAGGACCAGCGTCTTGGCTGGCAACTGCTGCACAATCCAGAGCGATTGCGCACCATGACTATTGATGCCCTGTGTGCTGCCATCACCCACCAAACGCCGGTTTTGTCGGGTTTTGGTACCCAACCGGACCATCTCGACCGTGACGATGCCGACCGTTGCTACCGTCAGGCCTCTCAGGATACCCTGCGTCATCTGGCCTGTTCGCCCCCTTGGGATACGGCGCTACAACAGCTGTTTGACCATCTTGATCATCGTTGGGACCAAGCCGAATCGTTGCTGGCTGAAATGCTGCAGCGGCGTGATCAATGGCTGCCCCTTGTGGTACGTGGGCGTGAGTTGGATCGAGAGTGCCGTCTGCACCTGCAACAGGCGTTACAGCGGCTGATCCAAGACCGGCTAGCAACGGCCTTGGCCCTAGTGCCCGCGTGGCTACAGCAGCAGTTGCCGCCCTTGGCCGAGTACGCCGTTGATCACCTCGTGAGCAATCCCAAAGCCAGCATCCAACTGATTCAACAACTACAGTACTACCGACAACAACAGCCTGTTGGTGCGTGGCGCTGGCCCACCGCTAGCACTGATCAGCTCCTCTGTTGGCACGCCCTGATCAACCTGTTACTGACCTCTGCAGGCCTTTGGCGGAGGCAGGTAAATGTCAACATGGGCTTTCCAGCCTCTTCCAAAAAGGAAAAAGCTGCTTTAACCCAACTGCTTCAGCAGCTTGATGACGATCGCTATCAATCCTTGCGCCTAGCCCTGCATGGATTGCAACGGTCATTACCAGAAACGTCTGACTACAACGATGAGCAATGGCAGATCCTGCAAACGCTGTTGCAATTGCTGCCCCTGGCTGTGGGAGAGTTACAGAGGTTGTTCGTCCGCCTCAACAAGGTCGACTTTACCGCCATAACCCTGCAATCACTACAGGCCCTTGGCAGTCCGGAACAGCCGACCGATCTGGCCTTGCGGATGGATGGAACGATTCAACATCTGCTGGTCGATGAATTTCAGGACACCTCACGCAGCCATTATCAACTGCTGCAACAACTGACCTGTGAGTGGGACGGCCAAGATGGCCGCACCCTATTCCTGGTTGGCGACCCGATGCAGTCCATTTACCGTTTTCGCGAGGCTAATGTCGGCCTGTTTTTACAGGTCAAGCGTTATGGTCTGGGCGCCATTCAACCTGAATTTCTCCGCCTGACTGTCAATTTTCGTTCCCGTGCCAACCTGATTGAATGGAACAATCAACTGCTGCAACAGGTCATGCCCGTTCAGGAGGACATCGGAACGGGTGCCATCCCGTTCACGGCAGCCACCCCGGCACAATCACCGCCGCCGCCAGAATGTGTCAGCAACGATCCACCGGTCGAAATCCACACCCTCTGTTCGTTCGATCATGAAGCGGCTCGCGTTGTGGAGATCATCCACGCTAGTGACCCTGAGCAGACCATTGCCGTTCTAGCCCGCAACCGTAACGGCCTTTATCCGGTTATCACGGCTTTACAACAGGCCGATATAGCCTTTCAGGCTGTCGATGTAGCCTCTCTGTCCCAATCCCAGCTGGTGACAGATCTGCTCACTCTGACCCAAGCCCTGTTGCTGCCGGGTGACCGTGTCAGTTGGCTGGCGTTGTTGCGCACACCTTGGTGTGCCCTGTCATTGGCAGATATCGCCACGATCATCGCACCAGACCCTACCGCTCCGGTCTGGCAGTTGCTGCAGCAATCGGAACAACGCGCCCAATTATCGCAGGATGGTCAGCAACGCAGCCATCGTCTGGTCGCTATTCTGACAGCAGCCTTCAAGAACCGTCGTCGCAGTGATGGCTGGAACGCCATTGCCCCATTACGACGCTGGATAGAAGGTGTCTGGCGTGCCCTTGGTGGACCGCTGCTGGTGACCGATCCGATTGAACAGGATAATGCCGCTCTTTTCTTTGATCTGCTTCAGCAAAGCGAATGTGGTGGCGAACTGGCCGATCCAACGGTGCTGGTAAAGCGCATTCAGTCGGTTCGTGCTGTCACCAGTCGTGATGCCGTTTCCGCCCGTATCCAGCTCATGACCATTCACAAAGCCAAAGGGCTGGAGTTTGACGTGGTCGTTGTGACGGCTCTGGCCCTCGGTCAACGCAGTCATGATCGTCCACTGCTGCTGTGGCAGGAACGGCAGCGTCCGGATGGTCATACCGACTTACTGCTGGCACCCATTCAGCGCAGTGATCAGGCCGACCCGGATCCGGTCTACCGTATGCTACAGGACTGGAACCAGCAGGCTGACCAGCATGAACAGACTCGGTTGCTCTACGTTGCCTTAACCCGGGCTCGTCACAAGCTTCATCTGCTGGCATCTGTTACACAGCAACAGAATGGTACTCTCAAAACACCCCGAACCGGTTCGTTGTTGCGGCTGCTTTGGTCGGTGATTCATCATGACTGCGAGCAGCAACTCCTGGCCGAGCAGCAACAGCCGCTGGCGGCTGTCCCTGACACAACAACCGTAACAACCCAGCGCCACCATGTCCTGCGTGCCGACTGGCAGCCACAACCTGTTACGCCGCTATCGCTACCTTTACCGGCACTCCAGCCAGAAGCAGATCCGGTCACCCAAGTCCAATCCGAGTCAACCATCCTGTTCCAGTGGGCTGGAGAATTGATCCGCTGTATTGGGGTGGTCGTTCATCGCAGTTTCTGCTTTATAGATCAGCAACGCCGACTCGGCCGTCCTGTCTCGATAGCCACTTACCTGCCGGTGATACAACACCACCTCATGCGTCTTGGCGTACCGTCCTGTCACCTGAATGAGGCCGTGCAACAGGTGCAACAAGCCCTGCAACAAACTCTTTCCGATCCCAGAGGACAGTGGCTGTTCGATGCCAGCCATCAACACCCGGCCAGCGAATGGGCCATCGGTGGTAGCGTGGATGGCAAGACCTACCGTGCCGTAATCGACCGCACCTTTATCGATGCAGAAGGATATCGCTGGATTGTCGATTTCAAGACCAGCCGTCACAGCGGCAGCGATCTGGAGCTGTTTCTTGACCACGAACAAGAGCGTTATCGACCTCAACTGCAACTCTACGCCAGGTTGATGCGTCAAATGGCCGGAGAACACCAGCGCCCTATCCGGCTTGGGCTCTATTTTCCCCTGTTTCCAGCTTGGCGCGAAGTGGTTTGAGTGAGCGATGTATTTTCATAAGACCAAACAGGAATTGGGTAAGGTGTACGAACCGGGAGAAATCGTTTTCCGCCAGGGCGATCCCCCCGGTGCCGTCTACGTGATTCTTGAGGGTCAGGTCGAAATCTCCATTGCCAGGGCTGAAGACCAACCTTCCATCTGTCTGGCGGTGCTGGAACGGGACCACGTTTTTGGCGAGATGTCCCTGCTCGATCAGCAGCCCCGTGTAGCAACGGCCAAGGCCATCAGCCGGGTACGTCTGCTGTCGCTTGATCAGAAGGGTTTTCTGCAGCGTCTCCATGAAGATCCGGCTCTGTCACTGCGCATCATGCTTAAGTTATCGGAACGTATTCGCCACATGATCTCGGAGATTATCTATCTGCATGCCCGCATCGGCTTGACGGGCCCGTTGCGGTTTCCATGGGAGCCGGTTACCTTACCCTTCTTCGATACCCTGCAACGCATGACCGTTGATCTGCTGTTTCATCCGACCGAGGTCTTCACCTGGGCCCGTGGCCAGTCGTTACTGGCTTGGTCGATCTGCCTGCAGATGTTTCGCTGGTGGGCCACCTCCATCACCACCATGGTCAACCTGCACGTCTCCGACACACCCATGCTGTTGCCGGTACCGATGTCGTTTACCCCGTTTATTTATCGTTATTTTGAAATTTTCGCCTATGGTCCTTATGGCCTGTTGATCATCAGCACCATCGCTCTTTTTCTCTGGCGCTACGGCAGGGCTTATGCTACGGTGAAATCCATGACGTTTGCCAAAAGCTGGGAAATGGTTGGTTTGGCTTTCTTCACGCCTTGGCTGCCGACCCTGCTGATTGACAATCTGCTGATTCAATATGGTATCGGTGGGCCGGAGATCATGGTCCCGTGGCATATTGTCGTCGTCGTCGTTGAGTCATGGCTGGTCTACGTCGGACTGAGGGCGGTTTTTGGTATCGCCCAGAAACAGGCTTGGCGTTTGGCACTGGGCGGTTGTGCTGTTTTTCTGGTCATGGCTGGCTTACTGATTCGCTGACCCGCAAGGAGCATCCAATGGCTGTTACGGATCAATCTCAACCATCGTGGGGAATCGCAACGCAGGCCCTGCACAGCGGCCAACAAAGCTCACCACAGCGTGAAAACAGTTTGGCCATCTTTCCCACCTCCAGTTATACCTTCGCATCGGCCGCTCATGCTGCGGAAGTCTTCGCCGGCACGGCGGCTGGCAATGTCTACAGCCGTTTCACCAATCCGACCGTGGCAGCCTTCGAAACCAGGCTGGCAGCCCTGGAACGGGGCGAGAAAGCACTGGCCACGGCGTCCGGTATGGCTGCCATTCAGACCCTGTTTCTCAGTCTGTTGTCACAGGGTGATCACGTCGTGGTCAGTCGGTCGGTGTTTGGTTCGACAGCGACCTTAGCCAATACGGTATTGCCACGCTTCGGTATTGGCGTTACTCGAGTCACTCTGGCCGATATCGATGATTGGCGTCGCGCCATCACACCCCAAACGCGACTATTTTTTGCCGAAACCCCTTCTAATCCAACGCTGGAGCTGGTCGATCTGACCTTGCTGGCACAACTGGCCCAGCAACATGGCATCTTGCTGGCCGTTGACAATGTTTTCTGCACACCCTGCCTGCAGCAGCCCTTGCAACTGGGAGCAAACCTCGTTATTCACTCGGCAACCAAATATATCGATGGACAAGGCCGTGTCCTGGGAGGAGCCATCATCGGGCCGGAAGCTCTGCTGATGGAGCGCATCTACCCCTTCATCCGCAATACCGGACCCACTCTATCGCCCTTTAATGCCTGGGTTCTTTACAAGGGTATGGAGACCTTGCCATTACGCATCGAACGCCACTGCCACAACGCCGCCTGGATTGCCAAGCAGCTAACCAGTCGTTGGCCCAAGCTGCAGCTCCATTACCCGGGACTGCCCAGTCACCCACAATATCAACTGGCCTGTCGGCAGATGCGCCAACCAGGCGGGTTGCTGTGTCTGGAGCTAGGCTCGAAGCAGCAAGCCCATCAGTTTATTGACCGGCTGCAACTGGTGACCATCACCGCCAACCTGGGTGATGCCAAAACACTGGTCACCCATCCAGCCACAACCACCCATGGGCGACTATCGGCCGAGGAGCGTCTGTCAGCTGGCGTAACGGATGGACTGGTGCGTTTGGCTATTGGTTTGGAAGATGCGCCAGATATTCTGGCAGATATTGAACAGGCACTCAGATAGAGGCATTACCCGACCCATTTGGACCAGCCACAACAATCAATCTCGGTTTATCAACCTGAATCATTTGGGCGTTTGCCAGCTGCGCCTGACAGCAGCCACCTCTGCCTGTAATTGCTCCTTGAACCTCTGACGAGCAATCGCAGCACGTTTATTCACCTCTTCTGATACGGCCTCCATCAAGGCCTCCAGTTGCCGATCGGTTGGCTCGTTATAAATATCATTGAGATCAAAACGGTCTTCGGGGTTCATGATTTTAGACCTCACCCTAAGTCCCTCTCCATGAATGGAGAGGGACTTGATGGTACGCGACTACTACCTTTATGAAAACGTCAACAGGCTGTCCTGAGACTTGGTGCTGTCATTGGTCATGGCAACCCCTCCACCGATCGTTATGGTCTCGCTGGCGGCCAATTGGCTGCTGTAACCCTGAAGCATGCGCGTCAGATGGGCAGTCTTCATGGTCACGGTCAGTGCTGCAGAGGCCTTGCTGACATTACCGGCCAAATCGCTCTGGATGGCCTTGATGTTGGCATGCGTACCAGTCTCAAAGGAGACCTCCACACTCCAGTTGCCCGTTTCCGGGTCCACTTCGCCACCACCCAATATTGTCTCGCTTTCCTCAACCTTGCCATTCTTGTTGGCGTCCTGGAACAGAGTCAGCGTGGCTCCCTTTTCACCTTTACCAGTCATAGTGCCATCGGTACTGTTGAATTTCAGACCTGAAGGGGCGGCTGGTGCAACAGCATCGACGACAATGACCAGAGGCTCTTCGGAAGCCGGGCTGGTGTTGCCGGCCAGATCAGCCTGACTGGCGGTGATGGTATGCGTACCGCTGCCGATCTTGGCAACGGTAACGCTCCAGTTGCCATCTTCATCAACACGACCGGTTCCCAGACTCTTGCCCGCCGCCAACAGCGTTATGTTGGCCCCCACGTCACCCGTACCCGTAATGATCAGACCACTGGTCTTATTGATGATGCCATTGCCAGCAGGATCATCAAAAGTCAATCCAGCGGGAGTCTCTGGTGCCTCGTTATCGATGAACAGCGTGAATGGCGTCGACCTCTCGCTTGGCTCACCAGCCGCAGTATTGATCTGGGTAGCCGTAATGATGTGCTCGCCTGCTTCCAAGGTAGGCAGGTCTATCTTCCAGGTTCCTTTTGACACGGTGGTTGTTGCCACGGACTCATCACTATCACCCAGATAGAACATCACCTTGAGTCCACCCGGAGCAGTACCGGTCAGGGTGAGACCGGAAGTCTTGCTGGTGATAGCATCACTCTTTGAGCTACCGGTATCATCTTCGGCGGCCAGTTTGAACCCGCCAGGAGTGGTGACAAGGACATTGATGGCAGCCGAAGGCTTGCTGGCGGTACCAGCCAGATTGGTCTGAATGGCCTTGACGGCATGGGTACCACCAGAGAGACTCAGATCGGCTGACCACGTCTGCCCATCAACAGCCGTGTTGGCTGAAGGTTCACCGGCATCCGGTTTGCCGTTCTTGTTGATGTCATCGAAGACGATGACCGTCGCTCCATGGGTCCCTGTCCCCCCAATCAGCAAATTGGCCCCACTGGCCAGTGTCTGACTGGCAGCACCGTTTTCACCGATCTTCAAGGCTGCCGGAGCTGCTGGTACCGAGGTATCTACTGAGATCACCAATGGTTCGGAGTCGCTGCTGCTCTCACCATCAGCAAGCTGCTGTGCGGTCAGACTATGCGCCCCGGCTGTCAGACTGGCAATCTTGACACTCCATTTACCACCCGTATCCGCCGTTGCTGTGCCGATGGCTTTGCCACTCTCGGACAGCGTGATCTTACCCCCAGCACTGGCCATACCGGTGACGGTCAGCGCCTTGGATTTACTGGTGATGTTGTCCCCGGCCACTCCGGTGTCATCAGAAGCGAGCAGAGCCAGTTCGGTAGGGGCCGGAGGAAGTGGAATATCTTCGATGGTAAGCGTCAATTCGGCAGCCGGACTTTCGTTGCCAGCCAGATCCATCTGCACCGCCTGGATGGTGTACTCACTGAACTCCTCGAACTCGACATCGGCTGACCAGAGTCCTTTGGCATCCACCGTCGTTGCAGCCAGCACATTCCCCTCATCTTCCGGGCTGTCTCCAGTAAACAGGATCACCCGCAGCCCTTTTTCACCAGTTCCAGTGATGGTTAGTCCGCTCGTTTTACCGGTGATGTTATCACTCTTGTTGGTACCGCTATCATCGGCGGCAGAAAGATCCAGCTTGCCCGGGGCCAGCGGCGCTGTGGTATCGATGATCAGAGGCATGGCAACCGAAACAGGGCTGTTGTTGCCGGCCAGATCGGTCTGGATGGCTTTGATGGCATAGCTGCCCGCTGCCATACTTTCAACAACAGCCGTCCAACTGGCGCCTTCACCTTCCTCACCTGCCATCACTTCGAGGTGCTCGGCCAACATCTCACCCGTGTCGACCTTGTTATTATTATTTTTATCAGCAAACAGGGTGACGCGACTACCCAACTCGCCGTGGCCCATGATGGTCAGATCCGCAGTCACACTGGTAATGTTGTCACTGTTGGAAGGACCTAAGTCGTTCTCAGCATCCAGGTGAATGCCAGCCGGAGCAACCGGAGGAGCAGTCTTGATCACCACATGCAACGGTTCAGACTCGTCGCTGGTTTCGCCATCGACGACCTGCTTGGCGGTAAAATGGTGCTCCCCAGCAGCCAAACCGGACACCTTAAGACTCCAGCTACCAGCCGTGACCGTTGCCGTACCCTTGCTAACGCCACCATCAAATACAACCACTTTGGCACCGGCATCCTCAACGCCCGTGCCATTGATGGTCAGCGCAGTCTTGTTGGTGATCGCATCGTCATCGGCCATACCGGTGTCATCCGCTGCCAACAGGGCCAGACCGGCTGGAGCTTCGGGTAACGGGTAATCGGCACCGGTCTCGATGATGATGGAATCAGAATTTTCGCTGGTGTTACCGGCTAGATCCATCTGCTGCGCTGACAGCGTATGTGCTCCAGCTGCCAGGTTGACGTCGACAGCCCACTTGTTACTGGTCACCAACGCCGTGGCCCACCGGATCGGATTACCCTCTTCATCAGACACAGCTACCAGAGGTTCACCGGTATCATCGTCAAACAGCACCACCACCAGACCATTGTCGCCCGTGCCACTGATGGTCAGCCCCTTGGTATAACTGGTAATATTGTCGCTGTGATCGGGGCCGTTGTCATCATCAGTAGCTAAATCGAGTTTGGTAGGTTTGGTGGTCGGAGACACGAAGTCAACACTGAGCGCCAAAACAGCCGAAACGGCACTGGTGGCATCACCTTCACCATCGCCATCGGTATCCTGAATCTGCACTGCCTTGATTTGGTGCACCCCGTCAACATCCAGGCTGATCTCACCCTGCCAGTGCCCCTCTTCGTCGACAACCGGATCCGACGTTAGTACCTCATCCTCTTCTATTTTATTGTTTTTATTTTTATCATCAAACAAAGTAATGCTGTTGTCGGCCATACCGAGACCGTGAATGACCAGACCGGTCATGCTGGTAATGTTATCGGAATCTGAGAAACCGATGTCACTTTCGCTATCGAGATCCAATCCAGTTGGTGCTAGGATAGTAAGTGTTGGAGTCAAAGCCATGGTGTGAATCCTCTTCAGAATAAGGTAGAATGGTTTCCAAAAAAAATCGCGCGGGTTATTTTAGCCAATATCAAACAGAACTGCAACAGCGTGCGCTGGGATTGCGGTTATCCCAACAACACCGTTGCCATGGCCACCAACCCCTCTTCCCTACCAACAAAACCCAGCTGCTCGGTGGTGGTAGCCTTGACGTTGACCGCTGACAGCTCAACCCCCAGACGTTCGGCGATATTGAGCCGCATCGCCTCGCGGTAAGGGGCCAGTTTAGGACGCTGGCACAGCACGGTGCAGTCAAGATTGACCACCCGCCACCCCGCCTCTGCTACCAGGACTACGACCCGATCCAGCAGCAGGTTGCTATCCATACCGCGATAAGCGGGGTCATGGTCGGGAAAATGATGACCGATATCGCCCAATGCCGCTGCTCCCAACAGCGCATCACAGATGGCGTGCAACAGGGCATCAGCATCGGAATGGCCCAGCAGACCATGGCTGTGGGGGATGGTGACACCCCCCAGGCGCAGGGGCCGGCCACTGACCCATGGGTGGATATCGATACCTTGACCAATGCGGATGTTGGCGTTGTTCACAGAAGCAACCCTGTCGTCATGGCAGGGTCAGGCTGCCATGCAGCCACTCCGCCCGTTTGGTAGCACTGGCCTTGACAATCGACAGCCCCAGGGTGTCAGACATCGCTCCGATGTTGCCGGCCAGATCGGTCTGGAACGTCCTCAGGTTGTAGCTGCCAATAGCCAGAGTCAGATCGGCGGTGCGCCAGCTGCCGTCGTCCTTGACCACAGCGGTGGTCAAAGCCTTCTCGCTGCTATCCTGCTTGCCATTTTTGTTCTTGTCGTTGAATAGGGTCACCATCGCCCCAACCTCGCCGTTGCCGCTGAAATTGAGCCCTTTGGTCACGCTGGTGATGTTGTTGCTGTTATCAGGACCGTTGTCATCTGCGTCGATCAGATCCGGCTGGGACGGTGCATCGGGTGCCGAGCTATCGACCGTGATCATCAGCGCCGTTGAGGCATCGCTGACATCATTGACGAGCTTTTGCGTGGCGCGGATGGTATGAATCCCCTCCGGCAGGGCCACATCCGTGCTCCATTTGCCACTGCTGCTGACAGCCACGGTACCCAGCACTGCATCCCCATCCAGCAAGGTTACCACCGCGCCCTTCTTGCCTGCACCGCTGAGGGTCAGAGCCTTGGTCACCTTGGTGATGTTATCGCTGGTGGATTTGCCGCTGTCGTCCGCTGTGGCCAGATCAAGGCCGGTCGGGGCCGCCACCGCCGCAGCGATCCGGTCCAGCCCAATCGACAGCTGGTTGACCGAACCCGCTTCCGCTGCACCCAGGATGATCTCTTTGGTGCGGTAGCCGCTCTTGATGATCTTCAGCAAACCACCCTGGGTCGATAAGGTCATCAGCAGGCTGCCATCACGACCCATGCTGACCGGTGTGCCATTCAGGGTCACCGTGGCATCGGCAATCAGCGTGTGATCGCTGTTGCTGTAGAGGTAGCTATCCAGAATGGCCGGGATGTCGTTGGGAAAATCAAGGCTAAACTGACCGATGCCGCTGCTGGGCGTGGTCGCACCGTAGTTGTCAACCGCCTCAACGCGCCAGTAATAATCGCCCTCGGCCACCTCCGTTGGCAGCTGCCTGAAATTAATCACCGCATGGGAGCGCTGCAATCCCTCCTGACGACAAACAACCTGACTGAAGGACGCATCCCTGGCGATGGTCAGCGTATAGGTGACCGCTTTCCCTTCCGGGTCGCTGCTGTTGTCCCAATCGAACGGGCCGATGGTGTTGACGATGGTAGCGCTGCTGAGCGGTTGTCGCAGGGCAAACGATTGCGGCGCCTGGTTACCGCTTTTACCACGATAGAGACTGCCTACCACCGGCGTGGCCAACAGGCCGCTATCGGCATCGCGCACCGAGTATTGGACCTGATAACGGCCTGGTGTGGTGAAATTAACGCTGTTAATCTCGCTGCTGTTCAGTTCCCAGCGCCGTGCCGTATCATTATAGCGCATCGGCATGGTGGGCAGGTTAAAGCTGATCTGCAGATTGTTGCCGCTGCTGCCCGGTGCGCTAAAATCGGGTTTGAGTATCGTTACCCAGGCCTCACCGCCGTTCTTGACCGCCGGGTCATCCTCCTGCAGCCACAACAGCGTTGATGAATTGGCGGTGAGAACAGCCATCGGTGCCACCGCCCCAATCTGCACCGGATGGGTCAAGGAGTTGGTGCTGGAATTGGACAGAGTAATACCCAGCTTCAACCCGGCCGCCAGCGCACCATCCTGACCCGCCGTGGTGGACAGTTCGTTGCTGCCGATCTTGTTGCCGTCGTCATTGAGCAGCGGATGCTGACCCGAGTTATCGTTGATTTTCTGTATCGTGCGATCATCGGCGGTATTGGCCGCGGCGTTGTTCTGGTTGCCCCGCACCACCAGACTGTTTTCGGTGGCCGCCGTGGCGCTATTGAAAGAGTCGTAGAGGGTTTTGCCGGTGGCTAGCGACTGGAACAGGTGATCCAGAAACAGCTCGCCATGCTCAATGCCGCTATTCTTGCCCCTGTTTTCCGGGTTACGATAGGACAGCTCCTTGGCCGTGGCACTGCTGATCACCACCCGACCGGGTCGGGAGAGATCGTCGATGAAGCTGCCGGAGTTGCAAAAGCCGAGCATAGCGACTTGAGGCTGGGCCAGCGCCCTGGCCCCGGCATCTCCTTGCCCCTTCAGGTGATTATCGAGGTTAGTCAGCCATCTGGCCAGGTCCGCCGAGGTCACGCTGTCATACTGACCCATGGAGAAAATCTCCGACTTGCCATGATCGACCATGACCAGATAGAGCGGGGCCGGGTTGCCCAGCAGCTTATCGCGTGCCCAAACCTCGATGGCCTGTTGCAGATTGTCGCGCGACGGTTGACCATCCCGAGCGCCGGGCAGGTCGCGATGATCGCCAGCGATCTGGTCCATGCTGCTGAATTTTTGTCCTAGCGCCTTGATGTTGCTGTCGTCAAAATTGAGATAGTTGATGTTTTCGTCGGTAAAGCCACGCTGGCGCAGGGTGGTGTAGATCTGGTTGGTGGCGCGTTTGTGGGCCAGCAACCCTTCGGGCTCACCATTGGCAAAGGCTTCACCCTGAACGATGATGGCATAACCAACCGGTGCCCCGACCAGCACGTCCGCCTCAGCCTGGGATGATTTGACCACCAGTGGACTGTTGCTGGCATAGCTCACCTTGACACCATAATCACCGCTGGCCCGAAAAGAGCTACCGGGCACATCAACACTGAAGCGGCCTTCCTCACCTTGGGTGGTAACCTCAAAATCGGTGAAGCTGCCGTCACCCGGTTTGGTCAGGCGCAGCTGTACCTTCTGGTCGGAAAAGTCCCACGCACCACCACTGACCAGCGACAATTGCCCGGAGATGGGGACCGATCTGCTGGCCCCTTCATCGGTGGTGTACAGGGTTTTGTCGAGCGTAATCTGGGAAAAGACCCGGTTGCCATAACCGAAGTTGACCGTTCTGGTTGCCACATGACCGGCCATGTCTTCGGTTTTGATCGTGACCAGATAGCTATGACCAGAGGTCCAGACGCCGCTATTGGCAGGCGTGCCAAGATACCAGCTCTGCCAGCTACCTGATGAGCTTCGATCCGTTGCTACAACCCAGCCATCAGAAGTGCCGACGTCAAGCCAGTTGCCGTCCGTTTCGCGCACCATGTAGTTACCACTGGTCTGGTCGAAGATCTGCAAACCGACCGATTTGATGGTACTGCCCTGAGACGATGCTGATGCTGTGCCTTGGATGGTCAGCAACGAGTTGACCGTTGACTGGTCTTTCAGGTTGGTTACCGTCACCAGTGGTTTAGTGGGATCAGCGGTCACGGTCAGGCTGACAGCGACGCTGTTACTCCAGGCCCGGCCGTCAGAAGCCTGTACGGAAAAACTGGTGTTGCCACTCGAGCCCTCTGCCGGAACAAAGACCAGCTCATCGAGGTTGCTAGCCATGATCTCCTGGTTGCTGGTCACGGCGTTACCGTTGAGTTTCAGCGTGCCCAAACTGGAACTGGCCAAGCTGGTAATTTTGATCCTGGCTAAATCATCGCCATCCGCATCACTCCATTGTCCGGTAAAATCATCCCGGCTGAAGGCGATATGGCCATCATTCTGGCCACTTTTGCCAAAGCCGATCAGGGTCGGTACATCGTTGACCGGATGGATGGTGAGGGTCATGGTGGCCGGGTTGTCGGCATAAAGTCTGCCATCGCTGCCTTTCCAGCTGAAGCTGTCATCGCCGTACCAGTTGCCGTTGGGCCGATAGATCAGGCTGGCCAGCTCACTGGCGCTGATCTCCTGATCCAGCACCACATCCTCGCCATTCAGTTGCAGTATGCCATTACCAGGCAAAGAGATCACGCTGATCCTGGCCAGGGCATCGCCATCCGGATCGCTGAACTGGCTGCTGAAGCTGTTGGCCGCCAAGGTCACGATGGCCTCTTCGTTGCCAATCCTGCTGACATCGCCCACGCTGGGAGGACGGTTTTCCGGCCGCACCACCACAGTCAGCGCTGCCGAGGCCTTGCTGACATTGCCGGCCAGCGAGGTTTGCATCGCCTTGATGGCATGGGTGCCGACTGGGAGAGACAGGTCACCAACCGCCCAGCTGGTCCCCGTCACAGAGGTGGTCGCCAACGACTCACCAGCATCAATCTTGCCGTTGTTGTTGCTGTCTTTGAACAGTGTCACGGTGGCACCGCCAACGCAATTGCCACGGACCAACAGCCCCCCGCCACCGCTGGTGTCGCTCTGCATCCCGGTCGGTACCGCTGGTGCGCTGGTATCAATGGTGACCACTAACGCTGCCGAAGCCTCACCGAGCTGGCCATCGATCAGTGGTTTGGTGGTGAACGAGTGACTGCCCTGGCTCAACCCCGATAGCTTGAGACTCCAGCTGCCAGCAGTCGTCACCGTTGCCGTGCCCTTGTTGCTGCTACCATCGAACAGCACTACTTTGGCGCCGCTTTCACCGTTGCCGGTAAGGGTGAAGCTGGTTTTGTTGGTGATGTTGTCGGAATTGGAAGAGCCGGTGTCGTCGGAGAGGGCAAGATCAAGCGTTGATCCGCTGCCGATGCCCACAAGAACTGAGATGTCATTGCTGTTAGTGTTTACAACGGCTAGATCGTTAACGCCATCCTGATTGAAATCACCAGTCAGCATAACCTGGGGAGTAGTTCCAACCGCATAATTGACAGAAGATGAAAAGGTACCATCGCCATTGCCAACCAGTATAGAAACATTGTTATCGCTTCCATTTGCAACAGCAAGATCAATGACACCATCCTGATTGAAGTCATTGACCTGTGTGTGTACAGGAGAATTTCCAACGGTATAGGTAGCTGGTGCCGCAAAAACACCACCCTCTTGTCCCATCAGGACCACTATTTGGTTGGTATACCACACTGCCCCTGCGATGAGATCAAGCATCCCGTCTCGATTGAGATCAGCAGCCCTGATATCTACGTGTAGATCTATTCCGGCAGCGTATCTGACTTCGGCAGCAAACGTACCAGCGCTCTGGCCCATGAAAATGGATATATCATTGCTGCCGTCATTGGCAGCAGCAATGTCGGTCATGCCGTCTTGATTGAAATCTCCGACAGTGACTCCATAAGTCCAGTCTCCGGCCTTGTAGTGCACCGGAGCGGCAAAGGTCCCATCCTTTTTTCCCAGTAGGACGGCAACTCCGCCATTATTGGCTGTTGCCGAGACAAGGTCGATAACGCCATCTTTATTGAAGTCACCGATAGCAAGCTCATGAGGCCAGTTGTCATTGACAGGGTAGCTAACCACAGATGAAAAAGTACCCCCAGCACGGCCCATAAAAACAGACACACTACCGGCATCAAGGTCCGCTGTGGCTAAATCGATGATCCCATCGCGGTTGAAATCCCCACTGGTTATGGCGCGCATACCGTAAATCCCGCTGTAGTTGACAGCGGCCGCAAAGGTGCCACCCGCCTGTCCCATCAGGATGGAGACATTACCGTCCATACTACTGACGGCTAGATCGGTGATGCCATCTTGATTGAAATCACCGCTGGTTATGCCGTATGCATCAGAACCACCAACGCCATAATTGACAGCTGGGGCGAAGGAGACGGGAGGTGGGGTGGGCATGGGGAACTCCTTATGAGGCCCTCACCCCCAGCCCCTCTCCCTTCGGGCGAGGGGGGGAAAGGGGTAGAGGTGTTCGGGCGGTAAATTGTTAAATAAGAGCCTGTCTCAGAATGAATGAAAAAAGCCGCCACAGAGACACGCTGGCCTCAAACTGCCTCTGATGACCAAAATTGACTGTCAATTAGGGCTATTTTCACCTATCAATACTGTTATTTTGCTAATTTTTCCCCATTTTGACGCACCTCGAGTGCAATTTTCTGAGATTGTGTACGGCCGACTGAAATTTCCACTCGCCGTCGCACAATCCCAAACCACGCATACTGAACTCATCTGCCCCCTGGGTCCCTTTCATCTGCCCAAACACTGGTTCCACCGTTTGACCACGCTTCCTGTACAACGCCTTGCCACGTTTGGTCAGAAGCTTCCGATCCATCCGCTCCCGAATGGTCAGGTTCCCAGGAATCCGGCCCCGTGGTGCTGTCTGGTCCCGCATGGCCTGCCGTTGCTTCCAATCCTTTCGGGTAGCAATCAATAACTCACAATCCTCCGTCTCGGATTTGCAGTTTTCCTCAGACCAGTATCCTGTGTCCGCCAACATCACTCTTTTCGCCGATTCCTCCTCCACAAGCGCCAGATTAGCCTTCAGAGCCTGTCTCAGAATGAATGAAAAAAGCCGCCACAGAGACACGCTGGCCTCA
>JADGCH010000030.1 GCA_015229115.1 Magnetococcales bacterium
CAGACCGATGTGGCCGGTAATGTTAGCCAGACCAGCCATGCCCTGACCCTGGTTACAACCAGAAATGCCACGGTAGTGGTTGCTCCAACCAGCCTTGATCTTGCTGCCAATGACGACAGTGGATTGTCAAGCAGTGATAACATCACCAAGACGAGTCGTGGTCTGACGATCAGCGGTATCGGTACCAAAGACGCCAAGGTTACCCTATTTAACGATAAAAATAGCAACAACCAGATGGACAAAGACGAGTCACTGGGCTCCGTTGAAGTTCACTCGGCCACAGGCCAATGGAACAAAGAGATCTCCATTCCTTCTGGTACTCATGCCATCCGGGCGGTTCAAACCAGTCATCAGGTTGTCAGCGTTGCTTCTGACGCGCTATTGATCACGGTTGATACCACCGCACCATCTGCCCCGTCTCTGGGCAGTTCTTCCTTGACACTGGTTGGTATGGGTGAGGTAGGTGCCATGGTGACGTTGTTTGAAGACCTGAATAGCAACGGTAAAAAAGATAGTAACGAAAAGATCCTGGGAGGAACTACCTGTCTGGTATCCGGTAACGGCAGTTGGGCTTCCGGTCATGTGTTATCCACCCTGAAGAGTGGCAAGCATGCCATGCGTGCCTTTCAGACTGATCGCGCTGGCAATGTCAGTCCGGTATCCGGTGTCCTCAGTCTGTCGATTGCTGCTGCCAGCAAGCGGGTAGACCTATCTTCACCGGCTACCATTTTTGTTTGAACAATGGCCTGAAAACGGCTATCATAGCGGCGATATTGAGTTGAATCTTACTCTACCAATGGATACTGTATTATGTCCAATAAGCCATCAAAATCACACCATAAGAAAATAACACGGCTGAATGCCATCGGTACTGCTCTGTCAAAAGCAGCTGATACAGCCACGTTGCTGGAGCAGGTATTATTGGGTGCCAAGGAGTTAACCCACGCTGATGCGGCTACTTTCTATCGGGTAACACCACGTTTTACCCTCTGTTTTGAGATTATGGTGACCAGCTCGCTGGGCATTTATGCTAACCGTAGCAGTGGCAAGTCGATCGATCTTCCAGAAATTCCTCTCCATGTCAACGGCCACCCTAATTTCAGCAACGTGGCCGCCTATGCTTCTCTCAGCGGACAGACCGTTAAAATTGCTGATGTATCAACAGCTAAGGACTTCAATTTTTCCGGTACCCAGCTCTTTGATGAGAAGATAGGTTACCGCTCGATCTCGTTTTTGACGGTACCGCTCAAGAATCGAGATAACGATGTCATCGGTGTGATTCAGTTGATCAATGCCATCGACCAAAAGAGTGGTGCCGTGGTGGCTTTTTCTCTGGAGGATCAGCATCTGGTAGAATCGTTGGCTTCCCAGGCCACACTAGTACTGGTCAATCAGTTGATGCTTGAGCACGAGCAACAACGGATTGCTGGTGTCGCTGCTGACTTCTTGAAGAAAATCAATGCACTAAATACTATTGCAGTCATTTTTGCTGCTGAAAAAGACAGTAGTCGTCTGACGGACCTGATCCTGCATCATGCCATGGAACTAACCCATGCTGATGCCGGGGTTGTCTATAGCATGACCAATCTTCAGACACTTTGTTGCGAGGCAGTAAGGATCAATTCGCTGGATGTCAAAACGAACGAGACATCTGGAATGACCATCAGCCTGCCGGAATTGCCGCTTTACCAAGAGGGAGCAGCCAATCTAACAAAGGCTGCTGTGTATGCAGCCCTGAAAGGCGAAGTCGTCAACATGGCCGACCTTGCTCTGGTAGAAAGCTTTGACTGTTCGGATATGCGGGAATTTGATAGCAAGAGCGGTTATCACTCCATTTCTATGCTGCTGCTGCCACTCAAAAACCATGACAACGAATTGCTTGGCGTGCTGCAGCTCATCAATGCCACCGACAGCACAAGTCGTGAGATTCGTTCCTTTTCGCCAGAAGACGAACATCTGGCTACTTCTTTGACCATTCAGGCCGCTACCACGCTTAGCAACCTGAAGCGTTTTGCCAAGCTAAACAAGATCGGTGTAGCCCTCTCCACTGAGAAGAATATCGATCGCCTTATGGAGCTCATCCTGCTGGAGGCCAAGGAACTCACCCATGCTGATGCTGGTACGCTTTATAGTGCTACTGACCGCCAGACGCTGCGCTTTGAGATCATTCGGACGGATTCTCTGGGCATCAAAATGGGAGGCACCACGGGTGTACCGATCAACTTTCCGGAATTGCCCCTTTACAACAAGGATGGCCAGCCCAACATGCAGATGGTGGCGGCCTACGCCGCTTTGAGTGGCAAGACCGTCAATATTCCGGATGCCTATCTGGCCGATGGTTTTGACTTCTCCGGCATGCGTGCTTTTGATGCCAAGACAGGCTATCGGTCGACCTCTTTCCTGACAGTACCTTTGAAGGATCACGAAAACAAGCTTCTGGGCATTTTGCAGCTCATCAATGCCAGTGATCGCATCACCAATGTGGTGCGGCCTTTTTCGCAGGAAAACCAGAGTATAGCGGAGTCGTTAGCCTCCCAGGCTGCTATTGCTATGAGCAATCAGAAGCTGATTGCCAATCTCAGGCAGCTATTTGAGGCTTTTATCCAGTCGATCGCCTCGGCCGTTGACGAAAAATCGCCTTATACCGGTGGCCACTGCTATCGTGTCCCGGTTTTGGCCGAGCTGCTGGGACAGGCGGCTCATGAGTCCAGCTACGGTGTTCTGAAGGATTTCAGCCTGACCGACGAGGAGATGTACGAGCTGAAGATCGCGGCTTGGTTGCACGACTGCGGAAAGGTCACCACACCAACGGAGGTGGTGGACAAAGCAACCAAGCTGGAGAAAATCTACGATCGTGTTCATGTGGTCGATACCCGTTTTGAGGTACTGAAACGCGATGCCGAGATCCGGTTGCTGCAGCAGAAACTGGCTGCTTTGGAACAGGGTCATACGGGGCATATTCCGGAGCTGGAGCAACAGCATCAGGAAACCGTCCGCCAACTGGTGGAGGATCGCGATTTTATCCGTACCTGCAATATTGGTGGCGAATTCATGTCCGATGCACTCAAGGAACGGGTCAATCGTATTGCCGGTTATCGATGGGTGGCCCCTGACGGCGAGGAAACCGATCTGTTGACTGAGAACGAAGTGTATAACCTGCACATTTCGCGCGGTACCATCAACAAGGAAGAGCGTGATATCATCAACAATCACGTATCGGCGACCATCAAAATGCTGGCTGCCCTGCCATTCCCTCAATACCTGTCCCGTGTCTCGGAAATTGCCGGAAGTCATCATGAGGCCGTTAATGGTTCTGGCTATCCCAAGAAGCTAACGCGAGATCAAATGTCGGTTCAGGCACGCATCATGGCCATTGCCGATGTTTTCGAGGCTCTGACGGCACGCGACCGTCCTTACAAACCCGGCAAGACCCTGTCACAATCGCTGAAAATTCTCGGCTTCATGAAAAAGGACCAGCATATCGATCCCGATCTGTTCCAGGTCTTCATCGACAAAAAGATTTATCTGCAATATGCCGAGCAGTACCTGTCTCCGGAACAGATTGATGAAGTCAATCCGAAGGAGATTCCTGGTTATGTTAGTCCGGAATGAACAGGACTATCGTCATCGGCCCTATTTGTTCAATCAGTTCAAATTTTTGTGGATTGATACCATAAATGGAAGAAAGTATCGAACGGACTTTCGCCCGTATTCAGGAGAAGCTTGTTCTCCTGAGGGGGCATCTTTGACTACGATCAGGGTAAACGGCGTCTGGATGAATTGACCGCCTTGAGTAGCGATCCTGATCTATGGGCCCAACCGGATCAGGCACGGCGTCTCATGAGTGAGAAGAACCGCCTGGAAAAGACCATTCTCGAGTGGGAACATCTGCAACGCGAATCCAGTGACATGGTTGACCTGCACGCCTTGGCCAGTGCTGAACAGGATGAGGGTGTTCTTGCCGATGTTGTGCAGCAGGCCAGCGCTGCGCTGGAGCGTATCGAGGCCCTTGAGCTGCAACAGATGCTCTCAGGGGAAGCGGATATCAACAACGCTTTTCTCGAAATTCACCCCGGTGCCGGTGGCACCGAATCGCAGGACTGGGCCGAGATGTTGTTGCGCATGTACCTACGCTGGGGTGAGTCGCATGGTTATGCTACTGAAATCGTTGATTATCAGGCTGGCGATGAGGCCGGGTGCAAATCGGTGACCATCCGTGTGGTGGGAGAATTCTCCTACGGCTATCTGAAAAATGAGAGTGGTGTGCACCGTCTGGTCCGCATCAGTCCGTTCGATTCATCGGCGCGGCGGCATACCTCGTTCAGTTCGGTCTACGTTTATCCCGAGATTGATGACAACATCCAGATTGAGATCAACGAGAAGGATATCCGTATTGATGTCTTCCGTGCTTCCGGCGCTGGCGGTCAGCATGTCAACAAGACCAGTTCGGCTGTGCGTATTACCCACTTTCCCACCGGCATTGTGGTGCAATGTCAGGATGGCCGCTCCCAGTTCCGCAACAAGGATGATGCTATGCAAATGCTGAAGGCCCGTCTTTATCAGCTGGAACTGGATAAACGGGCCGAGGAGAACAAGGCCATCAACGATGCCAAAACCGATATTGGCTGGGGGCATCAGATTCGGTCCTACGTGCTGCACCCCTATCGTATGGTTAAGGACCTGCGCACCGATCAGGAAACCAGCAATGCCGATGCCGTTCTCGACGGTCACCTTGATCCATTCATCCGTGCGGCTCTATCGCAAAAAATTCGTACAGCATAAGGTTGAACCATGTCACAACAGCGACCACTGGAAGAAAATCCGCAGCCGGAAGGAAATCCGCAAATTGAAGCCCGTAAGGTGCATCTACAGGCTCTGCGTCAGGCGGGTGTCAATCCCTATCCCAATGATTTCAAGCCTGAACAGGCTATCGCAGAGATTATTGCCCATCACGGGATGTTGCAAGACAACGAGCAACTAGCAGCGGTTAGCGTCAAAACGGCTGGACGTATGATGCTCATGCGTCATTTTGGCAAGCTTACCTTTGCCAATCTGCAGGATGGTAGTGGTCAGATACAGATCGCCGTACAGAAGGATGCGGTCGGTGAGCTGTTTTACCAACAGATTTTTCGACACATTGAGATCGGCGATATCATCGGTGTTATCGGCACGCTGTTCCGGACCAAAACGGGTGAATTGACCATCCGTGTTGTAACGTTGCAGCTACTGACCAAGGCACTGCGCCCCTTGCCTGAAAAATGGCATGGTCTGGAAGACATCGAGACCCGCTACCGCCAGCGTTACGTCGACATGATTGTCAATCCTGAGGTGCGTCCCTTGTTTCAGAGGCGTTGTCATATCATCCGTCTCATTCGTCGGTTCATGGAAGAAAGGGATTTCCTCGAAGTTGAGACCCCGATGATGCATCCCATTCCCGGGGGGGCCAATGCACGACCTTTTATCACCCATCACAATGCGCTCGATGTCGATCTCTACTTGCGTATTGCTCCGGAGCTTTATCTGAAACGGCTGATCGTCGGTGGGTTTGAGCGGGTATTCGAAATCAACCGCAATTTCCGTAACGAAGGGTTATCAACACGGCATAATCCCGAGTTCACCATGATGGAGTTCTACCAGGCCTATGCCGATTATCGCTCGTTAATGGATCTGGTCGAACAGCTGTTGGTTCATGTTGTGACGACCATCCACGGTGCGCTGCAGGTTGTCCATCAGGATCGTACCATTGATTTTACGCCGCCTTGGCGACGTCTGACTCTGGTAGAAGCACTGATACAGCAAGCCGGGATTGATGTCGGCCTGCTTCAGGAGGGGCCTGATCGCCATGAGCGTTTGACGGGTCTGGCGCGCAGTCACGGTTTGACCGTTGAGAACAACGCCGATAACGGGCAACTGTTGCTGGCGCTGTTTGAACATCTGGTCGAAGATCGGCTGATCCATCCTACCTTTATTATCGACTATCCGGTGTCGGTGTCCCCCCTATCGCGTCGCTCTGATCAGCATCCCGACACCGCTGAACGATTTGAGCTGTTTATCGGTGGCTGGGAGATTGCCAACGCCTTTTCCGAGTTGAACGATCCCATCGATCAGGCCGATCGTTTTCGACAACAGGTGCTGGAAAAAACAGCCGGTAATCACGAGGCCATGCACTACGATAGCGACTATATTCGGGCGCTGGAATATGGTATGCCTCCCACCGGTGGCGCCGGAATTGGCATTGACCGTCTGGTGATGTTGCTGACCAATGCCGCATCCATTCGTGATGTACTACTCTTCCCCCAATTACGTCGGGAGAATTGAGTGAGCTGGTATCGTTATGAGTGGTTGATTGGCATTCGTTATTTGCGTGCCAAGCATACCCAGCATTTTATGAGTGTCATGACCTTTTTCTCGACAGGTGGCATTACCATTGGTGTTGCGGCTTTGATCGTAGTGCTGGCGGTGATGACCGGCTTCCAGGATGAATTACGGCGGCAGATTCTCGGTGTAACCAGTGATGTGGTCGTACAGTCGGTCTCGGCTTCCGGCATGAGGGAGTATCGCCACATTCTGGCAACAGCACGTCAGACACCCAAGGTTGCAGCAGCAGCACCCTTCATTCTGAAACAGGCGATGCTGCTCTCGGGCGGCAAGGCCAATGGGGTGATTGTACGTGGCGTGCTACCCGAGATGGAGGCGGGCGTATCGGCCTTGGCAGGCAATCTGACCGAGGGGACTCTGTCAGGTCTGAACGGTTTTGGCATTATTATCGGCAAACGTCTGGCTACGGCTCTTGGCGTTGGCATGGGCGATGGAATCACTGTCGTGGCACCTACCGGTAATGTCACAGCCATGGGTACCCTACCACGCACCAAACGGTTCCACGTCGCTGGGATTTTTGATTCTGGCATGTATGAGTACGATCATACCTTGGCCTATATTCACCTGCACGATGCCCAGCTGTTCTTTCGTTATGAGGATGACAGCGTGACTGGCGTCGAGATCCGTGTTGAGCATCCCGATCTGGCCTTTGGCGTGCGCAGTGAGCTACAACAACGGTTGCATGATTTGCCATCGTTGATGATTCAGGACTGGATGCAGATGAATCGCAATTTCTTCCGCGCTTTGCAGATTGAAAAAGCTACCATGGCTGTCATCTTGTCACTGGTGATCCTGGTAGCTGCCTTCAATATTATTTCCAGTTTGGTGATGCTGGTTATGGAAAAAGGTCGCGACATTGCCATTCTGAAAACCATGGGTGCCACATCGCGCAGCATCATGACCATCTTTGTTGTGAACGGCGGTATCACCGGTCTGGTTGGTACCGCCATTGGGGTTGTACTGGGTGTCCTGCTGGCAGCTAATCTGGAGCTGGTACTGGCCTGGATTGAACACCAATTTGGCATCCAGATCCTGTCAGGGGAGGTTTACTTCATTGATCATCTGCCTGCCGTGGTGCGGACCTTTGACGTGATCTGGATAGCCTGCTCCAGCCTGCTGATCAGCCTGCTGGCAACGCTCTACCCAGCTTGGCGTGCGGCCCAGGTTGACCCGGTCGACGCCCTGCGCTATGAGTAGTGATTTCGGGTGCTACTGCCAGCCCTCCTGATAGGTACCCAGCGTGTGGCTGCGTCCTTCCGAAACAGCGTTGAGAGTCCGGATCCAGCTGTTGCGTGGACGAAAGTCCTGCGGTGACTGATACCAGGCATCAACGGCTTGCCGCATGACCTGTGTCACCGTGGCGATATAGGATTTGGTGCGCTGCCGTCCTTCAATCTTCAGGGATCGCACTCCGGCGTGGATTACTTCCGGTAACATCTCCAGAATGTTCAAGGAGCCGGGTTCTTCCATGGCGTGATAGATTTGGTCAAATGCCTGATAACGTCCCTTGCAGATGGTGGGGTAAGCAGCCTCTTCTCCCGGTCCATATTCGGCGATCAAAACACCATTCAGGCGCGTCTGGAGCTGTTGCCCCTGATTGACAAAACGGACAGCCCGGGCCGGTGAGCAGACGCCCTCAATATTGGGCGAAACACCTGTGACATAGGAGGACAAATGGCAACGTCCTTCGGCCATAACGCACAGTCCTCCGAAGGCAAAGATCTCCAGCTCGACCTCTCCCACTTGTTGCTTCAGGCGACGAATCTCAGCAATGGTCAGAACACGGGGCAGGATGACACGCTGGATGGCAAAATGGCGCCGGTGAAATTCAATGGCAGCCGCATTGCTGGCCGACGCCTGAACCGACAAATGGATCGGTAGCTGCGGATGATGGTCCCGAGTATAGGCCAGCAAGGACAAGTTGGCTAGAATGATGGCGTCGGCACCCAACCGTGCCGCCAAATCAACACTACGATACCAGATATCCGGATCATCCACCTGGGGATAGGTGTTGAGAACGATGTTAGCCTTGACCCCATGCTGGTGGGCATAGTCAACACCGCTGGCCGCCTCACTCTCGCTGAAGTTAAGCCCCTCAAAGTTACGGGCATTAGTGGCGTTACGGAAACCGAAATAAACGGCATCAGCGCCATGATCAACGGCTGCCTTGAGTGAGGGTAAATTACCGGCTGGCGCCAGAATCTCTATTTTCTCGGTATGCGACATGGTCTACTGTTCCCTCCGCCCCGTAACGGGCGACCAGTTGATGCTCGATCCCCATTTGGTCCAAAATACGTGCTACAACAAAATCAATTAGTTGTGATATTTGCCCCGGTCGGTGGTAAAAACCTGGTGTAGCGGGCAAAATAATGGCACCCAAACGTGATAAACGCAACATGTTCTGTAGATGAAGAGCGGATAAGGGTGTTTCCCGTGGTACCAGGATCAGCTGTCGTCTCTCCTTGAGCATAACATCTGCAGCCCGCTCCAGCAGGTTATTGGACAGGCCATGGGCAATAGCCGCCAGGGTACCCATGGAGCAAGGACACACCACCATCTGTCGGCTATGACCGGAACCTGAGGCACAACTGGCATGCCAGTCGTCTGGTCCAAAGTAACGCAACCTCTGCCACTCCTGAAAATGCTCCTGCACCATTTGGTTGATGTCATGACTATTACCACACCAGTGCAAATCCTGTTCACGGGCCAGGATCAGCTGGCTTGCCGGCGTCAGCAACAGATCGATAGCATAGCCGCTATCAAGCAGGGTACGGATCAGATGCAAGCCATAACAGGCGCCGGATGCCCCTGTCATGGCAACAACCACAGCTGGAACAGGATGGTTCATGGATATATTCCCTATGTTTAGCACCGAAACTCAGGTATAATCTTTACTCTCTCGACCATTTTAACATATGGACACCACAACCCATGAGTACTTCTTTTCGCGTCGTTTTACTGACAGATTCGCCCATGATCAATAAAATCATCCAATCAGCGCTGGATGAACGGTTTGAGACGACCGCTATGGAGTCCAATACGGCCGGTTTTTTCGATACCATTGTTGAACAGAAACCAGATGTCGTGTTCCTGCGTACGGTTCTAAAAGAAGGCAATGGTCTGGAGGTGTGCGACAGAATCAAAAATAATCCTGATCTTGGCAAGACGCGCATCATCTTCCTGTCCACCGACAACAAGGTTCGGGAACAGGCTATTCACCATCGGGCCGACCGTTTTCTGACCATCCCGTTTAATGCTTCGGACGTCAAGAAAGTCATCGATGCCCTGTTCCGCAAACCAGCCAAAATTCTTTATGTCGATGACAGCGATATGTTCCATGAGGTTGTCGTGCCAGCCTTGCGCGACGAAGGCTGGCAAGTCCTGGAAGCGTGGGACGGACGGGAAGCACTGGAATTGGTTGATCACGAACAGGTGGACCTGATCCTCTCTGATCTGGAAATGCCCTCCATCAATGGCATTCAGTTGTGTCAATCGGTGCGCAAGTCGCTGGATCGTGATATCCCCTTTGTACTGCTTACATCACAAACATCGGAGGAAACTATCCAACAGGCGTTCGATGCCGGTGCAGATGAGTACATGACCAAGCCTGTCATTATTCCGGAGGTTATTGCGCGTGTTAAACGCCTGCTCAATACGGCCGCCAACCAGTATCGTGCTGAGCGTATTCTGGTCGTTGATGACGAGGCCTCCATACGTTCCATGACGGTCAAGGCACTGAAGGCACAGGGGTTTTATGTGGAAGAAGCCGAACACGGCATGGCTGCCTGGGCCAAATTGCTGGCCAAGAAATTTCATCTGGTTGTTTCCGATTATACCATGCCTCATCTGGACGGTGTTGAACTGTCTCTACGTATCCGTAAACACGATCATCTCCATCTGCGACAGATGCCGATCATTTTCGCTACCAGTCGCAATGCCAAAGCCGATACCGTCAAAATTCGTTCCATTGGGGTGCAATCGTTCCTGGCCAAACCCTTCACTCCAGACCGGGTAGCGGCAGAGGTGGAACGGGTGCTGGCGCACCACCGCATGGAACGTCAGCACGATCTGATGCGCAGCTACCTCTCCGAAGAGATGATCGAACGCATTGAGTCGGTCGATGCGTCTCAGGATACGGTGGCAGAAGATCAATTCCGCACCATGATCCAGATTGGCATCGCCAACTTTGCTGCATTGAGCCAACGCATCACCTCAAGTGAAATTGTCAAGTTGCTCAACCTGTTTCATGACCATCTGGCCGATGTCTTCAGCCGCAGGGATATTGTCATCGATGATTCATCGGGTGATGTTGTACTGGCCTCCTCAGGGCGACAGGAGGAAGGGGCCATGCGCATTTTATGTGCGGCGCTGGAATTGCAGCAGCTGCTGGCCGACACCAAGCTGACGTTGGGACACACCGTAAAGCTGCGTGCTGGTATTCATTCAGGACATGTCATCGCTGCCCACCTTGGTAGTCAGCTACAGGGGCGTAAGCTGGTCCTGATCGGTCGCAATCTGGATATTACCCACCAAATCATGCAGGCCACGCCGGAAAATCACATCTACATGAGTGATACCACACACGATCTGGTCGCCCGCATGACGGAAAGTAGCAGCAAGGGAGCGCTACCCGGTGGGGATGGCACGGTACAGCTGTTTCATGTCACAGCCGTACCCAACTGCACCAAGCAGAAGGGCAAATAGACCACAACACGCAAGGAATTAGCCATGTCATGTCTGAAGTTGGGACTGCCCAAAGGCAGTCTGGAACAATCTACCACCGAACTTTTTGCCCAGGCCGGCTGGAATATCGTCTCCAGAACACGGAACTATTTCCCTGTTGTCGATGATGTCGAGTTGCAATGCACCTTGGTGCGTTCACAGGAGATGGCTCTTTACGTGGCCAACGGTACACTGGATCTGGGTCTGACCGGTCTGGACTGGATCATTGAGCAGGAATGTCAGGATCGGGTCATTGAGGTTTGTGATCTGGTTTATTCCAAAAGCTCCAACCAGGGCTGTCGTTGGGTGTTGGTGGTACCACAGCAATCGTCGATTCAAAGCATTAATGATTTGAATGGTAAAAAGATTGCCACAGAGCTGGTCAATTTTACCCGAAACTATCTTTCACAGCGGGGTATTCACGCCGAGGTTGAGTTCTCGTGGGGAGCTACTGAGGCCAAAGTAGTCGAGGGATTGGTCGATGCGGCTGTGGAAATCACAGAAACGGGCAGCACCATCCGTGCTCATGGATTGCGTATTGTCTGTGACTTGCTACAGACCCATACCCGGTTGATCGCCAACCCGCAGGCATGGCTTGACCCATGGAAAAAAGAGAAAATCGATCAAATTGCCCTGCTGTTGCGGGCTTCGCTGGATGCGCGGCATAAGGTGGCTCTCAAGATGAATGTGCCAGCAGATCGTATTGATCCTATTGTGGCCTTGCTGCCCAGTCTGCGTGCGCCCACTGTCAGTCATCTCTACAAAACCGACTGGTTGGCGGTTGAGACGGTCGTGGATCGGGCCTTGGTTCGTGATCTGTTACCGCGACTACAACAGGCTGGCGCACAGGGAATTCTGGAATATGATTTACAGAAGGTGATCTGACCGGTATACTGTGGCGGGTGCATTGAGAACCATGAACGACTAGGGAGTATAAAAAAAACAATGGACATCAAGATCGAAGGCCGTCAGGTGGAAATTGGCAGCGAGTTGCAGGAACGCATCGAGAAGCGTATGGACAGTCTTGACCAACGCTTTGGACCGATCACCCATGCGCGTATCAGCGTTGAGAAAAAAGCTCACAAAAACGAGCAGCGCGCCGAGGTAACCGCCGTGGTCAATATTGCTGGTGGCACCATCACCGCTTCACGTGAGGCGGCAACCGTGGTAGGTGCCGTCAACGATGTCATGGAAACATTGACGCTTGAGCTACAAACCCATGTAGAAAAAAGTCGTAAAGATTACCGATAACGGAGTATCTCTCTGTCTCTCTCATCGTGATCAACCACGGTGAGAGAGTAACATCAGGAAGGACCTAGCAAGCGGTTGACCATACTCATCACGGCCTCCCTGTTGAAGGGCTTGGCAATCGTTCCCAGAGCACCGAAATCCTCAGCGATCTGCAGATTGAAACGGGCATCCAGGCCACGTCCTCCACCGGAAATAGCTATAATCTTCAGTTGGGGCTGTGATTCCAGCAGTTCCATGATCACTTCGACACCATCTTTTTCTGGCATGATCATATCCGTGAAGACCAGGTCGAACTGACCTTCACGGCCAACCTGGACGCCCTCATGGCCATTGACAGCCTCCGTAACCTGATGACCCTCATCTTCCAGGTATCGACGCAACAGGTAACGTATGCTCTGTTCATCGTCAATCAGCAGAATATGCGCCATACCTGTCCCTCTTTGTTAATTCGTTACCGGGGGATTTGTTGCGTGACCGTCGGTCTGCTTTTGACGGGAGAGATGGTAGGCCTTGATGGCCGCATCCTCTACTTCCCGCAACATGCTTTGTTTAATGGCAACAATCTGCTCCATGTCTATGTGCAACGATTGTGCGATACGTTTCAGGGATTCCTGCCCCTGGAAGTGTCGTTCGGCCAGGGTGATTTTTAGAAAATCATCCAGAACGATGCGTTTAATCTCGGCATCAATGCCCTTCAGTTCGGTCACAATACGATCCCAGCGTACATTCTGCTGCACCTTGGCACGAATGGCAGCCATGGCAGCATCATAAATCTGGTCGTCTTCAGCGGAAAAACCGGTCTGAATCACTTCATGACGAAGGTGGTAGTCATTATCTGCCATGTTAAATACTCAACTGTTTGGGACGTTTGTTTTTCAGGAATTGTGTCAGGATAACCCGCGTCATGAAGATAGCTGTCAGCATGGAGGCCAGCAGACCAATCGATAAAGTCACGGCAAAGCCGCGCACCGGTCCACTGCCAAACTGATAGAGCACAACACAGGTGATCAGAGTCGTCAGGTTAGAGTCGAAAATAGTGACGAAGGCCCGCGAATAGCCCCGTTCGATGGCGGATAGCGGCGTCTGGCCCCATCGCAATTCCTCGCGAATGCGTTCATTGATCAGGACGTTGGCATCGACTGCCATGCCTACCAGTAGTACCAGCCCAGCAATACCAGGCAGCGTTAAGGTCGCCTGCAACATCGCCAGTATGGCCAACACAATCAATAAGTTGATCACGACAGCAATATTGGCCAGAATGCCGAAGGCCCGATAACGCCACAGCATGAACAGCAGCACCAATCCACCACCGATCAATGTAGCGACCAGTCCCTGATGAATGGAATCGCGTCCCAGAGTGGGACCTACCGTGCGTTCCTCAATGATTTCCACCGGGGCTGGCAACGCCCCTGCCCGTAACACAATGGCCAGATCATGGGCCTCTTCCGGAGTGAAATTACCGGTGACCTGCGCCCGTCCTCCCTCGATTTTCTCACGAATGACCGGTGCTGAATAAACCTTGTTATCCAATACGATGGCCATGCGTTCATTGACATGTTCTCCAGTCAGCTGGGCAAACTGCCGCCCACCCTGGGAATCGAACGTAATGGAGACGTAGGGCTCGCTGTATTGGGTAAAACTGACACGAGCATCGGCCAGACGATCTCCGGTGAGTACAGTACGCTTCTTCAACAGATAAGGCTGACGAACGGGCTGTCCACCCTTGTCTTTTTTACTTTCTCGTCCGTCTCCGTAGAGAATGATATCCCCGGGTGGTGTTTGGCCATTCAGGGCAGCCGATAAATCGCCTTTCTCGTCCACCAGCTTGAATTCAAGCCGTGCTGTTCGTCCAATCAGGCTCCTGGCGCGTTCCGGATCCTGTAAACCGGGCAACTGGATCAGGATGCGGTCCTCACCCTGGCGCTGGATGGTTGGTTCGGCGATGCCGAACTGGTCAATGCGTGACCGCAACGTCTGAATGGATTGCTCGACAGCAAAACGGCGAATCTCCTGTACCTCTTTGGCCGTTACGGTCATGCGCAACAGCGGCTGGGAGGGATCATCCTGAAAGGTGACGTTAGGAATTTCTGTCAGTGCTTTACGGATGGCTTCTATTTCATTGGATTGACCGGTTTGGGCCACACTGGCCTGGATAGTGACAGTGTCGATGGCACTGCGCTCGATGCTACGATAGCGTAGATGCCCCTGCCGCAACAGGGCACGCACCTCATCCACCAAGCCTTCAGTGCGCTGCTCAACCGCTTTCTCCACCTGAACGTGGAGCAGCATGTGCGACCCTCCCTGCAGATCCAGACCGAGATGCACCGATGCACCAGGCAACCAGGTCGGCCAACCGGCCGGTGCTCCACCCATCAGGCTGGGTAGGGCGTAGAGCAGGGCCCAAAGCGTCACCAATGCGGTGACAACCAGTTTCCAGAGTGGCTGTTGCCTCATTCGGCACTATCCTGTTTTTCTTCGTTGACCGTTCCTGCCTTGGCCGTTACAGCACCAATGGTATTTCTTTGCACACGTATCCGCACTGGTTTGAAATTCTTGGGACTGACTTCAATCTCTCCCACATCCAGAATAACCAAATTGTCCTCAATGCGGTGAATACGCCCCAATAGACCGCCACTGGCGACCACTGAATCGCCCCGCTGCAGATTGGTGATCATTTCCTTGTGGGCTTTGACCTGCTTTTGCTGGGGTCGAATCATCAGAAAATAGAGGATAGCGAACAAAACCGCAAAAAAAAGCAGATTGGCCACCACTGGAGCACCCTGGTCAGCCCCTCCCTGTGCATATGCCTGTTGCACGATATCAAACATGCAGCGTTCCCTTTCTCTCTAGATGGTGTGTAAAAGGTCTGTGTCCAAAACATCAAGGTAGTTGTATTATACGCGCAAAACGCTGTCAATGAACACTGAACTGCAAAAGGATAAATGTCATGAGTCGTTTCTGGTTGGCTTGGTTAGGAGCTTTGTGCGAGTTGGTCATGGTCAGTACATCTTCATGGGCTGAACCCCACCTGTCGTTATCAGCACCGCTACAGCCCGGTCGTGCCGTACTGGTGACTGTTGCTGGCATGCCGCACCGCGCAACGGTGTCGTCCGCCCACCTGGGACCCAAAGAACTACCTTTCACAGCCGATGGGTTGTCACTGGTAGCCCTTGATATGGATGCCAAACCAGGCCCCATGACTCTGACTGTGATGGTTACGGATGAGAACCATCGGGAACAAAGACTCACTCAACCCGTCATGGTCGAATCGCGCCGTTATCATGAGGAGCGGCTATCCTTGCCCGACAAAAAGGTTAATCTCGATCCGGATGATCTGGCGCGTGCCGAGAAAGAAACAGCCGCCATCCGGGCCACATTCAGCCGTCGTGGTGGAAAAGCTGGTTTTACTCAAGGGTTTCAGATGCCCGTCAAGGGGCGCATTTCCGGTTTTTTTGGCAGTAGGCGCATCCTCAATGGCCAGCCCCGTTCACCCCATAACGGTATCGATATCTCAGCTAGCCAAGGTCTACCGGTCACGGTCACCGCAGCTGGTGTGGTAGCCCTGACGGGAGCCAATTACTTTTTTACCGGCAACACCGTCATGGTGGATCATGGCCATGGTGTTCTATCGCTCTATGCCCATCTGGATCAGATCGCCGTGCATCAGGGAGAATGGCTGGATCGGGGCGCCACCGTCGGAACACTGGGTATGACCGGTCGGGCAACCGGTCCGCATCTACACTGGGGCATGATGGTGCGGGGAGATCGGGTTGATCCTCTCATGCTACCGGGGATTGTAACTGCAACCGCAGATGATCGATGATAAAATGGGCCACATGGTCCGGGTCATTGAGAGGCAAGCGCTGTAAATCGGTGGTCAGATGGGGGTCGTCGCTGGCAATGGCGACGATGTTGCGCACATCGAACCACCAGTTTGAACCAGTAGAGGCTGGACCATGCTGTCGATGAACGGCAATTTTGGCATGGTCGTGGTCACGCCCACCCTCGATGATGACCAGATCGTGCTCATCCGTCAGGCGCGCCAGATGGGCTGACAGGGGCAGCTGATCGCACTCCTGGATCATGAACCAGCGTTGCGGACCGGTGAAGAGTACCGTTCGAGCCCCAGCATGACGAAACCGGTAGGAATCCTTGCCTGCAACGTCCGGTTCGCTGTCGTGGTGACCCTGCTTGATGGCGGCAACGCGCCACCCCTGCCCGACCAGAATGGTGATCACCTGCTCCATCAGGGTGGTCTTGCCACTGCCACTGGGAGCGATAAACCCTATCACAGCTGCCATTCGTTCAACCTCCCAGTGTAGGCATGGTATGGGCAACAAACTGGCTACCGTACTGATCAAACGCATGTTGACGCGGTTTCTGGTGAATAGCCTGAACGATATGCTGCTGCAGGGTTACATCACTGGCTCCGTCGCGCAGCAGAGTCATCAGGTCAACACGGTTGCTACGTCCCAGACAAAGCACCAGTTGTCCTTGCGCCGTCAACCGCACCCGATTGCAGCTATCGCAAAAATGTTGCGACAGGGCTGAGATGATACCAATGTCGATCTCCATGCCAGCGACACGATGGTAGTGGGCTGGGCCAGCACCGATCGGTTCGGTCGTTGGCTGCCACGATGAGGTGCCAAAATGCTGCTGAATGCGCGCCAGGATAGTGCTGGCCGGTACAAAATGGCCCATGACGCGCTGCCCTTCCGTACCGACTGGCATGGCTTCGATAAAACGCAGCACCAGACCACGTTGGTGCGCAAAGATCACCATGGCCGGAATCTCGTGGTCGTTGATGCCACCCATGACCACCATATTGATTTTGACCGGTTGAAAACCAGCCCCCACCGCTGCATCGATACCGCACAGCACCTGTGTCAGGCTACCACCACGGGTAATGGTGGCAAACCGATCTGGCTCGAGCGAATCGAGCGAGATATTGATGCGCCGCACACCAGCCTGACGCAGAGCAACGGCCATGGGTTGCAGCAACAGGCCGTTGGTGGAAAGGGACAGATCCTCCAACCCGGGTAAGGTCGCCAGTGCCGTTGCCAACGCCACCAGATCGCGCCGTAATAGCGGCTCACCACCGGTCAGCCGGACATGGGTCACTCCGAGTGCCACGAACAGCCCTACCAACCGCACTGTTTCTGTCAGGCTCATGGCCGGCTGCTGTGCTGGTCGGTTTCTCTCTTCGCACAACGGCTGGTCATCCCGGGCCGGACGACAGTAATGGCAGCGTAAATTACAGCGATCGGTGACAGACAGCCGCATATAACGAATGGTACGACCAAAGGAATCTGTTAGGGCCGTCATGGAATCGCTTCATTCCGCCCGAACGAAATGCCCACTGCGTCCACCATCTTTTTCCATGAGTCGGATGTGACCGATGATCATGGTACGATCGACCGCTTTACACATGTCGTAAATGGTCAGCCCGGCAACGGCAACAGCCGTCATGGCCTCCATCTCGACGCCCGTCTTGCCGCTGCATGTGACACGCGCCGTAATCAGCATGGCTGATCGTTCCAGATGAGGCTGAAAATCAATACGGACCGATGTCAGCGGCAACGAATGACAGAGCGGGATCAGCTCGTCAACCTTCTTGGCCGCCATGATGGCTGCCAGACGGGCCACGCCGAGTACATCGCCCTTGTGATGACCACCTGCCAGAATACGTTGCAAGGTGTCCGGTTGCATCAGCACCTCGCCAGCTGCCACAGCCATACGGTCACTGTCGCTCTTGTGGGACACATCGACCATGTGGGCAGCGCCAGAACTGTCAAAATGGGTTAGCTCAGTCATAGCGCATCAACCAGACATCGACCAGCTCACCGTCGGCAATCTGTCGTGCTTCCTCAGGCAGAGCAACGAAGGCATTGGCGTGCGCCATACCGCTCAGCATACCAGAGCCTTGCCCACCACTGCTCTCAACCCAGGCCCCCGCCGGATCAAAATGGACCCGGCCACGCAGAAACTCCATGCGGTCATGCCGCTTATGCCAGCCACCCTTGATCGGTAATTGCAGACGGTGATCCGGCTCTGGCAAAGCTCCCATGAGACGCAGCAGCGCTGGACGCACCATCAGCAGGAATACCACCATACTGGAAACCGGATTACCGGGCAGACCAAAAAATGCCGCCTGCCCGAGTCGACCGTAAGCCTGCGGCTTACCCGGTTTCATCGCTACCTTCCAGAAGACCACCGACCCCAGTTCAGAAACGACCATCTTGACCAGATCAAGATCCCCTTCCGAGACTCCACCAGAACTGATGAGAGCATCAGCTGCCTCACCACCTCGGCGTAAGGCGGCCGTAATCTCTTGATGACGGTCGCGCACCAGTCCCAGATCCATGATCTCACTGCCAAGTGCCGTAAGGCAACCAATCAGGTTGATGCGGTTGCTATCGTGGACACATCCCGGCGGCAACGGTTGACCGGCTGGGACAATCTCATTACCCGTTGACAGGATGGCAGCGCGAATACGCCGTTTAACCGATACCTGCGTCATACCAAGCGAGCTGATGATACCCAGATCGGCCGGTGTCAGCCTGCGGCCTGACGGCAATACGGTGCTACCCTGCACGATATCTTCTCCAGCTGGCCGGATATGTTGGTTGATTTTCTGGCCGGGCGGAATCACCACCCAATCGCCATCACGGTGGACCTCCTCCTGCATCACAACAGCGTTGCACCCGGATGGCACCGGTGAGCCGGTCATGATGCGGGCTGCTGTTCCGGCAACCAGTGATGACAGGGGGGCAGTACCTGCTGGCGCATAAGCCACGACACGCAATCGGGTTTCCGCAACGGCATCCAGATCATCGATACGGACAGCATAGCCATCCATGGCTGAATTATCGTGGTTGGGAACATGGAATGGCGCCACTATGGCCCGAGCCAATACCCGACCCAAGGCTTGGGTGACCGGGACCATTTCTTCATCAGTAACAGGAGTGATGCCGGCTAGAACCCGTTCACGGGCCTCATAAAATGAAATCATGCATCACCACCTAGTGCCTTGTAAAGCTGTGCTGCCGTGACAAGCAAGGCCCGACGCAGCTGTAGGGTACCCTGTTGCGCGGTAAAGCTGTCACGCTGGGCATCCAGCACCTCCAAATAACTGGATACACCGACCTTATAACGGGTATCGACCAACCGTAACCGCTCACGCTGGGCTTTTTCCACAGCCTCCTGGGCCTTAAGCTGCTCAGCCAGTTTATCACGCAGTACCAGCAGATCGGCTACCTCGCGGAAGGCCTGCTGGATGGTTTTTTCGTATTCAGCTACAGCCATGACCTGTCGCGCTTCAGCCAAGTCGACGTTAGCCTGAGTGCGGCCACTGTCAAACAGAGGCAACAGCAGATTGGGGGTAAAACTCCAGGCACCACTACCCTCATCAAACAGACCGGAAAATGTACGACTGGCCATGCCAAAGGCCAGACTGATGTTAATACGCGGCAGGAAGGCGGCACGTGCAGCACCAATGTTGGCGTTGGCAGCGATCAGTTTCTGCTCGGCAGCACGCACATCAGGACGGGATAACAGCACCGTCGATGGAGCTTCAACGGCCATATCGGTGATGATATGCTGGTCACCCAGGGAACGCCCGGCAGGCAGATTCCTGGTTTCGGTACCAACCAGCAGATTGAGGGCATGTTCGGCCTGAGCACGACTACGCTCAAGACTGCTCTTATCGGCCCGTGCCGATTCATAGGCGCCATCGGCTGCCAGAAAATCAAGGTCACCAGCCAAACCAGCATCACGTCTCTGCTGCACCAGGAAACGGGATTGCTGGCGCGTTGCCACCGTCGCCTCGGCAAGAGCCAAGCGCTCTTCCATCTCCTGCAAGGTCAGATAGGCCGTGGCCACATCGGCCATCAGACTGAGTCTGAAAGCCTGATGAGCCTCTTCAGTGGCCAGATAGCTGGCCTGTGCGGCGGCCGAAAGACTTTTGACCCGCCCCCAGAAATCCAGTTCAAAGGATGTGATACCGACATTGACGTCATGACGCCGACTGATCGTCTTGTATCGCGTGGCAGAGAGATCGCCAGGGGTTTGTACAGCACTATGCGCCATGGACAGGTTGATGGTTGGCAGGCGGTCGGCATCGACCACACCATACAGGGCTCGTGCCTCGGCCACGCGGGCCACGGCGATACGCAAATCCCGGTTGTAGGCCAGCGCCGCTGTGACCATGGCCTGCAGACGGGCATCCGGCAACAGCTGTTGCCAGGTCAAGCCAGCCAGGCTATGTTCGCCAGCCAGTTGCAGGGACTGTGGCCACTGGGCCGGAACGGGCAACTGCGGCCGCTCGAACGGTGGCATCCATGAACAACCGGACAGCATCAGTATTGCTGCCATCACACCAACCTTAACCATCCTCAAACTCCTTATTGTGACGGCTATGACCGGGAAAGATACGCCGTACCACCACGAAAAAAACCGGTACCAAAAATACCGCCAGCACGGTAGCGGCGATCATGCCCCCCATGACACCGGTACCGATGGCATGCCGGCTTTCAGCACCTGCACCACTGGAGATAGCCAGTGGTGTGACACCGGCAATAAAGGCAATGGATGTCATCAGAATGGGCCGGAATCGCAAGCGACAGGCCTCCATCGTTGCCGCTATCATCTCCTGGCCCTGATCCTGTAAGGTACGGGCAAACTCGATGATCAGAATGGCGTTTTTGGCTGACAAACCGATAATGGCAATCAGTCCCACCTTGAAGTAGACATCATTGGGCAAGCCGCGCCATTCAACCGCCAGTGCCGCACCAAATACGCCCAACGGCACCACCAGCATGACGGCAAACGGTATCGACCAACTTTCGTACAAGGCTGACAGACAGAGAAACACCACGACCAGTGAAATGGCCAGCAAGAGCGGTGCCTGGGCCCCTGACAGCCGTTCCTCGTAAGAAGTGGCCGACCATTCAAAACCAAATCCGGATGGCAGTTTCTGCGTCAGATCTTCCATGGCTGCCAAGGCCTCACCGGTACTGCGCCCAGGAGCCGGGTTACCGGCCAGCTTCATCGACGGCAGACCATTGTAACGGTCCAGTTTGGGTGACCCTACCACCCAGCGCGGGGTGGCCAACTCAGACAGGGTGACCATGTAACCCTTGTTATTGCGTACCGACAGCTGCAGAATGGATTCGATGCTCGTGCGGTCGCTCGGTTCAGCTTGCATCTGCACCCGCAGAATCCGTCCCTGACGGATAAAATCATTGATGTAGGCCACTCCTAACAAGGCCTGTAGGGTATCGTTAAGATCGGTCAACGATACGCCCAGCGTTTCGGCCTTGACACGGTCAATATCCAGAAAAAGCTGTGGCGCCACTTCCTGGCCTTCCGGACGCACCCCCGCCAGACGTGGCTCCTGAGCGGCCATACCCAGCATCATGTTGCGTGCCTCAAGCAGTTTGTCCCGTCCCTGCCCGCCCCGGTCCTGCAAGCGCATGTCAAAGCCACCCACTGCAGCCAGTTCAGGGATCGGCGGTGGATTGATGGCGAACACCATGGCCTGCTTGATCTGTGAGAAAACCCGGTTGGCCTGACCGACCAGAGATTGTGCCGAACTGTCGTGACCAGGGCGCAGATGCCAGTCCTTAAGGCGGACGAACGCCAGGGCACCATTTTGTCCACGACCAAAAAAGGAGAAGCCGGCAACGCCGACGACATGCTCCACCTCCGGCTGTTTCAGGTAGTGCTGTTCAACCTGCTCCAGCACCTCCAACGTGCGTTGTCGGGTCGCTCCTGGCGGCAACTGCAACAGATTGAGAAAATAGCCCTGGTCTTCCATGGGCAGAAAACTGCCGGGTAGCTTGACCAACAACCAGCCCGTGGCCGCCAGAATAACCAGATAGAGCAGCACAAAGCGTAGGCCACGCCTGACAATCCAGCCTACCGTAGCGGTATAACCATGGGTGGTACGAGCAAAGGCGCGGTTGAACCAGGCGAGCAAACCACCGCTCTGGTGCTGCTGCTGTGTCGGATGACTCTTGAGTAGCGAAGCACAGAGCGCTGGGGTCAACGTCAACGCCATCAGAGCCGAGAACAGGATGGTTAAAACCAGCGTCACAGCAAACTGGCGATAGATAGCACCGGTCGAACCACCGAAGAAGGCCATCGGCACAAAGACCGATGCCAGCACCAGCGTAATGGCAACGATGGCATTGACAATCTGCTTCATGGCCCGATGGGTCGCCTGTCGTGGCGATAATCCTTCCGTGGTCATGAGACGTTCGACATTTTCCACCACCACGATGGCATCATCGACCACAATACCAATAGCCAGCACCATGGCAAACAGGGTCAGTACGTTGATCGAATAGCCAAACAGGTAGAGGCCCAGTGCCCCTCCCACCAAGGCAACCGGCACCACGATGGTCGGAATCAGGGTGGCCCGCAGGTTACCCATGAACAACCACATGACCAGAAAGACCAGTACCATGGCTTCTGCCAGCGTTGTCACCACTTCCCGGATGGAAACCTCGACAAACCTTGAGGTATCGTAGGGTACGACCCAGTCGATCCCTACCGGAAAAAACCGCGCCAGTTCAGCCATCTTGTCTTTGACAGCTGCTACAGTGGTCAAAGCATTGGCTCCAGGTGCCAAACGCACCGCAACGGCAGCCGAAGGTTGTCCGTCGATACGGGCTGCTACTGAATAATCCTGTGCTCCCAGCTCGACCCGTGCCACATCCTTAACGCGCAGCACTGAACCGTCCGGATTGGTGCGCACCAGGATGTTGCCAAACTCCTCCGGGGAAGAGAGCCGGCTTTTGGTGACAATCACAGCGTTCAGCTGCTGATCCGGTACCGATGGCAGCTGTCCCAACTCTCCCGTGGCCAGCTGGGCATTCTGGGCCCGCACGGCCTTGATGATGTCAGATGGTGCCAGACCATAGCCGTGCAATTTATCGTTCTTGATCCACAACCGCATCGAATATTCGGTGCCAAACAGCAGCGCTTCGCCCACTCCCGGAACACGACGGATCGGCTCCAGTATACTGGCCGCGGCATAACTACCCATGTCGACACTGTTGAGGCTCTTGTCTGGCGAGAACAGCACCACAAACATGACGTAATTACGCGCCGTTTTGGTTACCGTGACACCGAGACGACGCACATCCTCCGGCAGACGGGCCTCAACCCGTTTGAAACGGTTCTGGGATTCGACTGAAGCATAATTGAGGTCCGTACCAGGCTTAAAGGTCAGTGTTACCGTACCAATACCAATCTGCGAGGCGGACTCCATATACAGCAGATTTTCGATACCATTCATCTCCTGCTCGATCAACGCTACAGCGGTTTCTTCCACCACCTGCGCTGAAGCCCCCGGGTAGTTGACGGTGATGTCGAGCGCTGGTGGCGCTACCGATGGATATTGGGAAATGGGCAGATGGTGCAGGGCCAAACCACCCCCGAGCAGGATCATGATGGCAATGACCCAGGCAAAGACCGGACGGTCGATGAAGAAACTGGCTAGCATGCGTTAACCCTTTGAGGTGTTGGCCGTTTTCGGTTGCCATGGCACAGGTTTGACCGGTGCACCAGGACGCAGCTTCTGTAGGCCATGGATAATGACCTGTTCCCCTCCCTTGAGTCCTTCCTTGATGATAAAGTCACCACCGGCCATGCCATCGGTCACCACTGGTTGCGTAGCGGTCTGACCTTCTGGCGTGACCAGCGTCACAAACTGACCCTGTGGCCCCCCCTGCACCACCGACTGGGGCACGCGCACCACATGATCGGCCACAGCCGATGGAAAGCGGATGCGCACGAACATGCCTGGCAATAAATCACGGTCCGGGTTGGCAAACTCGGCACGCACGCTGACCGCACCGGTTGAGGGATCCACCGCCTGATCCGAAAAAAGCAGCTGACCGGTGAGCGGGTATAGGGTACCATCCTCCAGCAACAGCTCCAACCGCGATGAGTCACCCGGTTTCATCTGGCCCGATTTGATAGCGGCCCTGAGGCGCAGCATCTCAGCTCCCGGCAAAGAAAAATTGGCGTAAATAGGGTCAATCTGTTCAATGGTGGCCAGATGGGTGGCATCACCACGACCAACCAAGGCTCCCTCACTGACACGGGCACGACCGATACGACCGGAGATGGTAGCCGGTACGCGGGTATTATCCATATCGAGCCTGACACGGGATAAGGCCGCCTGAGCCTGTTTGAAACGGGCGTGTGCAGCATCGAACTCCTGCTGACTGATAGCCTGGACTTTAAGCAATGGCTGATAGCGCTCTACCACCAAACGGGCGGCTGCCAGATCGGCCCGGGCTGCCTCCAGAGCCGTCCGATAGGTACGGCTGTCAATCTGGAACAGGGTTTCTCCCTCCTTGACATCCGATCCTTCGCTAAAGAGCCGTTTTTCAACAATTCCCTCGACTCGTGCCCGCACCTCAGCGGTACGCCAAGCCTGTAAACGACCGGGTAAATCCTGGGTCAGGGTCACTGTCGCTGTGGCGACCGTAATCACCTCAACTTCTATTGGCGGCGCGGTTGCACCGGCAGGTGGTGCAGCGGCGGAACTCTTGTCACCACCGGGACTGCACGCTGTGACCAACAGGACCAACAGCATCCACAAGGCCGTTCTGACGCTACTCATGGGCAAAATCCTCAAAAAAACCTGACCAGATCCATACCAGCATACAGGTGCGCGACATAGTCTCCATAGCCATTGAACAACAGGGTATCACGACGCATCCTCTCACCGATACGGCGCTCACGACGCTGGCTCCAGCGTGGATGATCAACATCGGGATTGACATTGGCATAAAAGCCATACTCGCTGGGAATGGCCTGATTCCAGCTGGTCACCGGCTGCTCCCGTGTCAGCTGAATACGCACAATGGACTTGATGCTCTTGAAGCCATATTTCCACGGCACCACCAACCGCAATGGTGCACCATTCTGGTTAGGCAATGGGTTGCCATACATGCCGATAGCAAGGATGGTCAGGGGATTCATGGCCTCATCAAGGCGCAAAGCTTCACGGTAGGGCCAATCCAGCACATCCTGCCGTTGCCCGGACAGATTGGCTGGATCGTGTAACGATTCAAAGGCAACATAACGCGCCGCGCTGGTGGGTTCAAAACGCCGCAGCAGGTCAGCCAGCGGAATGCCCAGCCATGGAATCACCATCGACCAAGCCTCAACACAGCGCATACGATAGACCCGCTCTTCCACAGCATGCGGTTGTAGCAGCTCCGCCAGATCCAACCGGGCTGGGTGGGCTACTTCACCATCGACCATCACCGTCCAGCCTTTGGTTTTCAGTTGAGCGGCGTTGAGCTGTGGATCCTGTTTACCCATTCCCAATTCGTAGAAGTTACTGTAACCGGTCACGGCCTCGCAGGGTGTGATATCAGCAGCTGTCAACTCCGGATTCCAACTAAATGGCATGGCGCATGGCCCCCTGCCCGACATGAACCACGGTGACATCAGGCCAGACCGGATGGATGGTGGCAACGATTTCATGAACCGCCTGGCAAGGATCACCCTGCACCAGCATCTCATCCAGCACCTGCTCGGTGTGCATGCCAGACAGAGGCCACTCACCGACGTCCTCCAGATAGCTTTTAGCCAGCACAAAAGCCCAGAACGGCAGATCGTCCGCCTCATCCAACCACGCGGTGTAACGGTGTCGGTCGGTCACCGGACCTTCTTCGATGGTGACACACCAACTGGCTGAGGCTGAGGCTCGATAAGATGCCAACCACTCCGGCGGTTTGCCAGTGGCCCTGGCCAGCCACTGGTGGTAGCGTTGCTCCATAAGCTGGGTGTCGTTGGATGGGTCACTTGTCATAATTCATGGTCTCCCTGCAGACAGTTACAGAAACATCCGACCGTTCCATGGATGTGCACAGTATAGCCGCGTTGACTCAATGAAGCAATCAAGAGGTATTTTGTTCAGCTCCAGCTCAACCAGTTGTTGTTCGCTTTGAGGTCATCCAGCCTGACGCCGGTCAACGTCCATGCCATCTCGGCCTTTTTGTCGCTCTTGCCATCCAGATCGATCTCCAGCAACTGGCTCTTGTCGTCGAAGCGTATCTGGCAGGCCCCTTTGCCGGTCAACGCACCACTACCCAGGAACGACTGGTCACTCCAGCTACCGCTGCGCAGACTGGCCAGAATCTGAATGACATCACGACTGGCACTGAAGTTGGTGAGGGTGTCTTTGACCGTGGCGGACGATTCGGCTGTCTTGGTATAGCGGAAGGTATTTTTACCGCTGCCACCAGTGAGCTTATCCGCTCCGCCACTGCCGATGATGATGGCTGCGGTGGTGCCGCTGAGAGTAATCGTATCAGCCCCACCGGAACCGACTACCGTTTCAATGTCGGTTACCACGACCATGCCAGCCGTGGCCAAAGTAACTTGATCGCTGCCGCTGCTGCCGATGACGCTCTCCACCGCCTTGAGTGTCACCTGGCCGCTGTTCAACAGGGTGACGGTATCGCTCTTGCTGCTGCCCACAACCGATGTACCGGTTTTCTCCGCGCCGCCATTGAGCTGGTAGCGCACACCTGCCGCCGATGCGTCCCTGTCCAGCCCAAACACCATCTGGTTGACCGAACCCGCCCCTATCTTGTCCAGCGGCACCGTTTTGGTCTTGTAACCATCCTTTTCGATGGTCAGAGTGCCACTGCCGCTGGCCAGCAAGGCGGCCAGACTGCCGTCGCTTTCGCTGTTGCTGATCACCTGACCATTGAGCTTGATGGTCGCCCCAGCAAGGGTACTGTAATCGCTGTTGTTGTAGACCACACCCTGCAGAATGGCCGGAATGTCGTTCTGGAAGGTGAGGCTGAAGGCCCTCACGCTGCTGGCAGAGCGTTTGCCATAAAAATCGACCGTCTCAACCTGCCACCAGTAGCTGCCTTTTTCCAGCAGATCGTTAAAATCGATCACGGTGCGCGACAGCTCCAGATTGTCCTGGCGATAGACCACCATGCTACCGGCCTGATCCGAGCTGATGATCAGGTTATAGCTGACCGCATCACCATTGGGGTCAACGGCATCGCTCCAGTTGAACAGGCCCACCCGGCTGACTTCTCCGGTGGCCGATGGGGCTTGCAGCGTCACCGCACCGGGGGCACTGTTACCGGCCTTGCCTTTATAGATGTTGCCCATCACCGGCGTCGCGATCTCGCCGGTCTCGGCATCACGCAGGTTGTATTGCAACTGGTAACGCCCCGGCTGGATGAAACCACCAAACCCGGCAATATCCTTGCTATTGATCTCCCAGCGCTGTTGTGCAACGTTATAATTCATGTTGCCGGTCGGCAGATCAATGCTGACCTGAAAGTTACCACTGCTTGATGCTGGTTGGGCGTTCGGTGCCAGGATGGTGACCCAGGCCGCCCCAGCGTTGGGTGTTGCCGTCGAGCTGTTATCCCTGGCCCACAGCAGCGTTGTGGTGGCCGTGCCGATGTCATAGACCGTCGGTGCCACGGCGGCTACCTGGGCCTGATGCTCCAGTGAGTTGTTGAGGCTGGCCAGTGTCATACCCAACACCCTGTCCTTGGCTTGACCACCATCCTGACTGCTTTGGGTCGATAGCTCATTGCTACCGACCTTGTCGCCATTGTCGTTCAGCAACGGATGCTGACCGGCGTTGTCACTAATCTTGGTGATTAGACGCTCCTGCGGCAGGTTATCCTTGGCGTTGGACTTATTGTTGGCAATACCCGGCGTTCCTTCCGTCAGACGTGTGGCACTGGCAAAAGCCTCGTAAAAGGTCTTGCCCTTGCCCAGTGCCTGGAACAGGTGCTGCAAAAACAGCTCGCCATCCTGAATGCCATCCGCTTCGGTCGCGCCGCGGTAGGATTTCTCCTTGCCGGTGGCACTGGTGATGACCAGTCTGTTCTTGTTGTTGGCTTCATCCCGGGAGAGATTGTCGATGAAGCTGCCCGAGTAGCACGAACCGAGCACAACGGTCTGGTCTTCCTGCAAAGCCTGCTTGCCGGTGTTGCCGGAGGCAGCCAGCTTGCTGTCGAGCTTGTTGAGCCAGTTGGCCAGATCGGTCGAGGTCACGCGGCCATCGGCGTTATCCTTGCCGATATAAAAGGTCTCCGGGCTGCCATGATCGACCATCACCAGGTAGAGCGGTGCCGCCTTGTCCAGCATTTTATCGGCAGCCCAGTTTTCGATGGCCTTTTGCAGATTGGCACGAGTCGGCAGATAATCGGTGTTGAACACCGATCCGGTCGGTACCCCGGGCAGGTTGCGATAGTCGGCCACCTGGCCGGCATCGGGGTTGGGTCCCAGGGCGGCGGTATCGAAGTTAAGATATTTGATGTTGTCAGCGGTAAAGCCACGGCGCAACAAGGTCTGATAGATGCGGTTGGTGCTGCGTTTATGGGCCAGCAATCCTTCTGGTGTGCCCGAACCGGTCTGCAACACACCCTGCACCAGTATGACGTAGCCCACCGGTGGTCCAACGCGCACATCAGCCGAGCTGGAGGCCGATTCCAGGATCAGGCTATCGTCAGATGTGGCTTCCAGCTTATAGTTGCCCTTTTGACCAAAGCCGTTCAAACCGGCAAAGCTGAACGAGCCATCGGCTTGGGTGGTGGTGGTCACCTCGGTGGTGAGGTTGTCAGGATCGGTCATGCGCAACCGCACTGTCTCGCCCGACAGATCGCGCTCACCCCAAGGCTTGCCATCCTGACGCAGCAACTGGCCACTGACGGCTATGGTCTGGTTGGGATTGATGGCATAGAGCGCTTGTTTCAGGGTGATGCGAGTCGCCAGCTGTTCGCCATAGCCAAAGGTCACCTGCTGGCTGGTCGCGTTGCCAGCCGGATCGACGACGCGGGCGGTGAGCTGATAGACATGACTGTAGGACCAGTGATCGTCGGTCGCCACGCTCCAGTCGTAGCGCTTGTTGGCCTCATCGACCAGAACAGGCTCCACCGCAGTCCAAGCCTGATCGGCGCTGTCAACGCGAATCCACTGGTTATTCTGGCGCACCAGATAGCTATCACTGGTCTGATCCCATACCTGCAAATCGAGGCTACGGGCATTTTGATCCACCATGGATCCTCTAATGGTCGGCAGCAATGGCATATGGGTCTGGTCGAGCGGTGTGGCAAAATCAACCACCGGTGCCGTGGTATCGATGAGCAGCTTCAGCGGCTGTGACGCCGGACCAGCGAGCGTGGTCGACTTGAGGTTGTGCTGGCCTTCTGGTAACGCCAGTTCTACGCTCCAGTCATGATTGACGATAGCCGTAGTGGCTAGTTGTTCTGGGTCATCGACGACGTTGTTGTTGTTTCGATCATCGAAGAGAGTGATAACACCACTGGCATCGCTAACGCGGCCATAAAGGGTTAAGCCACTGGTGTGGCTGGTGATGCTGTCGCGATCGGACACCCCGTTATCATCACTGGCAGCCAGGGCGGGATTCCATTCGAGTGCCACGACAATGGTATATAGTGGGTTGTATGTAAGTGGGTCGTTGTATGTAAGTGCCACGAAACGGCCATCAGCTGAGAGTTTTGAATCAGCGTCACCATAATAGTCCT
>JADGCH010000031.1 GCA_015229115.1 Magnetococcales bacterium
GGAGCAGTTATTGAAAAATATGGCGCTCACCTATAATCAAACGCCTTATCCGGTGGTCCTGGTAACCCTGGCGGTCCCCAATGAGCCCTTATCTAAAGCGTTATCGAGTGCCATGCGTGACATGGGTATGATGGTACAGTGGCCCATGGGCGATATGGATGATCTGCTCAATCTGACCCACGACCGGTTGCAGAGTGGTGATGAGACCCTTTATCGTTGGTTGACCGAACGTTACCAAGCTGAGAGGATCTGGCTGGTGCAGAGTGAAGGGACCCCCCAGTCAGCCGTGTTGCAGATTACCGAATCAGCACCAGGAGGGATCCAGTGGCGGGAGGAAATCAAAACGCCATCATCCAATCGTGCTGCAGCGGAACAGGCCCTGATGACGACCATGCCCCGTTCATTACTGGATAAAATCAACAACCGGTGGGTGAGCGATCATGTGGCTGGAGTTGTATCGGGGGGGGAGACGTTGTCGTTGCGTTTGTCTCATGCCTTCAACCTACCGGCCTGTGCTGCCGTGATCAAGCGGTTACAGACGTTGCCAGGTGTTAGCGATCTTCAGTTTCAACAACTATCTGCTCATGAAACCGTGCTGAAATTACGTTATCAGGGACAGCAAGAGGTGCTTCTGACGGCCTTGACCGATATGGGAACCAAGGCAGAGCGGACAGCAGAAGGTATCGTTACCCGTATCCCATGAACATTCCCAATGGACTTTCTTTTTTACGAATCTGTGCTGTACCGGTTTTTATCGGGCTACTGCTCAGCCACCAGATAACCTGGGCCTTTTGGTTGTTTGTGCTGGCCAGTTTGACGGACGCCCTGGATGGATTTATCGCCAAACGTTTCAACATGCACACCGAACTGGGATCTTATCTTGATCCTTTGGCCGATAAACTGTTGCTGGTTTGTGGTTTTATTACCCTGACCGTGTTGGGTGACATGCCACTGTGGATCACTCTGATGGTGACTACTCGTGACATTCTGATTATCGGTGGGGCACTGCTCTACCAGATGATGACCGGTTTGTTACGGATGGAACCCTTGTGGGTCAGCAAGATCAATACGACGTTACAGATTGTATTATTGGGAGTTGTTATCCTATCTCTTGAAGAGAGGCTGTTGGCCGCCCTCGTCGCACCTTTGACGATTTTAACGGCTATGACGACCCTAATTTCCGGATGGCAATATGTCAATATCTGGACGCAGCGAGTCGTCAGCCGAGAGAAACACTCTGATGTCACCCGATGAACAACTGCTACTCGATTTTGACTGGCAAGCAACGTGCACCTTGGCCAACTTTGCCGTCGGCCGCGATAACCGTAAAGTTATCGACGCGATCCAGGCTATTCACCATGCCAATTATACCAGTCTGACTCTGGTAGGTGACCATGGAACGGGCAAGACCCACCTGCTCCAGGCCGTGGTACGGGCCCACCAACTGAATTCAGGACTTGAAACGGCCAACTACCTTGATCTCGTCTCAGGGTCCGAAACAAGAAACCTGATTGAACAGCAGCATCAGCCCGATGAGGAGGAAGGATGGCTGAGTCATCTTCTAGCTGAAAGGGCTTCCTGTCGTCTGGTTGCCGTGGATAACCTGGAACAACTGCAGCATACTCCCGTATGGCAGGAGGGCATACTCTACCTGTTCAACCAGCTGCGCACCACTGGGGGACACCTGTTGTGTGCTAGCCAGATGCCCCTGCAGCACCTGACGTCTGTGCTGCGATCCGATCTTGGTTCACGACTGCTTTGGGGAGCAGAAATGAACCTGGAACCACCCGCAGAACAGGAGCTGCTGACCATTCTGCATAAAATGATCGAAGACCGCCAAATCCGCGTTGAGACCGGACTACCACAGTTTCTGTGGTTGAGACTGCCTCGCCACGTCCATGAATACACACGGGCACTGGATCAACTCGATCGTGTCGCTTTACGCGATCAGCGCCCACTGACCATTCACCTGGCCAAGGAGGTGCTCCATTTATGACGTGAGGCTAGCAACTGTGCCGCATTGTGCTACTGCCAGGCTGAACCAGCATGTGGTAGATGGACGTGACAATATCATCCAGACGCTCAAATTCATTCTCGGTCAAATTGTCCGGATCATCGAGCTTTTCCAGCTGGGCCAGGTCGTGATCAGGCAGCATCGACAACACCTTTTTGTATTCCCTTTCACCCTTGCCGAGACGCTCAATTTTTTGCAGTGTCTGGTGTAACTGAAACTTTTTCATCTAAATTCTCCTCATGAATTTTACTGAATACAATGACAGGCGCCAAAAAGAGTATTTTTTAACAGCATAGCGATCGTCATCGGACCGACACCACCGGGGACCGGCGTAATCGCCCCAGCCCGCTGAGATGCGGTCGAAAAATCAACATCACCACAGAGGGAACCACTAGTAGTGCGGTGAATACCAACATCAATGACCGTTGCTCCCGGTTTGATCCACTCTCCTGCAACCATGGCTGGTTGACCGACAGCAGCGATCACAATATCAGCCCTGGCGACATGACTGGCCAAATCGACGGTACGGGAATGACAAATCGTCACCGTGGCATGGGCAGCCAGTAGCATGCTGGCCATAGGCTTACCGACAATGTTGGACCGCCCTAGCACCACGGTGTGACGGCCGGCAACATCAATGTTGCTGTAACGCAACAGCTCCATAATTCCCCATGGCGTGCAGGGACGGAATGACGGGGTGCCAATCTGCAGCAGGCCAATGTTGTAGGGATGAAATCCATCAGCATCCTTGTGAGGAGCAATAGCCTGCAGAATCCGTTGACTGTCCAGATGATTAGGCAAGGGGAGCTGAACAAGAATGCCATGAACACGCGGGTCGTGATTGAGCTGGTCGATCTGTTCCAACAGGGTTACCATGCTGATATCGGCGGGAAGCTCATGGGAAAAGGACACCATACCGGCTTCTTCGCAGGCTTTCTTCTTGTTGCGCACATAAACCTGGGAGGCAGGATCGTGGCCAACCAGCACAACAGCCAGTCCTGGAACCACCCCCTGCGCCGCCTTCAGTTTGGCGCATTCAACGGCTACTTCCTGACGAATTTGCTGGGCAATGGCTTTGCCATCAATAATCAGACTCATGCAACGGACCTTTCTTGTCTCAATGCCTTCAGGGTCAGTACCAGAAATAATATTCCACCAACAACAGCCACCATGCCACCCAAGCCAGTCAGGCCCATGGCCAGCTGTTTGTCGAGGGTCTGCAGTCCCTGCTCAGCGCCGGCCGTTTTGCGCTGTATGCCCAGCATACCCGACCATGCCAGTCCACCAACATGCAGCAGGGAGCCAACGGCATAGAGATAGAGCTGCCAAACGGCCCAGCGTGCATGGACAGAACCATATCCCAACAAAGGTAGCACATGGTAGACAATACCCATGTAAGCCAGTGTGATGGATACGATGGAACCGTGGTAATGCGACGGAATGGTGACATTAATTTCATGGATCATGAAACCAATAGCGCCGCCAACAGCAAACATCAACAGGGATAACAACAGGGCTGTGTGCTGTAGAGACGGCTCGGATCGGGTCGATGGTTGCCTCTGTCTCCACAGGCTGTAGCCAAGAGCGATACCCATGGGCACGGCGGCGAGACCTCCCCCCCACTGCATCAACCAGGTATAGGCAAGGCGCAGATCGGGGGAATCGACGCTGTAGTTGGTGTGGATAGATAGCACGGCAGCAACGGGTACGGCACCGAGGATCAACAACAGGTGGACCAAGCGGGCAGACAACGCTATCTTCCGATTGCCATAACTGGCTAACCACAGCCACACTACCATGACCATCTGGGTATGGACAAACTGCAACACATGGCCACTGCCCCAGTAGAGCACCTCGTAGTAGTACTCCCTGTTGCGACTATCCTGTGATAACGGGTCCGGAATGGCAAAAAAGGTATAAACCCAGACGGCAAGGGTCACCAGTATAATCGCCAAGGCGCTTCTGACGCCAAACCGCAAGGAACGTTCCGTCGCAGGCATGTAAGCCGGTTTATCAGCGCCCACCAGACCGTAGAGGGTCATGCCCGTCACCCCGAACATGAACATGAACAGACCAGTCCTGAAGGAGGAGTTGTCAAGAACGGGCACGTAGTTGTTCATGAAGGGCGCATCGACGCCGAGAAAAGGCGACAGCGTCAAAATCAGCACGCCAGTGGCCGCACTGGTAAAAGAAAACTGACCCAGTTTGACCAGGTTGGAAGAGACTGTCAGACTAGCCATCAGGGCTGTGATGGACAGAAACCAGACCAGCACGGAGAGATCGACATGAATCACCAGCGCGGTGCGGAAAGATCCGGTCCATGGAATCAGGTCGTGGATGACAGGCGTGCGTGCTAAAACGACCAGAATGACGACCAGTCCGGAACCAACCAAGGCACATAAAGCCAGTATCAGCCAGCTCGATGCCAACCGACGCAACGAATCATCGGTCGAAACGGGCAGGGCGTAATTTGAATCAGAATTCATCGGGTCAGGATGCTCCTTGAAAAAACAGCATAACACCTCTATGATGGCGGTCTTGGCACGACGCTCGACGACCAAATATCTACGTTATTCAAAATTTATGCCGGATTTCTCGAGATGACTTCACTGATTCAGCGCCTCAACAGTCGGGATGAAAGATTTTCACAGCAACTGGAGCAACTGTTGCGCTGGGATGTGGGTGATTTATCCCTGATCGAGAAAAATGTGGCCGATATTGTGGCATCGGTACGTCAACGGGGTGATGCTGCCGTCATTGATTACACCAGACGTTTTGATCGCATTGAGCTGACTTCGGCAAATATGTCTTTTTCCCAGGCAGAGATTGCTGCTGCCCGGCAGGCAATAACTGCTGAACAGTACCAGGCCCTATGTCAGGCTGCAGACCGGATACGTGCTTACCATGAATGGCAAAAACCGGTCATGGGGATCCAGGGATGGCAGGACGAGTCCGGAACGTGGTTGGGGCAGCGGTTGTCACCCTTGCAAAGGGTCGGTCTGTATGTTCCTGGTGGGCTGGCCGCTTATCCCTCTTCGGTGTTGATGAATGCCATCCCAGCCCGGGTCGCCGGCGTGGCCGAACTGGTCATGGTGGTGCCGACACCAGATGGCAAAGTCAATCCGCTTATTCTGGTTGCAGCCGAGATGGCGGGAGTTGACCGGATTTTCCGTATTGGGGGTGCCCAGGCGGTAGCTGCCATGGCCTATGGCACCGAGACCGTTACCGCAGTCGATAAGATTGTTGGCCCGGGCAACATCTACGTGGCCACTGCCAAAAGGCAATTGTTTGGTCAGGTGGGTATCGACATGATTGCCGGACCGTCGGAAATTCTGATTATCGCTGATCAGGACAATGACCCAGACTGGATTGCCGCCGATTTGCTGTCGCAGGCCGAACATGACGAAGCAGCGCAATCCATTCTGCTGACAGAAGAGGCCTCCTTTGCCACAGCGGTGGAGCAATCGCTGCAGCGGCACCTGGCTCATCTGGAGCGACAGGCTATCTGCCGGATTGCCTTGTCGCAGCGCGGCGCCATCATCCTCGTGCGCGATTTGCGCGAGGCCTGCAGCATTGCTTCCCGTGTGGCTCCCGAACATCTGGAATTGGCCGTGGCGGATCCGCACGCTTTATTGCCCTACATTGATCACGCTGGGGCTATTTTTCTGGGGAGGCATACGCCGGAACCGATTGGAGATTATATCGCTGGTCCCAATCACGTGTTGCCAACGGCAGGAACAGCCCGTTTTTCCAGTCCGCTGGGTGTTCATGACTTTATCAAGCGTTCCAGCCTGATCGGCTGCAGTGACCAGGCTATTCAACAAATAGGTCCACCGGCGGCTGTGCTGGCGCAAAGTGAGGGGTTGACCGCCCATCGCCTGAGTGTTGATTTGCGGCTGGGGAAGAGGTGATCGTGCGTCAGTCTGTTATCGAACGAACCACTCATGAAACCCGGGTGGTGGTGCGGCTTGCCATTGACGGCACGGGGGAGGCACACATCCATACCGGTATCGGTTTTTTGGATCACATGCTGCACCAGCTGGCCCGTCATGGCCTGTTTGACCTTGATGTCGAGGCTGAAGGGGATCTCCACGTCGATGGTCATCATACGGTGGAAGATGTGGCCATTGCTCTGGGACAGGCGTTGAGGCAGGCTCTGGGGGATCGTTCCGGTGTTCAGCGCTTTGGCCATGCTTACGTGCCGCTGGATGAAGCGCTGGTGAGGGTGGTGGTTGATCTGTCCAATCGGCCCGGTCTGGTGTGGCAGGTTACTATTCCCGCGCCACGACTGGGCGACTGTGATACTGAACTGTTTCGTGAGTGGTTCATCGCTTTTACCAACAACAGCGCCATCACGTTGCATGCTACCCTGGTTCATGGCAGCAACAGCCACCATATTGTCGAGGCTTGTTTCAAAGCCTTGGCGCGGGCCTTGCGCCAGGCCTGTGCTGTTGATGAGAAGCAGATAGGGCGGATTCCAAGCACCAAAGGAACTCTGACACAATGATCGTTGTGATCGACTATGGTTCGGGCAATTTACGCTCAGTGGCTAAAGCACTGGAACGGGTAGGGGGTCAGGTTTGTGTCAGTTCGTGTCAGGCTGATATCGAGCGAGCCGATCATCTGGTGCTGCCTGGCGTGGGAGCTTTTGCCGACTGCCGGCATAATTTGCAGCACAGCGGGTTGGTTGATCCGTTGCTGTGCCACGTACAGCAAGGTAAACCTTTTCTGGGTATTTGCGTCGGCATGCAATTGTTGTTCAGCGTAAGCCATGAGTTTGGCTGTCATGACGGCTTTGGTTTGATTCCGGGTGTGGTCCAGCCTTTTGCTGCCAACCAGATCGATCCGCAGTTTCCGGATCGCAGGCTCAAGGTGCCACACATGGGATGGAATCAGGTACAGCAGACCAGGAGCCATCCTCTGTGGTCGGCTATTCCTGATTGGAGTCATTTCTATTTTGTCCATTCCTACTATGGTCAACCAGAACATGGCGGAGATACGGCTGCCGTCAGCAACTATGGTATCCCGTTTACGGCGGCGGTGGCTAAGGGCAATCTGTTTGCAACCCAGTTTCATCCGGAGAAAAGCCAGAAGCATGGCTTGCAACTGCTGCATAATTTTATCAACTGGAACGGAGAAGAAGGTCGGCCATGATCCTGATACCGGCAATCGATCTTAAGGATGGGCAGTGCGTCAGACTGGTTCAGGGCGATATGCAGCGGGAAACAGTCTACTCAAAGGATCCGGCTGCCATGGCTGAGCGATGGCAGTCCTTGGGCGCCAAAAGGCTGCATCTCGTTGATCTCAATGGTGCGTTTGCTGGTCAGCCAGTTAATTTGCAGGCTATTGACGCCATATTGGCCCGGGTCACCATACCGGTTGAGATCGGTGGGGGTATTCGTTCCTTGCCCGTTATCGAACGCTATTTGGCCATGGGGATCCATTTTGTCATTCTTGGCTCAGCGGCCTGCCACGATATGGAGCTGGTTCGCACCGCCTGCCGCCTGTTTCCGGGGCAGATTCTGGTTGGTATTGATGCCCGTGATGGCTTGGTGGCTGTACAGGGCTGGTCTGAAATTACAGGCATTGATGCGCATGACTTGGCTCGACGCTGTGCTGACGCTGGTGTAGCCGAGATTATTTTTACCGACATTCGTCGTGACGGGGCCATGACCGGTCCCAATATCGAGGCTACCCGTGCCTTGGCTGAAGCTGTTTCCGTTCCAGTCATTCTTTCCGGTGGCATCTCATCGCTGGAGGATGTCGAGCGGGTGGTTGCCCAGGCCGGTCCCTATGCTAATGGTGGACGCATTGCTGGTATCATTACTGGACGAGCCATTTACGATGGTCGGCTCGATTTTGCAGCAGCCTCTCTGCGTTGCTGTAATTAACTGTATGGCATTTTTCTTGCTCAATAAGTACCCAAACCATGTTGTGGTATTGATGAACAGGAGAAATAACCATGGGCCTTTATCCAGTCAAAGAGAATGCATTTCACTATACGCAACACAATGAACCATCGCTGACGATTGTCATGTTGACCAAGATGGATCTGTTGCGCTGGGTCAACCAGCTGCGTCAGAATGAGTTGACGGTCAGTAAGGAGCGCTCGACAAGATCGAACGCAAAGTCGTCGTTGCTTCCGCATCCATGGTGATAGAACAGGAAGATCGATCAAAGCGGGTGGCGATCTCCCGCATGGTGATGCCCAGCAAGGGATGGCGCCAGTCTGGTGCGATCTCTGCCAGCGGCAGTGCCAGGAAGGCGCGTTGATCGATCTCCGGGTCGGGAATGCGCCACTGGGCCTGATGAACGACCTGCTTTCCCATGATGGCGATATCCAGGTCAAGTTGCCGTGGTCCGTCGCGTGGGATATCGGGCGTACGTCGTCGTCCACATTGCCATTCAATCTGACGCAGTGATGTCCGTAGCAGCTGGGGTGTGATCCCGCTTTTCGTTGGCTGGAGACGGACAGCGCCGTTAAGAAAATCGGGCTGATCCAGCAGGCCAACTGGGGCGGATCGATAGACGGTTGCTATGTCGGCCAAGGGGAATTGGTCATGCAGCAGGGACAAGCCGCGCCGGATGTTGGCTAATGGATCAACATTGGCACCAAAAGCGATCAGAATCGGATGATAGTCCAGGTGATCCATGGCGGGTTGTGATCCATGGCCAGTTATTCTGAAGGACGTAGGCGTTCGATGTGAACGCCAACCGAGCGGGAAAAGCGCACAGCGCCCGGTTTTTCCACGTCTACGGCCACTTTTGTCACTCTGGGGTCGGACAGACCCAGGGAAGCGATGGCTTCGGCCAGCGCTTCCACCAGCTGAAACGATGAACCTTCTGTCAGGGCGATAATCTGCTTGGTCAGTTTCTTGTAGTTGATGGTATCGTCGATGTTATCGCTGCGGCCTGCTGTTGTCAGGTCAGCCGTGATGGCCACGGTAATCAATACATCCTGTTTGGTGTGGCGCTCCCACTCCTGAATACCGATGATGCAGCGCAAATGAAGGTCACGGATAAAAATCTGATCCTGAATGGTACTAGTCATGGGTGCGTAAACTTCCAGTGAGTTCTGTTAAATGGGCCAGCTGTTGCTGCTGCAGGAATGCCAACATGCCGGCATTGATTTCTTCGGGAAGCCAAGGGTTGTGGAACAGGGCCGTTCCAATACCAACAGCGGTCGATCCTGCCACGATGAATTCCAGGGCGTCCTCTGCTGTGCGGATGCCTCCCTGTCCAATGATGGGAACATGGTGCAAACGGGCTTCCTGGTAGACTTGCCACACCTTGAGCAGTGCTATAGGCTTGATGGCTGGACCGGATAGGCCTCCTTGGGTGTTGCCAAGCAAAGGACGGCGACTCGGTAGATCAATGGCCATACCCATGAGGGTGTTGATCACCGATAAGGCGTCGGCTCCTGCCTCAATGACAGCGCGAGCGATGGTCCGAATGTCGGTTACATTGGGTGAAAGCTTGACGATGACCGGTTTGGTAGTAACCTGGCGGACCACCCTCGTTACCTCGGCTGCTACCGAAGCATCAGCACCAAAGGCTGCTCCGCCTTTCTCGACGTTTGGGCAGGAGATGTTGACCTCAATGGCGGCCACCGCACTGTCATCAAACAGCGTGGCTACTTCGCGATATTCTTCAACGGTTGCCCCGGCAATATTGGCGATCAGCTGAACCGATGTTGACCGCAACTGTTCCACCAGACGGGGCAATATCCTTTCGACCACATGGCCTGCCCCTGGATTCTGCAACCCGATGGCGTTCAAAAGTCCACAGGGTGTTTCAGCCAAGCGGGGAGGCTTGTTGCCATGACGAGCGTGCAATGTGGTCCCTTTGAGGCAGATGGCGCCGACTGATTCAAAATTGAATCCCTCCAGGGCCAGCAGCTCTTCGCCAAAACCGACGCAGCCGGACAGCAGCACCGTTGGACAGCTGAGATGCAGGCCGGCCAGATCGACTCCAAGCATCGGTTCAATGACCGGCATGGGGAGTAAAGGGGATTCCTTCCTGTTCAAGAATGGCAGCCAGTTCTGCAGTGAGGCGGCTCAACCCATCGGTACTGTAGGCTTCCACTCTGGCAACAAGGGCAGGCTGAGTGTTGGAAACACGCAACAGCCACCATCCGTCGCTGTTTTGAACACGAATACCATCGATATCGGAAATTTTCTTATTCGCTGCCAGACGCTGAGCTGCGGCAATCCGTTCCATGACCTGAAATTTGATAGAGTCGGGACAGTGCAGTCGCAGTTCCGGTGTTGCATGAACCTCAGGCAGCTGCTGTAGCGGCTCGGTCACAGGCTTGTCGGTTGCAGCAGCTAGTTCGATCAGGCGTACAGCGGCGTAGAGCCCATCGTCATAGCCAAGATAACGATCGGAAAAGAACAAATGACCGCTCATCTCGCCGGCCAGCAGAGCTCCTGTTTCACGCATTTTAGCCTTGATCAGCGAGTGACCCGTTTTCCACATCAATGGCTGTCCCCCTGCTGCGGCAACAGCATCAAACAGCAATTGTGAACATTTGACATCACCAATCACGGTGGCGCCAGGACGCTCACGCAACAGATCGGTCGCGAACAGGATCATCAGCCGGTCACCCCAAATGATGGTTCCCTGCTGGTCAAGAGCACCAAGACGATCACCATCGCCATCAAAGGCAATACCGAGATCGGCACCGGTTGCGGCCATGCGCTGTTTCAGGGCAACCAGATTGTCGGGAACGGTCGGGTCGGGGTGGTGGTTGGGAAAAGCGCCATCCACCTCGGCAAACAGAATCTCGCTGTCGATGTTGGCGAGCTGCCGCATCATGGTCGGCGCTACAACCCCCGTGGCGCCATTGCCACAGTCGACGACCACCCGCAGTGACCGACCAGGACGAAAGCCGTGCGTTAACCGTTTCACATAAGCGGGCAGGATATCGACCTGATGCAGCGATCCAGCAGTTGGTGCGGCAGGAGGGGGCAGTGGCGACAAAAGCCGCTGTTGGATCGCCTGGATGTCGCGACCGTAAACAGCCTGGTGATGGCGTACCATCTTGAGACCGTTATACTCGGGCGGATTGTGGCTGCCGGTGACCATGATCCCAGCATCTGTTTCCAGATGATGGGTGGCAAAATAGAGCGCCGGAGTAGGTGCCAGTCCGATGTCGATGACCTGCACCCCCTCCGTCAGCAGGCCTTCCATCAGGGCTGTGGCCAACTCTGGTGAGGACAGACGACCATCGCGACCGACGGCAACAGAAAGCGGGTTTTTGCCATGGGAAAGCTCCCGCAGGATCATGGCAAAAACCCGACCAATCTGCCTAACGGCATCGACCGTCAGATCTTGTCCGGCAATACCACGAATGTCGTATTCCCGGAACATGAGCGGATTGAGTAAAGTCTGCTCAGCGTTCAATTTCAGCGTCCAACGCAGACATAACGGAACCCGGCCCGTCTCATCGGTTCTGGTTCGTAGATATTGCGGAAGTCGCAGAAGACATACTGCCCATCGGGTCTTGGTTTCATAGCCGCCTTGATTCGCGCCATATCGAGATTGCGCAGCTGGTTCCATTCGGTCAGAATCACGACAGCATCAGCACCTTGGCAGGCTTCATAGGCCGATGTTTTATAGTCGAAATCCGGCAGGTACTTATGGCGGGCCTCGTCCATGCCTTCCGGATCATAGCCCTGAAGACGAGCGCCCTGTTTGACCAGTTCAGGGATGATGGTCAAGGCAGGTGCATCGCGCATATCGTCGGTGTTGGGCTTGAACGTCAGGCCGAGAATGGCAATGGTGGTTCCGGTCAGATTACCTCCCATGGCCTTGGCAATCTTCTGGCACATGCGCAACTTCTGCTGCTTGTTGGCCTCAATTACCGTTTGCACGATGGTAATCGGCTCGTTGTATTCAACCGAGGTCGTCAGCAAGGCTAGGGTATCTTTCGGGAAACAGGATCCACCGTAGCCGGGACCGGGATGGAGAAATTTGGGCCCGATACGACGATCCAGACCCATGCCCTTGGCGACATCGTGTACATCGGCGCCTACTTTTTCGCACAGGTTGGCCATCTGGTTGATAAACATGATCTTGGTTGCCAGGAAGGCATTGGAAGCATATTTGGTCAACTCAGCGGTGGGGATATTGGTAATCAGGATCGGTGTCTCAATCAGATAGAGTGGACGATAAAGCTCCTTGAGGATGTCGATGGCCCGCTCTGATTCAGCGCCGATCACGACACGATCGGGACGCATGAAATCCTCAATGGCCGATCCTTCCCTCAGGAATTCCGGATTGGAGGCGACCGCAAAATCGGCATTAGGGTTCTCTTCGCGGATGATCTGGGCAACCCGGGCCCCAGTGCCAACGGGTACGGTCGACTTGGTGACCACAACGGTGAATTTGTTCATATTGCGGGCAATGGTGCGGGCCGCTTCGAAGACGTAGCTCAGATCGGCTGCACCATCTTCACGACGTTCCGGTGTGCCGACAGCGATGAAGACCACCTCACTGTCCTGCACCGCTGCTGCCGTATCGGTGGTAAACAGCAAACGACCTGCCTGACTGTTGCGCTGCACCAGACGATCCAGGCCTGGTTCGTAGATCGGAATTTCTCCCTTGTTCAGTCGATCAATCTTGCTGACGTCCGTATCAACGCATGTGACGGTCACACCAAACTCGGAGAAACAGGCCCCGGAAACCAGACCGACATAGCCGGTACCAATCATAGTGATATGCATCGAATCAATTCCTAATCGGTTGATAGGTTATGCCAACTGCTCCCATTTGGACAGCTGGGCTCTGAAAAAAGGCAACAGTTGAACACGTAATGCTTCGTGACGCAAGGCCAGTTCCAGATTGGCCATCTGGAATCCGACTTTGGTACCGCAGTCAAACCGTGTACCGTGAAAGCGGTAACCGTAAACGGGCTGCTGTGCCAGCAGTTGCACCAAGGCATCTGTTAACTGGATTTCGCCGCCAGCTCCCCGCTTTCCCTGTTCCAGCAAGGTGAAGAGCTCTGGTGGCAGAATGTAGCGTCCAATAATGGCTAGTGAGGATGGAGCCTGTTCTGGTGCTGGTTTTTCGACCAAACCACGTATGGCGACCAGATCATCCGGCCCATTCTGGCTTTCTGGGACACCACCTATCGGATCGATAATGCCATATTTGCTGACATCGGATGGGGCAACCTCCATGGCGGCGATGACTGGCGCATTGAGTAGCTCAAACTGTTGCACCATCTGTCGCAGGGTGGGGATTCCTGTGTAGGCTCCTGCCATCGGAGGAGCGATGAGATCATCCGGCAGCAGCACGGCAAAGGGCTCGTTGCCAACCAAGTGCCGGGCACACCAGACGGCATGTCCCAAGCCGAGCGGCTGTTGTTGGCGCACATAGGAGATTGTCCCGTCCTTCGGTAGTCGGTCCAGCAAGGATTGAAGCGAGGAAAGGTTTCCCTTGGCACTCAGGGTCGTTTCCAGTTCCACGGCATGATCGAAATAATCCTCCAAGGCACCCTTGCCGCGGCCGGTAACCAGGATGATCTGTTCGATACCAGCATCCCATGCCTCAGACACGGCATAATCGATGATCGGCCGGTCAACAACGGGCAACATCTCCTTGGGAATGCTTTTGGTAGCTGGCAGAAAGCGGGTTCCCAGGCCAGCTACCGGCAATACGGCTTTACGCACCTTCATGAGCGGGTTCTCTCGTTCTAATTATTCTTGGCTCCCTGATTGACCCAGTTGCGCAGCATCTCCTGCTCGCATTTGGTCAACGAGCGGCGATTATGAGGCATGCGGATGCCGGCACGTCCCTCAACCAGCACATTGAGATTGCTGGACAGGGCATCCCCGGGGGTGATGACGGTACCGTGTTTGGTTCCTTTCATCAGACCTTCGTAGCTGCTGAGGTCCAGTCCGCTATAGGCCAGACCGTCGCCACCGGTCTGGTGACACTCAAGGCAACGGATCTGCAGGATGGGCTGGATGTCATCCTTGTAGCTGACTTGTCCGCGACCTTCGGCGGAGGCCTGTACCGAGAACAGCAGTGCGACCACTGTGGCAGATAAACATTTGAGAGAATGTCGATTCATGGTTATTCCCTTCCCTATTTTATAAAGCAGGATGATACAAGTTATCCACTTACTCCACTGTCACACTTTTAGCCAGATTACGGGGTTGGTCGACATCGGTCCCCTTCATGACAGCCATATGATAGGCCAGCAACTGCAGTGGAATGACATAGAGGATCGGTGCGGACAGCAACCCACTCTCCACCATCTGGACCAGGTAGCCTGCCTGGAACAGAGGATCAGAGGGAGGCAGTGTCGTGGTGAATAGCACTATTCGACCGCGGCGCGCCCGAATTTCCTCAATGTTGCTGACAATCTTGTCGAACAGTTTATCACGCGGAGCGACCACCACCACCGGCAATTCTTCATCGATGAGGGCGATGGGGCCATGCTTCATCTCGCCGGCGGCATAGCCCTCTGCATGGATATAGGAGATCTCCTTGAGTTTCAGGGCCCCTTCCAGAGCGATGGGGAAGCAGCCACCCCGACCGAGAAAAAGAAAACCATTGGCGTGCCTCAATTCGTGGGCTATGGCCTGAATGGTCTTGTCACACATCAGAACTTGCTCGGCCTGAGCTGGCAGGGCAAGCAGCTGGGTGATCCATTTTTTCTCATCTTCAGCCGCGATGCACCCTCTAGCCTTGCCCAGGGCCAGAGATAGGCAAGCCAAGGCGACCAGCTGCGTGGTGAAGGCTTTGGTCGAGGCAACACCAATTTCAGGACCAGCCCGGGTCAGAATAACCTGATCGGCCTCCCTGGCAATGGAGGATTCGGGCACATTGACGATGGCCAGCACCTTTAAGCCGGAGGCTTTAACGTGACGCAAAGCAGCCAGAGTATCAGCTGTCTCGCCGCTTTGAGAAATGACCACTACCAACGTTCCGGATGACAGAGGGGTTTCCCGGTAGCGGAACTCGGAAGCGATATCAACACTGACCGGAATATGGGCCAGCTGTTCGATCCAGTAGCGACCCACCAGACCAGCATGCCAGGAAGTACCGCATCCAATCACGATGATGTTATGAACATGAGCGAAGTCAAGAACGGCAGCCTCCATCTCCATGGCGATGGTTTGGTTGGACCAATCCATCAGGCCCCTCAGGGTTTCGCCAATGACGGCAGGCTGCTCAAAGATTTCCTTCTGCATGAAGTGGCGGTAGGGCCACTTGCCGGTCTGCTCAATGTTAAGGTGGGAATATTTGCTGTCGCGCGCTACAACGGCTCCGGTTGGATCGGTGATGACCACGCTGGAGCGGGTCAGTATCGCTACGTCATGATCATGCAGATAAACCAGCTGTCTGGTGTGAGGGACCAAAGGCGTGGCGTCAGAAGCGATAAAATTTTCCCCATCACCAAGGCCCACAATCAATGGACTACCGCAGCGGGCCGCAATCAACAGATCATCACGTTGACGAAACAGGACACCGATAGCAAAAGAGCCCTTTAGTTGCTGGACAGCTTGGCGCACGGCCTGTTCTGGTTCCAGCCCCTGATGAAGGTGGTATTCGATGAGATGAGGGATCACTTCGGTATCTGTTTCAGAATGAAACTGGACACCACGGGCTTCCAGTTCCTGACGCAGTTGCCAGTGATTTTCGATGATACCGTTATGAACGACAGCAACCTGTTCAGAGCATTGGGGATGGGCATTCTGCTCGGTTGGGGCCCCATGGGTCGCCCAGCGGGTGTGGGCAATACCGACGAAACCGGTGACAGGACGATGCATCAATCGTTGCTCAAGCTGCGACAGCTTGCCCACCGCCCGTTCCTGGTACAGCCTGCCTTGGTAACTGGTGGCAACGCCGGATGAGTCGTAACCACGGTACTCCAGCCGTTTCAATCCTTCCAGTAACAGGGGCGGGACGTTGCGCTCGCTGATGACACCGATGATTCCGCACATGGCTGATTATGTCCTGTCGTCGGCCTTGCGCTGCCTGCTTGACCATCTGTCGATGTGTCGTTGCGGGGTGCGCGATAAGGCCAAGGCATCATCGGGAACATTGCGGGTAATGGTGCTACCAGCACCGACGACTGCACCGGTTCCCACCGTCACGGGGGCAACCAGCTGGCTGTTGGAACCGATAAAGACTCGGTCACCAATCACCGTTTGATGCTTGTGGAGACCGTCGTAGTTGCAGGTAATGGTCCCAGCTCCCACATTGACACCACTTCCCATCTGGGTGTCGCCGATGTAGGAAAGATGGTTGATTTTTGATCCGGTTCCAATATGGGCTTTTTTTAATTCGCAGAAATTGCCGACCCGGGTATGAGACTCAAGTACGGTTCCAGGGCGCAGTCTAGCGTAGGGGCCGACAACACTGGAACCGGCAGTCTGACAACCATCGAGATGACAAAAGGGCAGCAACTCGGTCCCCGGCCCCAGATGGCTGTTGCTGACATGACAAAAGGCGCCGATACGGCAGTGGTCATCGATGATGGTGCCGGGTCCGAGAATGACATGTGGTGCGATTTCGCTGTCCGGACCAATCGTGACATCAGCGGCAATCCAGCAGGATCCAGGATCGGTGAAGGTTACTCCCCGTTCCATCCAGTAGTCAACCAGACGATCGCGCAAGACGGCTTCCATCCGGGCTAAATGCTGCCGACTGTTGATTCCCGTGAGCGAGCTACTGTCAGTATGGAAGAACGAACCAACAAAGAACTTTTCCTGTACGGCCAAGCCAACCATATCGGTCAGATAATATTCACCCTGGCTGTTATGGTTGGCAATTTGCCCGATCCAGGAATGTAGGCAAGTAGCATCGACACAATAGATGCCAGCGTTGATTTCATCGATCAAGCGGGTAGCTGAATCGGCATCCCTCTCCTCAACAATGTGGGCAACGGACCCCTGTTCATTGCGCACGATGCGGCCATATCCAGTCGGGTTATCCATCCGTGTTGTCAGAACGGTCAAGGCATGACCGGAACGCCGATGCTGTTGCAGCAACGAAGTCAGGACTTCATGACTGACCAGAGGGGTATCTCCGTTCAGAATAACGACATCCCGACAGGAAATTTCCTGCAGGACGGGCAAGGCACACTTCACAGCATCGGCTGTTCCCATCTGCTGCTGCTGGCGCACCCAGCGCAGCCCGGGGATATCACGGCTGCACAGACGCTCAACCTGTTCTGCCCCATACCCAACCACAACAGCCAAGGCCTCTGGTTGTTGGGGTTGCAAGGTATGACAGGTGTCGATCAGGTGGAGCAGCAAAGGCTTTCCTGCCAGTGTGTGCAGCACTTTGGGACGGTCGGAACACATGCGTGTCCCGCGTCCTGCCGCCAGAATGACAACCGCATATCCGGTTGTCCCGCTATCGACCGGGTTATCGATCTGGTTTCTCCTGACGACAGAGTGCCAGACAGGCCTCGGCGAACTCAACCCGGTTTCTTAGGAACAGATACTCTGCATCCTCTGGTGGTCTGCCAACCAGCTGTTGGGAGCACTTGCCACGCAGGGCCTCCATCTCATCGCGTTTGATCTCGTTGCGGGCGATGACGTCATCCACCAGCAGCGTAACGCGGTTCGGCAATACCTCAGCGTAGCCTTTGGAAACCACAAAAAAGACAGCATCGCCTTCATCACCAACCTGCACAACTCCGGGTTTGACAGCAGAAAGGAGCGGCGCATGTCTTGGCAGGACACCGAAGGTACCCTCCTGGCCCGGGATGGTCACAAACAACACTTCTTCTGTAAAAGCAAGCCGTTCCGGGGTGACAATATCGAGTTGAAAGGACGCAGCCATCTCTCGTTAAACCCCGCTACCGACTCAGACTCTTGGCTTTGGCAATGGCATCATCAATGGTCCCCACCATATAGAAAGCTGCTTCAGGCAAGGCATCGTGTTTGCCTTCAATCAACTCCTTAAAGCCGCGGATGGTTTCCTGGAGAGGAACGTAAACCCCTTTTTGTCCGGTAAACGCCTCAGCGACATGGAACGACTGCGACAGGAAGCGCTGAATCTTTCTGGCGCGATTGACCACCAGCTTGTCTTCTTCCGACAGCTCGTCCATACCCAGAATGGCAATGATATCCTGCAATGACTTGTAGGTCTGCAGGATGCGCTGCACTTCACGGGCTATCTCGTAGTGATCCTGTCCGACCACCTGCGGGTCGAGCATGCGTGAAGTGGAGTCGAGAGGATCCACGGCCGGATAGATACCAATTTCGGCAATCTGGCGCGACAGCACGGTCGTGGCATCAAGATGGGAGAAGGCTGTGGCAGGAGCCGGATCGGTCAGGTCGTCAGCAGGCACGTAAATGGCCTGCACCGAGGTGATCGACCCCTTCTTGGTGGTGGTGATGCGCTCCTGCAGTGCTCCCATGTCGGTCGACAGTGTGGGCTGATAACCAACGGCGGAGGGAATGCGTCCCAGCAGGGCCGATACCTCGGAACCAGCCTGGGTGAAACGGAAAATGTTGTCGATGAACAGCAACACATCCTGACCTTTGATGTCGCGGAAATATTCAGCCACCGTCAGCCCGGTCAGGGCGACGCGTGCACGCGCTCCCGGAGGTTCGTTCATCTGGCCATAGATCAGCGCTGCCTTCGACTTGCGCCAGTCATTAGGATCAATGACCTTCGATTCGATCATTTCGTGATAGAGGTCATTACCCTCGCGGGTCCTCTCACCCACACCGGCGAAAACCGAGAAGCCACCATGTCCCTGAGCAACGTTGTTGATCAGCTCCATGATTAACACGGTTTTACCGACGCCAGCACCTCCAAACAAGCCGATTTTGCCACCCTTGGCATAAGGGGCCAGCAGATCGATGACTTTGATGCCGGTTTCCAGAATCTGGGCCTCGGTTGACTGTTCAACGTAGGCCGGTGCAGGGCGATGGATGGGCAGCAAGGTATCTGCGGGCACCGGGCCCTTGCCATCCTGGGGCTCACCCACCACGTTCATGATGCGGCCCAGCGTTACATCGCCAACCGGGATCCGTATCGGGTGACCGGTGTCGACCACTTTCTCCCCGCGCACCAAACCCTCGGTAGCGTGCATGGAAATGGTTCGTACCGTGTTTTCTCCCAGATGCAGCGCCACCTCCAGCACAAGGGTCTCACTCTGGTCACGCTGAATATGCAAGGCATTAAGAATGGCTGGCAACTCTGCTTCAAAGCGGACATCAACCACTGGTCCGATGACCTGTACTACCCGTCCAATATTCTCACTCATGGGACAGAACTCCGTCTGAATCGCTTGAATTAAATCATAATCGTTACAGGGCACAAAACACGGCTAGCCCTTCAAACTCTCGGCACCGCCAATGATTTCCATCAGCTCCGTTGTGATGGCAGCCTGACGGGTACGATTGAACTTGATACGCAGCTTGCGGATCATTTCACTGGCGTTACGCACGGCATTATCCATGGCGGTCATACGGGCACCATGCTCCGATGCATCCGACTCCACCAAAGCCTGAAAGAGCTGCACGGCGACGTTGCGCGGCAACAGGGTGCTCAGCAATTCCTCTTCATCTGGTTCGAAGAAATAGCTGCCGCTTTTCTGTTCTTCCTCATCCTGCTGGTCGATCGATAGCGGTATGATCTGCTGCCACGTCAACACCTGACTCATGGCTGACTTGAAGGTGTTGTAGACCAGATAACAGACGTCAAATTGCCGATCTTCAAAGGCCTGGATCAGTTCCCGGGCGATTTCGCGTTCAATGGTGTGGAACGCGAGTCGGTGGGCAATGCTGGTATGGACTTTGCGTACCTGCGATCCAAACTGCCGCTTCAGGACATCGTGTCCCTTGCGGCCGATGAAGGTCAGGGTGACTGTAAAGCCTTCACGCTGCAATTCAGCGATCCGCCCGCGCACGGCGCGGATCACCCCGCTGTTGAAACTACCGCAGAGACCACGGTCGGCTGTCAGTACCACCAGTTCTACCCGCTTGACATCGCTACCATGGCCAGACAGCAGGGCAGGAGCGTTCTGTTGTCCGCTCATGAGGGCCGCCACGGAACGCATCATGCGCCCCATACGCTGGCTGTAGGGACGAGCAGCCATGGCGCGCTCCTGGGAACGGCGCAATTTGGCCGCAGCAACCATCTTCATGGCCTTGGTAATCTGTTTGGTACTGGAGACCGAGCGGATCCGCAACCGAAGCTGTTTCAGACTTGGCATAAACTATTCTCCTGTCGGGCCTTTGACCAGTTATCTGGCACCCCCCCCTCCGTGATGGTCTTCTTTGTCTTCGGAGATGGCCTTAGTCAAGGCCGACTCTGTGCTGACACTGAGATGGCCTCGCTCGCCACTGTGATCGACTTGCCGGTAACGGTTGACAAACTCCTGGACCATTTTAGCCAAGGCTGCCTCTGTGGTTTCACTTAGTTTCTGCTCCGTGCGGATGGTATCCAGCAGACCCTGATGATGCTTTTTGACATGATCCAGTAACGCCTGCTCAAGTGAATTGATGTCGGATACGTCCACCTGGTCGAGGTGACCACGGGTTCCGGCAAACAGCACCACTACCTGCTCCTCCATCGACATCGGCTGATACTGGGGCTGCTTCAGCAGCTCCATCAGCCGCTCGCCGCGACGCAGCATGTTTTGGGTCGCCTGATCAAGATCCGAACCAAACTGGGCAAATGCCGCCATTTCACGATACTGGGCCAAGTCGAGGCGCAGCGAGCCGGCAACCTGTTTGGTGGCCTTGACCTGGGCCGAACCACCCACGCGCGAAACGGACAAGCCAACCGAGATGGCGGGCCTCATACCGGAGTAAAACAACTCTGACTCCAGGAAGATCTGGCCATCGGTGATGGAGATAACGTTGGTGGGAATGTAAGCCGACACATCCCCTCCCTGGGTTTCGATAATCGGTAGAGCGGTCAGCGAACCACTGCCATTCTCCTCATTGAGCTTGGCAGCCCGTTCCAGCAGGCGCGAGTGGAGATAGAAAATATCGCCCGGATAGGCCTCACGACCAGGAGGACGCCGCAGGATTAGCGACATCTGACGATAGGCAACCGCCTGCTTGGAAAGATCGTCGTAAACGATGAGGGCGTGCATGCCATTGTCGCGGAAGAACTCACCCATGGAGCAGCCACTGTAGGGGGCCAGAAACTGCATCGGAGCCGGATCGGAAGCCGTGGCAGCGACAACAGTGGTATAGGCCATGGCACCATGCTTTTCCAGCACCTTGACCACCTGGGCCACGGTAGAGCGCTTCTGTCCGATGGCAACGTAGACGCAATAAACCGGTTTGTCGGTGGTGTGGGTTCTCTTCTGGTTGATGATGGCGTCAACGGCCACAGCCGTTTTACCGGTCTGGCGGTCGCCAATGATCAGCTCACGCTGTCCACGACCGATCGGAACCAGGGCATCAAGCGCCTTCAGGCCGGTATAGAGCGGCTCATTGACCGATTTGCGCGGAAGAATGCCGGGAGCTCTGACCTCTATGAGACGACGGGTATCGGTCTCAATGGCGCCTTTGCCGTCAATCGGCTGCCCGAGAGCATCGACCACCCGACCCAGCAGGGCCTTACCGACCGGCACATCAACGATGCGGGCCGTCCGTTTGACGGTAGAGCCTTCCTTGATCTGGCTGTCCGAACCGAAAATGACCACACCGACGTTGTCTTCTTCCAGGTTCAGGGCCATTCCCTGGGTGCCATCGTCGAAGGCAACCAACTCACCGGCCATGACATGATCCAACCCATAGACGCGGGCAATACCGTCACCGACAGCAATGACCTGCCCGACTTCGGATACTTCAGCCGTCTGGCCAAACTCGGCAATTTGTTTCTTTATGATTCCGCTGATTTCGGCAATGCTGATTTGCATCAACTTCTATCCCATCATGTAAGCTTTTAAACGAAGTAACCGGTTGCGCAAGGAATAGTCCATCATCACGCTACCGATGCGCACAACGATACCACCCAGAAGTCCAGTCTCCTCCCTGATGTCAAGCGAAACATCCTTGCCTGTCCGTTGCGACAGGATATCTTTCAATTGCTGCTGTTGCGTCTGACTGAGCGTTTGTGCCGTGCGAACCTCTACGGCGATGCGGCCACTGCGCTCCGCAACATTGCGCTGGAAGGCTGTCACAATGCCATCGATCAGGATCATGCGGCGTTTATTGAGGAGCAGGCGCAGAAAATTGGCTACAGTGGCATGAGGCTTTGCCTGGCTGATGAACGTTTCTACAACAGCATGCTGCTGGTCAGCGCGGGTGACAGGGTTGGTCAGCAGCGCACGCAGATCGGGGGTGGCCTGTAACAGATCCATGAACGACTGCAGCCCCTGACCCACCGGAGCAAGAACGTCCTGTTCTGCGGCCAGTTCTGCCAAGGCATTGGCGTAACGTTTGGCTATGGTGCTCTCGTGCAACGCTTCCCCCATCTCCTAGAGTCGAAAGTGGTCAATCAGTATCATACTTCGGCGGTCAATTCAACCGCTGTTGCAGCAACAGCGAACCGAATCCAAGAAATCATAATGATTCATCTTATCTATTAACAGAACTAGTTTTTTGAGGCCGACACGTTCCCAGAAGATAACCTGTTTTTTGCCCTGTCTCAATGGATATTTTGTTTTTTTCTGCAGGATCATGCCGGAGGTTCGATAGCACCCCCATGCAACAGGGCTGAGGGCACTGTTGATCCTCTCAGGGGCAGACGCCAAGCCAGGACAAACGTCACGGAAAGCAGCGCCAGCAGCACAATCATGACCGTTGCGACAATCTCCCTCGGTTCCAGTGGCATGAAATTGAGTGATTGTCCGGGAGGCAGCAGGGACTGGTAACTGGCCAGCACGTCGATCATGTTGCGGCCAATGAACCAACGCAACAACGGCAGCAGAACCCCGACAGCCACCGCGCTGCTGATGGTCATGGATAACAGCATTTGCAGCAGCAGTTTAGCGTGGATGCTGCGCCAGCTCAGACCACGGCTGAGCAGCATGCCGTAGTGGGTTCTGCGGTGATCCAGCAGACTGCCGATCTGGGCAAACAGCAGCGTGCCCAGCAACAGCAGAAACACCATGGCATAAGCTGGCACCGACCGATCCAGCAGGTCGTGCAGCAGGTTGAACCGGCTCAGTGCGTCGTGGTAGGTAGGCAGGACGCTGAAAGCGGGCAGATTCTCGGCCGTGCGCATGGCACCGATCTGATCAATGACGCGATTCAGTTGGCCTGTCTCAGGGATGAAGATCTGCAACGTGGTAAAGGGAGAACCATAACCGGTAGCATCCCATGGGATCAGCATGGGGGGTGCGTTGCTCGATTCCGGCCATTCGGGGCAAAGCATGGTTCTGATCGTCTCGTTGCGTGGTAGTCGATGGCAGGGTAGCCACAGATTGTTCCTTGAGTCGTGATGGATCAAGTCGACGACGTTTTGACCTTTTTCCTTCCCGGACGCAGCCAGCGCTGCCGATGGAGGTGAGGCAAGGTCAGCTGGACGGGGGCAGACTCCGTCACGGATCTTGACGGGAGCAGAGAGACCAGCTGCAGACAGTTCTCGTTGCACACAGTCGTTGAAGGCCAGCAAAGCAGTCTGTAGTTGTGCGTTAGGCAATGGGCCGGCTGTTGCAGATCGTTCCGGCTGGTAGTGCAACTCGGGCAAGTGGTGTGCTGCCAGCAGTGCATGATAAGTGGTTAACGGAAACAGCAAGGCCGGCTTGTCGATGGCCGGGATATGGCGCACCCACCGGACGCTGAAAGGTAGTAGTTGTTCCTCATGAGCGACGTCAACCATCAGCCAGAGCGTTGTCAATAACTTGGGCAGGGTGTCACCAGCCGATTTTGCTGGCAGCTGGGGTAGGTTGCGCTGGCTTAACAGCGGATTGAGGCCATCCCGGTAACGATCGTAGTCGAAATAACGCTCAAACAGGGTCTCATTGGCCACCAGCTGCAGCGGTAAGCCTAGCCACGGTGCAGGGGTTGTGGTGCGATTAAGGGCCATGCGCCAGAGCGGATGATCCTCATAGACAGCCCATCCACCGAAGGGCAGGGTGCGTGACCAAGCGCCAGAGTGAGGCAGACGAATGGTCGGGCTGTTGTTGCCCACAACACGATAAGGATGGACCTGCAAACGGAACGTATCGGGCACAGTCTCAACAGGCCGTTGCGCCAGGGATGCCAGGGGCCACGGCAGTTGTTCCGGCCATGCAGCAGGCCGTTCCAGCAGTGACTTGAAGGTTGGATGGTTGGCCAGTGTTTCCAGTACCGTTGGCGCTGCCATGGTGGAGGACTCTTTATGCAGTTCGAGAGCGGTCAGCTGTTGCAGTAGCGGCTGCCGAATGCCGTCATGATTTTGCCAGTGGGCCGTGATCCAGACCGGAGCTCCATGGGGTGGCATCACCCCCAGCAAGGTATCGGTCAAACGGTCGAGAAATCCTGTCCGGCTACCAACAGCCAGCAGTGCCAGTGTCAAAACCAACGTCAACAGCAGCGTGACCCAGGCAAAGTCACGATCACCGCTTTCGTAGTTGGGCGTGCGGGTCATGATCGACCGGATCCACGCCCGCCAACCGAGAATCATCCAGACGGGCACCCTGCGGTGCTGTTTTTTGGCAGCTCGTTGTGGTTTAGAGGGTGTCATCGAGCGCAGAACCCTTTCCGCCTTTGTGGCCGGTCAGATGGCATTTGCCCTGGGATACCAGGATGCGTTGCCTGACACGTGCATCAACGGCATCGGAGACATGATGCGTCACCCAGATAAACAGGCGGTTGCCCTGTTCCAGCCAGCGATCCACTACCGACATCACCTCCTTGCGGGTTGCCGCATCCAGGTTGCCGGTTGGTTCATCGGCAAACAGCACGTAGGGATTGTGAATCATCGCCTGTGCCAGAGCCACCCGCTGCAGCTGTCCGCCCGAGAGTTCATGCGGGTAGCGCTCCATCAGGGCCTCCATGCTATCGCCCTCCTGGCTGTTGCCACCATTCTGACCGCACAGCAACACCTGACTGATGGCCAGATGGACCTGCTCATCAATTTCCTGCTCGCTCATCTCATCCTGAAGCATCAGGGGATAGCGCAGGTTTTCGCGCACGCGCAGGTAGGGAGTCAAAGTGCTGCGCTGGTACGAAAAGCCGAAATAACGCCGTCTCAATTGGTTGATGGTCACCGTGGAGCTTCCTGTCTCCAGCCCATGCCGTCCCCACACCGCCCGTTCTCCATCCGGGAACAGCCAGCGCACCCATCCCTGGGTCGGATATTTCAGAAAGCTGAGCATGTAGAGCAGCGTGCTTTTGCCGCTGCCACTACGCCCCAGTACCGGCAGACGGCCGGAGAGCGAACCCATGTCGATTTCCATCTGATCGATATCAAGATGAAAGGTTCGTCCCCAGCCGATAATGGCCCCATCAACCGATGCACCCCAACTCACGGCAGATATTCCTGCGGCACCCAGTAACCGCGCTGGCCCCCCAGCACATGACCAAAGCGGTGGTTTTTGTCCGGTCCCAGCGGGATCGACTCGATCGGGCCGTTGATGCGCACCAGCGCCTGGCCATTGGCGGTGGCATCCGGGCATTGTGAAGGCTGCCAAGGGACGCTCTGGTACTGGGGACGACGGAAATCGCGCTCGACGATTTCCAGCATCTGACGCGACTGGATGGCCCATAACGCCAGCCGCCGCAACTCACAGGCCGGCACCGCTGCCACTGGATGGTTGTTCTTGTCCATCAACGGCTTGCCATCCATGCCAGCCACCACCGTTTTTTTGTTCGTCGGGTCACGCAACAGCTGATCGGCCGACAGGGCCGGAACCAGATAGCTCAGCAGCGGACTGTGGCGCCGCACCGGCAGGCTACCACGTCTTTGGGCATACTGGGCCGGTGTCTCACCCAGTACATCGATTGGAGGGCGACGGATCTCCTGCTGCAAACCGAGGATCATGGCACTGATCAGTGCCCGGCGCAGCTGCGCTTCGGGCAGCTCATAATAACCTTCAAACCCCTTCAGGACACGAATCCATGACGACAGCGCAGCGCTGGGCAGCCACAGCTCTTCCACCACCTGATCGTTGGCTTCGATGTAACCAGCCAGCGTGGTATCAAACACCTGCTGCTCGCACTGATTGCCCAGCTCACCGCAGGCCCCCTTGTTGAGGATATGCCAGTAAACCCCCGGTATATCGACGTGTTCGCGGCGCAGACGGCCGATAATGGTACTCAGCTTTTCTCCACCGCTGATGTCGACGATGATCTCATCGATCAGGGAACTACCGCCGAAACGTTCAACGGTCTGAACCAGCCGGTTCACCAGCTGCTCTTCTCCCATGCGGAACAGATGCTCTTCGGCACGAACGCCAGAGGGCAGGCTCTGACTGAGCAGCGTGTTAGCCTGTGTCGTGAATTTGTCATAGGCACGACGGTACAGACGCGGGTGTTTGGCCTGTGATTCGGAGGAGGGAGTCTGGATAAAGAAGGGGACGATGCTGTTGCTTTTGGTTCCTTTGGTATCACTCCCCCGCAACAGCCGGACCAAAAGAGTCTCATCGATGGGGTGGGCATACTTGGCCGATGAACGGACGACGCGACCACCGCTATCCAGAGCCAATCCTCCCTCGTAGCCGCTGTCACCAATGATGAAAAGCAGCTTCAAATGGTCGGGACAGGCGACGATATCCTGCTGCAGTGCCTGGGCCAGACCGCCATAAAGATTTTCTTCATAGTCGTCGCCATCTTCGTTGGTCGCCTTGACGTGGGCGATAGCATCCTGAAAGGCCTGAACATTGCGCTGCTGTTCGGTGGCAGACAACTGGCACGAATCAGGCAGCGGCAATCCCTCACCAATGCCATCGCCGACACCACCGCCAGGATGGTCAGCGACCGCCTTGTCAGCATAGGGATCGCGGTAGACGCGAAAACCGAACCGGAACTGCGTCTCCTGAAAACTGGCGGTCTGCTTCAGTTTCTGGATGATTTCCTGGATCACCCCCAGCCGTTCCCCGGTACCGCGCACGGCGTCAATGGCCGATTGCATGCTGGCTGTTGCATCGATGACAAAAAAGATATCGACGTTCTTCTTGGCCGCCAACCCTTTCAGTCCAGAACTTTTCAGCTCGGGCATGAGCCGTTCTGCCAAGCCGGATGAGATGGCGATCTGGCCATCACCGACCCGCCGTCCCACGACACCGGGGCGGGAGAGCGCTACCTTGTAGAACAGTCGCTGCTCACTGTTGCCGGACCAGTTGTCCGGATCAACATGGCGTCCCTTGCTGTCGACCATATCCAGCACCGGAATGCGCAGCGGCGATAGGAACCACTTGTTGCCGGCCTCGATCGGGTTGCAACTGTTACTGTCGCGGGCAACGGCCTGATCAATTTTTTCGTAGGAGCAGATGGTGCCCGGTTTCTGTTGGTCCGAATCGGCCGTTAGGTCAGCGCGTGGCCGCAGAGCAAAAGCGTTATTCCACAGAAAGCCATTTTGCTTCGATACCCAACCCAGCAGGGGGCCGTCTTCATCCAGCCGGTAGCGGTCCGCCAGCAGCAACGACTGCTCCCGCTCATCGAACACAAAATACATGTGAAAGCGTGATGCCGTATGACGACACTCCGGCTGACCTTGTGCCTCAGAGCTGCTGCATTGGTTCATGTCCGGGTCGGGATGAACGCGCACCACCGGTTCCGTCTGGCTGCTGTTACGCGCTGCCGTTGCGGTACGAATAAAAAATTTCTTCTCAAGGCCGGTGTCATCCTGCAACGGCATGTTGCGGCAAAGCAGGTCGCTCTTGTTCATCCAGCCGGTTGCTTCGCTACCGGAACGCTGCATCTTGACCTGTAGCCGTTCACCCTTGTCAGCGAGCAATTCGAGACGTTGATTAAAGGCTACCGTTGCCGCCGGCTTGCCATCGCCTGGTTTGCTGTCGGATTTGCTGTATAGGGGGGCATTATGACGCAGCACTCGTGCCTGCTCATTCCATTGCAACTTGTCGCCCTGGCGGAACGGGGTAAAGTCGTAGTGGGCACAACTGCCCGCCGCTGTCTTGGCGAGGGCCTGTTGAGGCAGCCAGGAGAAAACCAGCAGGGTGCACAGCATCAACACTCGAGCCATCCATCATCTCCCCTGTTGTGACATCGGCGGTTCCAGCACCACACGGAAACCGGCCATGGGAATCATGGCAGGCATGCAGCTGGAGCGACCAATATCGCTTGTTGAAACACTCTCTTCTTCGCCAAGCAACGCATAGCCTCCTGGACAGCGTGTTATAGACCATTCGCGTACACCACGCAACAAGCTGTGCCATGTTGCCCGTTCAGCGGTTTTGCCATGGGTGGCCATCACCGCGGCAGCCCATTGTTCGCGCGACGGTAAATGATACGTGCAACCGGTGGTGCGGTTCAACCAGAGAACGTAATCCTGGGCCGCTTCCCACGACACCGAACGCAGTTGCGGTTGAGCCGGATCGATCTGCAGCCAGCGCGAGGCCAGACCAATATGCAGTTGAATCTCCTGCTTGTCGGGTCCATCAGGCCATTGTTGTACCGCCTGAACGAACTCCTGAAACTCGGTCTGGGTCACTTCATGGGTCTGGATCAGGAAAGGCTCCTTGATGGTGACCCGTTCCAGCGCCATAGCTTTCAGAAACAGCGCCGTTTCGGTTGTTCCCGCCTCTTTTTTCAGATTTTTGGGCCCATAATCGCCCTTGTCGATCGCCATCAACTGCGGTCTAGCCGCTGCAGATGTCTTGATCAGGCACTTCTGCCACGGCACGGCCTGGGTAGCTCCGATAGGTACCGGTTCGGCAGGAGCAGCAGGCAGGGGAGGCTCTGCCACGGCTGGCTTGATTTCCTGGACTGCCGGTTGTGCCGGCTGTTGTGGCGCAGTTGGCACAACAGCCGGTGGGGTTGGTGTAACAGCCACGGGCATAGTTTCTGCCTGCTGAGCCACCTCTTTGACAGGGGCGGGTTCCGGGTCGTAGAAGGGCAGGTTGGTCTTCGGCAGGTCAGCTTCCTGACGGAAGGCCGGTGGGATGACCACCGGCTCAACCGATTGCGGCGTCGATTGCCGTTGCAGCCATTCAACCATCGAATCCCAGCTTAGCCACAGCAGCAGCAGCGCCATAGCCGTGAAAAAGATACGCCGTCTCTGATGACGCTGGCGCAGGTAGCGAGGTTCCTGGTCAGGCAGCTGGGATCCCTGCTGGCGCATGCGCGGCGTCACAATCGGGGATGATTGATTAGGATGTTTTCGGC
>JADGCH010000032.1:0-25773 GCA_015229115.1 Magnetococcales bacterium
GGACGCCCGTTCGTTGCAGGATGTCTTCGGTGACGAGGCCCAGGTGGTGCATTGATCCTGAACCCGCTTGCGCGGGGACGACAACCGTAGAAGACACAGGGATCAGCCTTTTGATGAGGGCTTATGACATTCAGGGAAGGTGGTAGGCCGTACAGGGATCGAACCTATGGCCCGCTGATTAAGAGTCAGCTGCTCTACCAACTGAGCTAACGGCCCCTACCGCCGAGCACTATAACGCTGGCAGGGTCATCTGACAAGGGGAAAAATGGTCTGGATGGACCAGTTCAAAATGAGTGAGATCGGTGATCTGCTGTGGTTGGTTGCCGGCATGGAGACGGCCCGAGATCTGGGCGTAGAGGCCGTGCTGCATGTGGGCCTGGTAGGCCTTGGCGTAATCGTTCCGGTCGAGCGTCACTTTAGCGTGCACCGTGTTGCCGCCCGGCAGCAGCAGCGCGACCACCACCTCGCCTGAGCGGTAGCCCTCCTGGTCCATGACGCCATTGAGTTGCTCGACAGTGCCGATCAGCCTCTCTTCGCGGGGAGTATCCTCCTGTCTCAGTTGGTCCTGAATGGCTGCGATGCGCGCAAAGTCATCGTTGCGGATCCACAAGGGCCGGTTGTTGATGGTGGCTGCAACGGCCTGCAACGGCGACCAGTCGAACTGGATCGACAGCGCATGGTCGAGGCTGCTGTCGTGAAAACAGCCGAGCGCCTGGCACAGGTTGGCCGATACCAGAGGACGGGACGACTGCCTGAGCGAACCAATCCAGGCGTCTACCTGATCCAGTTCGATGGCCTCGATCAGCTGGGCCAGCCCCTGTTGCAGCGTCATGGTCACACGGCGCACGAACGGTATCGGCTGTGTCATCTCCGGCAGCAGCGGGTGATCAGGTGAATCGAGCGGCTCCAGGGCATCGATCGGACAGGAAACCCTCATGATGAAGCTACCGGCCTGGGTCTGGTTAAAGCGCGTTCGTTCGATCAGACGCAGGGCAGGGGAGACAACCATTCTGGCATGATGCAGGCGCGGATGCACCACGCTGCAGGCCGTTGCCTTGAGCATCATCTGGATACCGTTGACCATCGAGAGGGCAAAACCGAGCGGCAGGGTTGAGACCGGGTCATGGTCGGAAACGATGCGGAACTGGAGCACATCCTCTCTCAGCCAGCGCATCCGCGACAGCAGCTCATCCGGGCCGATCCGCATCAGTTCGCCCATCTTGCCGATGACGCGCCTGATACATTCGTCATAGTCGGACGCTGTCTTGTCCATCGGAAACACCAGCTGTCGCCGTGGAAAGGCCGGGTTTTCCAGAACATAAAGGCGATCTTCCAGCCATTCCTGACGCTGGTTCCACCCTTGGGAACAGATAAAATCACGTAAATCGGCTGGATCGATCATGGCGGTTCCTGGTAGAGGAGCGGCTCCCGGTAGGCCAGTTGGGTGATCAGTGTTGTCAATCCTGGTGGGTCGAAACGCTGCTTCACAGGCAGGTAAACGGTTTGGCGCGATTGGTTGGTCGATGGTTTAGCCCCCAGCAGGCTGACCCAGTAGGCACACTGGCGCAACAATAACCCATCGTTACCGACTTCGAGCCACTGCTGCTGTTGTTTCGGCAGAAACAGCACCACCAGAATACGAGGCGTAACCAGATTGTCGCTGCGTAGATCGTTGTAATGTTTCAGATTGGATAAGGAGTAGGACAGCAGGCCGTTGTGGTTAACCATCTTTTGTGCTGTTGCCTTGAGCTGGACGTTGACGTCGACCTCGCTCAGGTGCCTACCGACATAGCGCTCCATGGCTGGCCAACCGGTCAGTCTGGCATCGACACCGGCGTTGTCATCGTGTCGGTTGCCGATGTGGCAGATGACGCTGGCACGGGACGCAACGGCGTGTAACCAGGCATAGCTCAGTTCTGATTTGATGTTGTTGTGATCAAGCTTGCTCATGGTCCGGACAGGTTCTGGCCAGCCTGAAAATCTGGTCGATGTCACCCTGCCAGGGTCCGTGCCAGGCCTCAAGCAGCCGTTCGGCCTGGGTGATGCCGCTGGTGGCGATTTCCAGCAGCGGGGCCAGATAGATCGATTCGTCCTGGCCGCCAGGGTCACACTGCCGTTGACGCTGGAGCGATTGAGTGGCAATGGCCAGAACGTGCTGTGCCAGTCCCTGCATGTTGCCGAGACGACCCGGAATCGGGGTGGCCAGTGCCAGGCGGCCGACCTGACCATGGATCTCAGCCCGTTGTGGCAACGACCAGCCCTTGACCAGATCCCAGGCAGCCGCCATGGCCGTGTCATCGTAGAGAATCCCTTTCCACAGAGCGGGCAGGGCACAGATCATCTCCTGATGGCCACCGTCGGCACCGCGCATTTCGAGGTAATGTTTCAGGCGCACATCCGGGAATAACGTCGATAAATGGGTGGTCCACTCCTCCAGAGTGGGCAGCAGGCCGGGCCATCCGGCCAGTTTTCCGGCCAGAAACTGGCTGAAAGGGGCTCCACCAGCGGGGTGATAGCGGTGGTGATGCAGCAGGAACAGCATCGGAGTGGCCAGGGCATAATCGGCGTAACGTTCAAAACCGAAGCCATCCTCAAACACAAAAGGCAGCCAGCCGCAGCGGTCCGGGTCGGTATGGCGCCAGATCTCAGCCCGATAGGAAAGGAAGCCGGTCGGCCGACCCTCAAAAAAGGGGGAATTGGCGAACAGGGCTGTTACCATCGGTTGCAGGGCCAAGGCCAGCCGGAATTTCGCCACCATGTCCTGTTCACTGCCAAAGTCGAGATTGGCCTGGATGGTGGTGGTGCGGGTCATCATGTCGAGGGCAAGCGAACCCTTGCCAGGCAGATAGGCGCGCATCTGCTGGTAGCGTCCCTTGGGCATCCAGGGTATAGCCTCAAAAGGCCACTTCGGCTGGGTACCGACGGCCAGAAAGCTGATCTGATGCTGCTGGCAGATGGTGTTGAGCTGGTGGATGTGGCGGTCGATCTCGGCTTCGGTCTGGTGAATGGTTTGCAGCGGTGCGCCGGACAGTTCAAACTGGCCCCCGGGTTCCAGGGTGATGGCGGCCTGCTGCTGTTGCAGGGCAATGACGGTGCCTTCCTCAAGGATCGGCAGCCAGCCAAAACGGTCGACCATATGCTGCAAAATGGCTCCAATGCCGTGGTGGCCCGGGTAGGCAACCGGTTGCAGCGTCTGCTTGTGAAAGGCGAACTGCTCATGTTCGGTACCAATACGCCACTGGGAGCGCGGCTTGCAGCCCGATTCCAGGTAGCTGATCAGGTCGTGTCGGTCGGTAACCGGTCCAGAATGGCTTGCCAGCATCGGGTTTGTCCATATTGAAGTTTTCTGTTACACCTCTCCGGCACCCCTCACCCTGCCCTCTCCCACAAGGGGAGAGGGTAAAATAGATCACCTCATGCCTCCCCCTCTCCACCTGTGGGAGAGGGGGTTGGGGGGTGAGGGGGTAGTAACCAGCCACCTGTGGGAGAGGGGGGCAAGCGGCCATCATACCCCGAAATGGATCAGCTGTCATAGTGTTGCGTAGTGTCGCCGTTTTTTCATCTTCTTGCAGTGGATCGGGTGAGGTGTTAAATTGCCGCTTTCCTCCCCTTGGTCATGATTGGGCTGGCTGAAGAGATGTTGAATAAATTCAGGGCAATAGTGGTTCGGATGCGCCCTTACAAGGCTGTCTTGCGCCGGGTCATGTCCGACAGCTCTGAAGAGCGTGTCCATTACGTCTTCAATACCATCATGATGGTGCTGGTGCTGGCCTCCATTGTTGAGCTGGTGCTGGAAAGCGATCCCAACCTGACTGAAAGCCAGTTTCAATTCTACCTTAGGGTGGAACATTTCTTTAACATGATTTTTCTGGTCGAATATCTGCTGCGCTGGTGGATCTGTTCCGATTTCTACGATAATTTCATAGCCATCTATACCCAGTTCAAGCGACGCACCTACCACGTTCATCCGGCTATCATTGTCTGGCGTGCCTTTGTTTATGCCATGCGGCCCAAGATCAGCTGGATGACGAAGCCGATGTCCATCATTGACCTGCTGGCCATCCTGCCGATATTCTGGGCCTTGCGGGTACTGCGGGTATTGCGTGTGCTCTGGCTGCTGAAACTGTTTCGTTATTCGCGCCGCCTCTCCTTTTTCAGCTCCATCTTTCGTGACCATTCCTACGAGTTGATCTCCATCGTCGGAGTGAGCCTGATCCTGTTCAGTGCTGCAGCCGTGGCCTTCTATGTCGTTGAGCATGGTAGCAACGAACGGGTTGAGTCGATCTGGGGCGCCCTGTACTGGTCGGTCATTACCATTGCCACCGTCGGTTATGGCGATATTACGCCGATTACGCCAGCTGGACGTTTTATTGCTGTGCTGGGTGTACTGGTGGGCATGTGGGTGCCTATTTTAATCACCTCCGTTATCGTGTCGGCATTGAGCGAACGGATGGTCAAGCTCAAGGAGTATCGCATGGAACGCCAGATCGAACGTCTGCGTGATCATTTCATTGTCTGTGGTCTGGATGATCTGGGGCAGGCTGTCTGCCGTTCGCTGAAGATGGCCGGCGTCCCTTTTGTCTGTATCGACAACCGGCAGGAACGGGTCGACGATGCTTTGCGTGATGGCTGGGTAGCGACACGGGCCGATGTCACCGAGGAACGCAGCTGGAACCGGCTCGGTTTGCAGAAGGCGCGCGGCGTCATCTCGGCCATTGCCGACGAATCGGTCAACGTCTACATCATCCTGATGGTACGTGAGCGTCGTCCCGACTGTTTCATCATCGTCTGTGCTTCGTCGCATGCCTCGGAGAAGCGCTTGATGCGTGTCGGTGCCAACCGTGTCGTGTCGCCTTTTCAGCTGGGAGGGATGCAGATGGTCAATATGGCGCTGCGTCCGACCACGGTTCAGTTCATCGATCTGGCCATGAAGCGCGACCATTTGTCGCTGGACATGGAAGAGCTCGAAATTCCGGTCCATTCCATCTTTGCCAATCTCTGCCTCAGGGACTCCGACATCCGCAGGCAGTTCGATATCATCGTGGTCGGCATCGTACCCGAGTCACGCGAGAGCCACGACATGATCTTTAATCCCAACGCCGACACCATGTTGCGGGCTGGTGATGTGCTGATTTGCCTCGGCCATCCCGACGATCTGGAACGACTGCGTCAGGCTCTCAACGATACCGATCCTTCCTTTGCCGCGCTTGGGCAGGAGAGTTAGGCCCTCACCCCCCCGCATGAAGCAATCCGTCTTACCCTCTCCCCTTGTGGGAGAGGGTAGGGTGAGGGGGTGAGTCATAAAATCAGCGCACCTGGGTGCCAATACCAGTATCGGTAAAGATCTCCAGCAGCAGGGCATGGGCCACGCGACCATCGATGATGTGGGCACTGCCGACACCACCGGCACGTGCAGCAAGGCAGGTCTCCACCTTGGGGATCATGCCACCGGCGATGGTGCCGTTCTGAATCAGCCGCTGGCTTTCGCTGGCGCTGAGATCGCCGATCAGCGCACCGTCGGCTCCCTTGACTCCGATCACGTCGGTGAGCAGGATCAGCTTTTCAGCCTGCAGCGCCGTGGCGATATGGCCGGCGACATGATCGGCGTTGATGTTGTAAGTCTCGCCCTCGCTGCCCACTCCGACCGGAGCTACCACCGGGATGATGTCTGACTGGTGGAACAGCCGTAGCAGCTGCGGTTCGATGCGTTCCACCTCTCCGACCCAGCCCAGGTCGATGATTTCCGGTTCTTCATCATCGTCGCCGCGCCCCCGTTTGGTATGGAGCAGCTTGCGTGCATGGATGGTCTGGCCATCCTTGCCGGAGATGCCAGCGGCATGGCCGCCGTTGCGGTTGATCAGGTTGACGATCTCCTTGTTGACCGCACCGGCCAGCACCATCTCGACCACGTTGACGGTGTCGGTATCGGTGACGCGCAGTCCGTCGATAAACCGCGGTTGCAGTCCCATCCGTTTCATGGTCAGGCCAATCTGGGGGCCACCACCGTGCACCACCACCGGATGGATGCCAATCTGGCGCAGCAGGATGACATCCTGGGCAAAGGATTGCTTCAGCGCCTCATCAACCATGGCATGACCGCCATACTTGATGACGAAGGTCTTGCCGTCGAAACGGCGCATGTAGGGCAGGGCCTCGATGAGGGTATGGACTTGTTCAGCTAGGTTCATGGCTTACGGTTCCGAGCTTGCTTCTGTTTCCTGGGGCGGTGCCCCAGGCTTGGGTTAAAATTGCCCCTTCGGGGCGCATGATCTCATGAATCATGCTTCATACAAGCCCCAGCGGGGCGATTCATGTTGAGCCTGGGGCATCGCCCGGTTATGCCACCGTAAGACGATCACGACCGCCTTCCTTCGATTGGTACAGTAAACGGTCGGCGGCCTCAATCAGGCTTTTCGGCTCGATGTCGTCGCTGGGAATCAGCGTGGTGGCTCCCATGCTGATCGATACCATGCGACTCTCCACCTTGGAGAAATTGTGCGGCATCTGCAGGGCACGCACCGCCTGCAGCATTTTGTCGCCGATGATCTGCAATCCGTCCAGGCTGGTATCGGGCAGGATGGCGACAATTTCCTCACCACCATAGCGCGCTACCAGATCGGGGGGACGCTGGGCCACCTGGTGAATGGCCTGGGCCACCTGGCGCAGGCAGTGATCGCCCTCGGCATGGCCGTAGTGGTCGTTAAACAGCTTGAAGCAGTCAATGTCCATCAGGATCAGCCCAAGATGTTGTTTGGCGCGTTTGGCGCGGTTCCATTCGCCGGCCAGTGTTTCGTCGAAATAGCGGCGGTTGGCAATGCCGGTCAGGGCGTCGGTACGCGACATCTGCAGCACCTGCTGGTGAGCCTCGGTCAGCTGCTGTCCCAGAATGGCAAACTGCTGCACCAGCTCCTGCAGCAGCAGCGCATTGAGACGATGATCGGCCAGCTGGGCCTCCTGCTCCAGCAGCCTGGAGACCAGCTGGCTGTAGGACTGGTCGCTCTTTCCGGCCAAGGCGAAGTTGATCATGGCTCCTCCCGACTCACACCAGACCATCGATGCCGATGTCGTTCATCGCCATCAGCCTCTGGATGGTGTAATCGATATCCTCGCGCCGGTAGAAAATCGAGCCATGCTGTGGCGCAATCATGGTGGGCCGGATGGCTTGAACGATAGACAGGGCATGGTGCAGCGCCTTGTTGCAGGGCATGATCTGCTGGTGAAACAGATGCAAGCCGGTCCACGTACAGGGGGCCTGGATGTCATCGCACAGATCGTCGGGCTCTTGGGGCTGCGGCTGGGTACAGGGGCCACATTTCTGGTGCAGCTCCAGGAACAGCTCCCAGTTGGACACTTCGCTGATGCCGCCAAACAGGTCGCTGCTGAACAGGATGCCGCTGCTCTCGTCATAGGTGATGAAGCTACCCGCCGAGTGGGCATAGGGGGTCGAAAAAAAACGCAGCACCCGCCCTGATTGTAGGGTTAGCTGACGGCCGATGCGGTCGATGCAGACCATCTCGGACCGGACCGAATAGTGGCGGATGAACGGGTTGTTCTCCTGCTTTGAGATCAGCTTCAGATCGGAACGGCCGATGATCTGTTCCAGGTTGGGGATCGAGCCACACAGGTCAGGATCGTAATGTTGATAGATCAGATGGGAAATCTGGCCCGGCCGAATGCCGGTCTGTAGCACCTTGCGCATGACGGTGCTGAAGTCAGGACGGCTACCCCCATCGATCAGCACCGCCTCATCGCCATCGTGAATGAGGTAGGGGTTGGAGTGCAACCGGCTCTGGGTATCGTTGAAGCCAACCCAGTAGACACCTTCGGCCAGCTTGACCGGTTTATCGTAATCGAGGTTCTGGTTCAGGACAGTCATCGCTTGATCGTTTCCAACCGGCTGATTGTGAGTACTTATTGACAATAACATGACCCATTCTAGCATGGAATGCTGTTACAGGCCAAGCGAACAGGTTATTGATCATTTTATAATAATTTTATAATAATCTTATAATAATCTGAATTATCGTCTTGATGTGAAACAAAAATTTCTCCATTTTTTTTACTTGAACCGTTGCGTTCCGTGCCCATCTGCCATAATAAGGGGAGTGCAGTCTGCATCGGGAAAGCAGAGAGAGGTGAGGAGACCATGTTGCAAGGTTATTTTCCGGTTCTGGTGTTTCTGTTCGTCGCCCTCGGCATGGCGGCGCTGATGCTGGGAGGATCCTGGCTGGTGGGCGTGAAGCGGCCCCACCCGGACAAGACAGACCGCTACGAATGCGGTTTTGCACCGATGAGCCGTGTCCGCATGCGTTTTGATGTACGCTATTACCTGATTGCCATCCTGTTTATCATCTTCGACATCGAGGCAGCGTTTCTGTTTCCATGGGCCGTGGTTTTCAAGGAAATCGGTCTGGTGGGCTTGGTGGAAATGATGTTGTTCCTGCTGGTTCTGGTGGTCGGTTATGCTTATGCGTGGAAAAAAGGGGCACTGGAATGGGAATGATCGAGGAAGTGACGCGACAGGTTGACGACCGCGGTTTCATGCTCACCTCGGTTGACACGCTGGTCAACTGGGCCCGTACCTCGTCGATGTGGCCCATGACCTTTGGTCTGGCCTGCTGCGCCGTCGAAATGATGCAGGCCGGCGCCAGCCGTTACGACCTCGACCGTTTTGGCATCGTCTTTCGCGGTAGTCCGCGTCAGTCCGACGTGATGATCGTGGCCGGAACACTGACCAACAAGATGGCCCCGGTGCTGCGCAAGCTCTATGAGCAGATGCCGGAGCCGCGCTGGGTCATCTCCATGGGCTCCTGTGCCAACGGTGGCGGCTATTACCACTACGGTTATGCCACGGTGCGTGGTTGTGACCGGGTGGTGCCGGTCGATGTCTACGTGCCCGGCTGTCCGCCTACCGCCGAGGCGCTGCTGTACGGTATTTTACAGTTGCACCGCAAGATCCACCGCGTCAGCACCTTCTCTTCCGGATGGGGAGAGCAGCCATGAGCGGGCCAGCCACCATGGCGACCAAGGGTGCCCAGCACTGGATGGCACGGCAGGGTGAGCGGCTCGATCGCCTGGAGCAGTTGCTGACTGATGTCTTGCCTCATCTCACCCGCGAACGTAGGCGCCAGCCCTTCAACGATGCCCTGATCCTCCACGTCGACGCGGCTCAGCTCCTGGCCACCATGCAGCAGCTGCATGACCAGGCCGATCTCGATTTCAAGCTGCTGATCGACCTCGCCGGTGTTCACTACCCCGATCGTTCCCAGCCACTGGAGCTGGTCTACCAGCTGCTGTCGGTGCACCACAACCATCGCCTGCGTATCAAGGTGGCCTTGGCCGATGGGGAGGTGGTTCCCTCCGTCATGGCCATCTGGAGCAGTGCCAACTGGTATGAGCGTGAGGCTTATGAGATGTTCGGCATCCTCTTTTCCGGTCATCCCGATCTGCGCCGCTTGCTGACCGACTATGACTTTGATGGCTATCCCCTGCGCAAGGATTTTCCGGTCGAGGGACGTGTCGAGGTGCGTTATAACCGCGATCTGGGGCGGGTGGTGCAGGAGCCGACGCGGCTGTCGATTCCGAACCGTGAGTTTTATGGTCGGCAACGCCCATGAACAGCGCAATGAGCAAACCAAACGAGAACGAGGCGAGGATGGGCGCATCCGAAGGATTACAGAACTACATCGTCAATTTCGGTCCACAGCATCCGGCTGCTCATGGCGTGTTGCGACTGTTGCTGGAGCTGGATGGAGAGGTGGTGCAGCGGGCCGATCCCCATATAGGCTTCCTCCATCGCGGTACCGAAAAGCTGCTGGAGCACAAGAGTTACCTGCAGGGCGTGCCCTATTTCGACCGGCTCGACTACATGTCGATGATGGCCCAGGAATATCCCTGGGTGCTGGCGGTCGAGCGGCTGCTGGGCATTGAGGCGCCGCTGCGGGCCCAGTACATACGGGTCATCTTCGCCGAACTGACCCGCATTCTCAATCACCTGCTCTTCATCGGTGCCCACGGTCTTGATGTCGGGGCCATGACCATGTTCATCTATGCCTTCCGCGAACGGGAGGAGATCATCGATTTTTACGAGGCCGTCTCGGGGGCGCGGGTCCATGCCGCCTATTTCCGCCCAGGTGGTGTGGCCAAAGATCTGCCCGATGGTCTGGCCGATCGCATGCTGCAGTTCATCGAGAGTTTTCCGGCCAAGATTGACGAGTATGAATCGCTGCTGACCGACAACCGCATCTGGAAGCAGCGACTGGTCGATATCGGTGTGGTTTCACCGCAGGATGCGCTGCGGCTTGGTTTCGTCGGTCCGATGCTGCGTGGTTCGGGCATTGCCTACGATCTGCGCAAGGCAGAGCCTTACGACGTTTACGACGCCATCGATTTCGATATTCCGGTTGGCAAGAATGGTGACTGCTACGATCGCTATCTGGTGCGGGTCGAGGAGCTACGTCAGTCAGCCCGCATCATCCGTCAGTGCCTGCAGCAGCTGCCCACTGGTCCGGTGCGCCACGAGAACTTCAAGATATCGACTCCCTACCGCAACGAGATGTACCAGGGCATGGAGTCGCTGATCCATCACTTCAAGCTCTTTACCGAGGGATTTACCGTCCCGGCCGGTGAGATCTACAGTGCTGTCGAGACCCCGAAAGGGGAGATGGGTGTCTATCTGATTGCTGATGGCAGCAACAAACCCTATCGTGTCAAGATCCGTGCCGCTGGCTATAACCATCTGCAGGCGGTCGACTTCATGACACGGGGCCACATGCTGGCGGATGTCACCACCATTGTGGGTAGTATCGATATCGTATTTGGTGAAATTGACCGATGACCACTTCCATGAATGCCATAACCCCTGTTTCCGAGGACGATCCCGCAGCAGCCGGCCCCTGTTTTTCGCAGGCAGCCTTGCAGCAGGTCGAACAGATCTTCCGTCGTTACCCGGCTGACCAGCGTCGTTCGGCGCTGTTGCCGCTGCTCCATCTGGCCCAGCGTGAGTTCGGTGGCTGGCTGTCGCGTCAGGCGCTCGACTATGTCGCCGGACTGATCGGGCTGGCACCGATACGGGTGTACGAGGTAGCCACTTTTTACACCATGTACAACCTCAAGCCGGTCGGTCGTTATCACGTTCAGGTCTGTACCAACATCTCCTGCTGGCTGTGTAACTCGGATGCCATTGCCCAGGCCCTGCAGCACAAGCTGGGCATCGGCTTTGCCGAGACCACGCCCGATCAGCGCTTCACCCTGACCGAGGTCGAATGTCTCGGAGCCTGTGTCAATGCGCCGATGATGCAGATCAACGACGATTACTACGAAAACCTGACCCCCGAAACGGCCGTGGCCGTCATCGACCAAATGATGGAGGTTTCGCCATGAGCGATGCTCCCGTGCAGATCGTTTTCAGGAATATCCATCGCCACAACAGCCATACCCTGGCGGTCTACCGCGAGTTCGGCGGTTACCAGTCGGTAGCCAAGGCCCTGACCATGGCGCGTGAGGATGTCATCGATGAAGTCAAGCGTTCCGGCGTGCGTGGGCGGGGTGGGGCCGGTTTTCCAGCTGGTCTGAAGTGGTCCTTTATCCCCAAGGAGGATTCACGGCCGAAATATCTGGTCTGTAACGCTGACGAGGGCGAGCCGGGCACCTGCAAGGACCGTGATATCCTCCGCTTCGATCCGCATCTGCTCATTGAGGGGATGATGATTGCCGCCTATGCCGTTGGCTGTGAGCAGGGCTACATCTACATTCGCGGTGAATTCTACCGTGAGGCCGAACGGCTGCAGGCCGCTGTCGACGAAGCCTATCAGGCCGGATTGCTGGGCGACAACGTGCTGCAGCAGGGCATCCGGTTTCATCTGGCGGTTCATCGTGGTGCCGGGGCCTATGTCTGTGGTGAGGAGACCGGATTGCTGGAATCGCTGGAAGGCAAGAAGGGTCAGCCACGCCTCAAGCCTCCCTTTCCGGCCAATATCGGTCTCTACGACTGCCCCACTGTCATCAACAACGTTGAGACGCTGGCGGCCGTTCCGGAAATTATCCTGCGCGGTGGCGACTGGTATGCTACCTTGGGCGTGGCCAAGTCGTCCGGTACCAAGCTGTTTTCAGTCTCGGGTCATGTCAACAAGCCGGGCAACTACGAGGTCGAGCTCGGTATTCCGCTCAAGACGCTGATTAACGATTATGCCGGTGGCGTACGCGGTGGCTGGCAGCGCCTCAAGGGGGTGATTCCGGGCGGCTCATCGGCACCGATCCTGACAGCCGATGTCTGCGACACCATCACCATGGATTACGATGCCCTGGCCAAGGCTGGCAGCATGTTGGGATCGGGAGCAGTGATCGTGCTGGATCAATCGGTCTGCATTGTGCGGGCCATCACCAGACTGTCCCGTTTTTATCGGCACGAATCCTGTGGTCAGTGCTCACCGTGCCGTGAGGGCACCGGCTGGCTGGCACAACTGATGGCACGGCTGGAAAGTGGGCAGGGCAGTATGACCGATATCGATTTATTACTGGACATTGGCAACAACATTTGTGGCAAGACCATCTGTGCTCTGGGAGATGCCGCCGCCATGCCGGTGATGGGAGCCGTCAAGGCCTTCCGCGATGAATTTGTGTTTCATGTACAACACGGCCGCTGCATGGTGGGATGAACGATGCCTACGCTGATCATTGACAACAGGGAAATCCAGGTCAAGCCCGGTACCACCATCATGGAGGCAGCCAGGGCGCTGGGGGTTTACATCCCGCACTTCTGCTACCATCCCAAGCTCTCCATTGCGGGTAACTGCCGCATGTGTCTGGTCGAGGTCGAAAAAATGCCCAAGCCGGTGGTGGCCTGTGCCATGCCGGTCAACGATGGCATGGTGGTGCGCACCAACAGCGAAATGGCTCAACGTGCCCGGCGCGGCGTGATGGAGTTTTTGCTGATCAATCACCCACTGGACTGTCCGGTGTGTGACCAGGGTGGTGAGTGCTCACTGCAGGATCTGGCCATGAAATATGGACCGGACCGCTCCCGTTTCCACGAGACCAAACGGCATGCCGTTGACAAGGATCTGGGTCCGCTGATCGAAACCGAGATGAACCGCTGCATCCATTGCACCCGCTGCATCCGCTTTTCGGTCGAGATTGCCGGCGTTGAAGAGATGGGGGCCACCTTCCGTGGTGATCACATGCAGGTGGGGCCCTACGTCGAGAAGACGCTCAGCTCCGAACTGGCTGGCAACATGGCCGAGATCTGTCCGGTTGGCGCTCTCAACGACAAACCGTTTCACTTTCAGGCCCGCAGCTGGGAGCTCAGGCACAGCGATGGCCTCTGTTTCCACTGCCCGATTGGTTGTCATGTGCGGCGTGACCACATCGACAACAGCATCAAGCGGGTCAAGGCGCGTGCTTGCGATGCCATCAACGAGACCTGGATCTGCGACAAGGGACGTTACAGCTACGATGGCCTGTCGGTCGAGCGGCTGCTGAAGCCGATGGCGCGGCCGAGCCGGGGCGCACCACTGGTGGCTGTTTCCTGGCCGGAAGCACTGGAGCGGGCTGCCACCATCCTGAAGCAGGTACAACCCCATGAGGTAGCCGGTTTGGCCGATGTCGGCGTGCAGTCGGCCGAGGATCTGTTTGCCTTCCAGGATCTGCTGCGTCAGGTGGTTGGAACACCCCACATCGATCATCGTCTGCGCCAACGCGATTTTTCTGGCGATGAGGTGCCGTTGACGCGCGCTGATCTGCTGATGAATACGCCTCTGTCACAGCTGGAGCAGGCCGACTGTATCGTGCTGGTGGGCCAGGATAGTCGCTACGAGGCTCCTTTGCTCCATCTGCGTCTGCGCAAGGCGGCCGCTGCCGGAGCGACCCTTTTTGCCATTTATCCGCGCCGGCTGGACAGCACCATCGCCACTCTGGAGACTCTGATCGTTCATCCGGGCGATGAGGCCATCTTCCTCGATGAAATCCTGCTGGCTCTGACTCAGCAGGCCCTGTCGGGCGAGACGGCGGCCAGTCGGGTAGCCTCAGCGCTGAAGAAGGCCAAGCGGCCGGTGTTGCTGCTGGGTGATTATGCCATTAACCATCCGATGGCCGAGGCCATTCGCCGTCGTGTCGTGGCCATTCTCAACGAGTGCCAGGCCTTGGGGCAGGGTGGCGGTCAGGAAAAATGGCATGGTTACAACCGCGTGGATTCGGCCAGCAACAGCGCTGCTGCGCAGGATTTTGGTCTGGTGCCGCATCGTGGCCCCGGCTATCGCCGCCTGTCCGGTGCCTCTGGCTATCATGCCCGTGCCATTCTTGAGGCAGCGGCTGAGGGAAAAATCAAGGTGTTGCTGCTGCTGGGGGCCGATCCGACCGTCGATACGGTCGAGCCAGCCTTGGCGCGTGCCGCCCTGGCCAAGGCCAAGGTGATCTATCTGGGTGCCTTTGAGCGTCCGGCCGCCCGTAGTGCCGATGTACTTCTGCCTGGTCTGCTCATTCCGGAAAAGATCGCTACCTTGACCAACGCTGAAGGTCGGGTACAGCGCAGCGATCGTGTCCTGCAACCCCCCGGTGAGGCCAAGGAGGATTGGCGTGTGCTGCGGGCGTTGAGTGACCATTTCCCTCAGCCGCTCGGTTATCGTGATCTGCAGCAGTTGCACCAGGCCATGGCCCAGACCGATCATCGCTACCCGTTGCAGCCGTTGTCGGGTCGTGACCTGGCCCCGCCCTGCGACCACAGTCCGGTGACGGTGGGCCTGCCCCTCAACGACGATCCGTGTGGTCATCTCGGCAGTGGCTTGCTGCTGGTGATGGAACGGGCTTTTTACCATGACGATCCGGTGACGCGGCGGTCAGCCATCATGGCCCAGCTCGACTGTGGTCCGGTAGCACGCATCCATCCTGATGAGGGTCGTCGTCTTGGTTTGTCAGCCGGTGAGCGGGTGTGGATCACGCAGGGACAGAACCGGATCGGGATGGTGCTGGCCCTGGATGATAGCGTTCCTGTGGGGACGTTGTTCGGGCGTTACAGCTATCTGGAGGCGCTGATCCAGGATCTCTGTTCGTGGGATGGTTTTGTTGCGGTCGATGTCTCAAAGCAAGAGGGGAAATTGGAGCTGCAAAATGGCTGAGCTGTTGCAACCGGTTCATGCGCTAGGGGAGGCGTGGTTCGGCTTTTTGTGGCCGTTGCTCTGGACGCTGGTCAAGGTCATGCTGTTGATCGCTCCGGTCATGTTTTGCGTCACTTACCTGACTTGGGCCGAGAGAAAAATCATCGGTTACATGCAGGTGCGTATCGGTCCCAACCGTGTTGGTCCGTTCGGCCTGTTGCAGCCGCTGGCCGATGCTGTCAAGCTGTTCTGCAAGGAAACGCTCATTCCGCAGCACTCTGACAGAATTGTCTTTTTGCTGGCACCGATGCTGACGCTGGTTCCGGCCCTGCTGGTATGGGCGGTGGTGCCCTTCTCGCCGGAGCTGATCCTGGCCGATCTTAATATCGGTGTGCTTTATGTGCTGGCCATTTCTTCCATGGGGGCCTATGGCATTCTGATGTCTGGCTGGGCTTCTGGCAGCCGCTACGCCCTGCTAGGGTCGCTGCGTGCGGCAGCCCAGACCATTTCCTACGAGGTAGCGGTCGGCTTCACCCTGATTCCGGTCATCATGCTGACCGGCAGCCTCAATCTGCGTGATGTGGTGCTGGCCCAGCAGAATATGTGGAACATCATTCCTCTGCTGCCCCTGTTCGGCATCTACTTTATTTCGTCGGTGGCCGAGACCAATCGTGCTCCCTTCGATCTGCCCGAAGCCGAAGCTGAGCTGGTGGCGGGCTTCTTTACCGAATATTCCGCCATGAGTTTCGGCATGTTCTTCCTGGGCGAATATGCCAACATGATTCTGGTATCGACGCTGGGAGCGCTGCTGTTTCTCGGTGGCTGGCTGCCGCCTGTACCGATGTTGGCCTTTATTCCCGGTATCGTCTGGCTGTTGCTCAAGATTGGCTTTTTGCTGTTTGTTTTTCTGTGGATCCGCGCCACGTTTCCGCGCTACCGTTACGATCAGCTCATGCGCCTCGGTTGGAAGGTGTTCCTGCCCATTTCGTTGCTGTGGGTTTTTCTGACCGGTATTCTGCTGCATCTGTTGGGTCGGGTGGCATGAGCAAAGAGAGAGGGTTGGATTGATGTCCATGAGTGTGACAACCTTGATTGACAGTCTGGCATTGCGGGAGCTGTTTACCGGTCTTGCCGTGACGTTGAAATATCTTTTCAAACCCAAGATTACCATCCAGTATCCGGAGCAGCGCACGCCGCTCTCGCCCCGTTTCCGGGGTGAGCATGCCTTGCGGCGCTATGCCAATGGTGAGGAGCGCTGCATTGCCTGCAAGCTCTGTGAGGCGATCTGTCCGGCCCAGGCCATCTACATCGAGATCGATCCGGCCAGCAGCAGCGACCGGCGCCTGACCAGGATCTACGATATCGATAATACCAAGTGCATTTACTGCGGTTTCTGTCAGGAAGCCTGTCCGGTCGATGCCATTGTCATGGGGCCCAATTTCGAGTTTGCCGAAGAGAGCCGAGCCCGTCTGCTCTATGACAAGTCCAAGCTGCTGGCCAATGGCGAGCGCTGGAAAAAAGAGATTGATGCCAACATTGCGGCAGATGCGAAATACCGGTAGGGAGCGGAGTAATGAACGTGTTGGCAGACCTGCTGTTTTATCTGTTTTCGGCGGTATTGGTCATGGCGGCGCTGGGTGTGGTGACGGTACGCAACCCGGTCCACTCGGTGCTGTTGCTGGTGTTGGCCTTTTTTAGTTCGTCGGCCTTGTTTGTCCTGCTTGGCGCTGAATTTCTGGCAGCGATCCTGGTGATGGTCTATATGGGCGCGGTGGCGATGCTGTTTCTGTTTGTCGTCATGATGCTGGATATCGACTTTGATACGCTGCGGCGCGGCATGCGCGAACATCTTCCCTTGGGGATTGCCATCGGGGGGTTGCTGATGCTGGAGCTGGTGGTGTTGGTGTCTGGCATTCACCTCAATGCGCCACAGGCCGCTGCCGGCCTGGTCCAGGATAATGTCAGGGAGATCGGACGGGTTCTTTATACGACCTATCTTTATCCTTTTGAAATTGCTTCGGTCATATTGCTAGTAGCCTTGATTGGTGCTGTGACCTTGACAGCACGTAAGCGGTCAGACCAGAAGCATCAGAACATCTGTCAGCAGCTGGCCCGCACGAGGGATCAAGCTGTCGAGCTGAAAAAGATGGCCCCAGGGGAGGGAGCGTAACGACGATGAGTGCGGTTGGTATCCATCATTTTCTCGTATTGGGTGCGGTCCTGTTTGGCATTGGTCTGTTTGGCATCTTTCTCAACCGGAAGAACGTCATTGTGCTGCTGATGAGCATTGAACTGATCCTGCTGGCAGTGAACATCAATTTTGTCACTTTTTCCAGCTATCTGGCCGATCCGGCTGGGCAGATCTTCACCTTCTTCGTGCTCACCGTTGCAGCGGCTGAGGCGGCTATTGGTCTGGCCATTCTGGTGCTGTTTTTCCGCAATCGTGCCACGATCAACGTGGAAGAGATTGCTTCGTTACGTGGCTAAATCAGGGACAGTAGAGGGATTATCGGGGCCATGAGCAGGAATTTACTCATTATTGTGCTGCCACTTCTGGGGGCGCTGATAGCCGGTCTGCTGGGGCGCAAGATGGGCAACAGGGCGAGCCAGGTCGTCACCATTGGTGGTGTCATGATCGCTCTGCTGCTGTCGATCAGGACGTTCATCGAGATTGCTGTCGGCGATATGCCGGCCATCCATGAGCCGATCTACTCCTGGATCGTGTCGGATCAGTTCCGGGTCTCCCTGGGGCTGCTGATTGATCGTCTCACCGCTGTCATGCTGATTGTGGTGACCGGTGTTTCGGCTATGGTTCATGTCTACTCGGTCGGCTACATGCACGAGGATCCGGACCAGCCGCGCTTCTTTTCCTATCTGTCCCTGTTTACCGTCGCCATGCTGATGCTGGTGATGGCCGACAACTTTCTGCAGCTCTTTTTTGGCTGGGAAGGGGTTGGCCTGGCCTCTTATCTGCTGATCGGCTTCTGGTTCAAGAAGGAATCGGCCAGTGCGGCGGCCATCAAGGCCTTTCTGGTCAACCGGGTCGGTGACTTTGGTTTTGCCCTGGGCATCTTCACCATTTACATGGTCTTTGGCACGCTCGATTATGAGCAGGTTTTCACCATGGCCCAATCGGGCAACTACCCGGCCAGCACCGATTTTCTCATGGGTCCGGTGTCCACCATGACGCTGATCTGCGTGCTGCTCTTTATCGGTGCCATGGGCAAGTCGGCGCAGCTCGGGCTGCATACCTGGTTGCCGGATGCCATGGAGGGTCCTACGCCGGTTTCAGCGCTGATCCATGCTGCCACCATGGTAACAGCAGGTGTTTTCCTGGTTTGCCGGGCTTCACCCCTGTTTGAGCTATCGGAGACGGCCCTGAATCTGGTCACCATCGTGGGTGCCCTGACGGCCTTCTTTGCGGCTACCATCGGCATGGTGCAGAACGACATCAAGCGCGTCATCGCCTATTCGACCTGTTCCCAGCTCGGTTACATGTTTTTTGCTGCCGGTGTCTCAGCCTATTCCGCCGCCATGTTTCACCTCATGACCCATGCCTTTTTCAAGGCCCTGCTCTTTCTTGGTGCCGGTTCGGTCATTCATGCCATGCACCACGAGCAGGACATGCGCCGTATGGGTGGGCTGGTCCACAAAATACCGGTGACCTATGCGCTGATGATGGTGGGGACGCTGGCCCTGACCGGCTTTCCCGGGCTGGCGGGCTTTTTCTCCAAGGATGCCATCCTGGAATCGGCCTACGCCTCTCATACGGCGGTGGGTCAGTTCGCCTTTTGGCTCGGTATTGCCGCTGCGGCCATGACCACCTTTTACTCGTTCCGGCTGCTGTTCATGACTTTCCATGGTCGTCCAGCCGATCATCATGCCTACGACCATGCCCATGAGTCGCCCCACATCATGCTGGCGCCGTTGCTGGTGCTGGCTTTTGGGGCTATCTTCTCTGGCTGGGTCGGCTTGCCGATGATTGGTGACGGCTGGTTCCGGTCGGCGATTGTGCTGGTTGCTGGTCACGATGCCCTGGCGCACTCCCATCACGTCGGGACCTGGGTCAAGGCGCTTCCCTTTGTCGTATTCCTGATCGGTTTTGGTCTGGCTTATCTGCTCTATGTCCGATACACCGATCTGCCCCGCTTCATGGCTGAGGTATGGAGCGGCAGTTACCGCTTTTTGCTCAATGCCTGGTACTTCGACCATCTGTACGACCGTCTGTTCGTGCGCCCAGCCAAGATCATCGGTCAGGGGCTGTGGAAAACTGGCGATGAGACCATCATCGATGGTTATGGAGTCAATGGCCTGGCGGCGACCGTTGGCCAGTGGGCCAGCAGGATGCGCAGCGTGCAGTCCGGTTATATTTATCATTATGCCTTTGCCATGCTGGTAGGCATTCTCGTTTTGATCACCTTCTATGCCTGATAGGGCGAGCGGGAAACAACGACCATGTTGACTTTGGTAACCTTTCTGCCTCTTGTGGCTGCTCTGGTCATCCTTCTGGTGGGACGACAGGATGCGACGGCGCGGCTGGTCGCCCTGGTGGCATCCCTGGTCACCTTTGCGGTCAGTCTGGCCCTTGTGGCTGGGTTTGATACCAGCAAGGCCAGTTTCCAGTTTGTCCAGGATGTCCCCTGGTTGCCGGCGTTTGGCATCAACTACCGCATGGGCGTCGATGGCATCAGTCTGCCTTTTGTGCTGTTGACGGCGCTGTTGACACCGATCTGCATCCTGGCCTCCTGGCAATCGATCCAGAAGCGGGTCCATGAGTACATGGTCGCCTTTCTGGCCCTGGAAAGCTTTGTCATTGGTGTTTTTTGTGCCCTTGATTTCATCCTGTTCTACGTGCTGTGGGAGGCGATGCTGATTCCGATGTTTCTCATCATCGGAGTCTGGGGTGGGCCGCGCCGGGTTTATGCCGCCCTGAAGTTTTTCCTCTACACTCTGGCCGGTTCGGTGCTGATGCTGATCGCTATCCTGGCATTGGGCCTGAAGGGTGGTACCTTCAGTATTCCGGAGCTGATGGGACTGCCGCTGTCGTTCAACGTTCAGGTCTGGATCTTCCTGGCCTTTTTCGTCTCCTTTGCGGTCAAGGTGCCGATGTGGCCGGTTCACACCTGGTTGCCGGATGCTCACGTCGAGGCACCAACAGCCGGCTCGGTCATTCTGGCCGGCATTCTGCTGAAGATGGGAGCCTATGGCTTTCTGCGTTTTTCCCTGCCCATGCTGCCCGATGCCTCTCATTACTTCGCCCCTTTGATGTACGGGCTTTCCCTGGTGGCGATCGTTTATACCGCCTTGGTGGCCCTGATGCAGACCGATCTGAAAAAACTGATTGCCTATTCGTCGGTGTCGCATATGGGCTTTGTCACCATCGGCCTGTTTACCTTCAATCAGCAGGGTATTGAGGGTGGCATTTTGCAAATGGTCAATCATGGCATCGTCTCGGGTGCTCTGTTTTTGCTGGTAGGGGTGGTCTATGACCGCCTTCATACCCGGGAGATCGCCAAGTTTGGTGGTTTGGCGCTGCGTATGCCGGTTTACGCGACCTTCTTCATGATCTTCACCATGGCTTCAGTCGGTCTGCCTGGCACCAATGGCTTCATCGGTGAATTTCTCATTCTGCTGGGGGCCTATCAGAGCAGCAAGGGGGTGGCTGTTGTGGCGACAACGGGTGTCGTATTGGGAGCGGCCTACATGCTATGGATGTACAAGAAGGTTGTTTTTGGCGTCATACGCAACCCTGAGGTCGAGCATCTGTCGGATCTGTCCGCGCGCGAGGTGGCACTGTTTCTACCGCTGCTGCTGCTGGTGTTCTGGATAGGTTTCTATCCGCTGCCCTTCATGGATCTGTTCCATGTCTCGGTACAGCATCTGCTGGTTCAGACGGATGTCAATAAAGTGGCCATGATGGCGGCAACGGCCGCGGCGCTGCCATAACAGGAGATCCAACTTATGTCTGTTTCAATGCCAGCTATCCAACTTTCGCTGTTGTTTCCCGAGATTATTGTTGCTGTAGCGGCCATGACGCTGTTGCTGATGAGTGCCTGGTCCAGTGAGCACGACGATCGTTCACGGATCGCCATTCTGGTCGTTTTGGCGGTTTTTCTGGCTGGAACGGTCGCCTTGCTGGATGGGGTAGCCGCAACCAAGGCGGCCACCACCTTCTCGGGCCTGTTTGTCACCGACCGGCTTTCCTCGTTTCTCAAGGTACTGATGGCGCTGGCCACCCTGTTGCCCCTGCTACTGTCATGGGATTATCTCAAGCAGCACCGTCTGGATGAGGGGGAGTATTTCGTGCTGACCCTCTGTGCGCTGCTTGGGGGCATGATCATCGCCTCCAGTGGTGATTTCATGGTGCTTTATCTCGGTATTGAGCTGATGTCGCTGTCGGTCTATGTGCTGGCAGCCTATCGTCGTGATGATCTGGCTTCCAACGAGGCGGGTCTGAAATATTTTATCCTCGGATCCATGGCTTCTGGCCTGATGCTGTATGGCATGTCCCTCATTTACGGTACCACCGGGTCGACGCTATTCAGCCAGGTGCATCAGGTGCTGGCCTCCGGGCATGGGGTCGGGCCGCTGCTTCATGCCGGTATCATCCTGGTGCTGGCTGGGCTTTCTTTCAAGATTGCTGCGGCGCCGTTTCACATGTGGGCCCCTGACGTCTATCAGGGTGCTCCTACCTCGGTAACCGCCTTTATGTCAGTGATGCCCAAAATAGCCGGTTTCGCCGCCTTCTATCGTGTGCTGATCGATGCCTTTGCGCCGTTGCACCATCAGTGGGGGCCGGTGTTGCAGCTGATTGCCATCGTCTCCATGGTGGTTGGATCGCTGGCGGCCATTGCCCAGACCGATCTGAAACGGATGCTGGCCTATTCATCCATCGGCCATGCCGGTTATGCCCTGGTTGGTTTGGCTGCTGGTACGCCTTTGGGCTATCAAAGCGTGCTGATCTATCTGGCCATCTATCTGTTCATGAATGTCGGCACCTTTGCTGTGGTGCTGGTATTGAGCCGTGCCGGTATCGGCGAGAAGATCGACGATTATCGTGGTCTGGCACAGCACAAGCCGTTGCTGGCCTTCCTCATGGCGTTGTTCATGTTCTCCATGGCCGGTATCCCGCCGCTGGCCGGGTTTATCGGTAAATTCCAGATCTTCATGGCTGCCGTTCAGGCTGGCCTGATTCCATTGGCCATCATCGGTGTACTGACGTCGGCGGTGGGTGCCTTCTACTACCTGCGCATCGTCAAGCTGATCTATTTCGATCCTGCTACCGATGAACGGGCTGTTACCGTGACCCCGTTGAGCCGTCTGGTGCTGCTGGTCACCACGGCTGTGGTGCTGGTGTGGGGTATCCTGCCCGGTTCCCTGATCGGCTGGGCCGAGTATTCGGTCAAGATGTTATCACGGCATGGATGACTAGCTGTTTCATCACCGACGTTCTGGCTCCTGTCATCCATCGGCATGGCGGAGCCATTCCTTTTTCCCTCTTTATGGATCGGGCACTTTACGGGGAAGGGGGCTATTACAGCTGTCCGGGTATCAAGGTTGGCCGGCAGGGCGATTTCGTCACAGCCCCTGCCATCAGCTCCCTGTTTGCCGAGCTTTTGCTGCTGGAGTGGGTTCATCTTTGGCAGGAGATGGGCCGCCCGCCTCTCTTTACGGTGCTGGAAATAGGTGGCGGCGACGGCCAGTTCGCCCACGATCTTTGGCTCAGCTCAGAAAAATTTCCCGATTTCCATCAGGCTCTTGACTGGATCATGCTGGAGCGCGGTGATTGCTCACGGCAGCGGGCCGTCCTGCACGATCGGGTTGCTGCGGGCCGTTGTCGCTGGATCGACTCGCTGCAACAGCTGGCGCAGCAGAGCATCGAAGGTGTTATCTTCAGCAATGAGCTGTTCGATGCCCTGCCGGTTCACTGGCTGGAAATGACGGCTGACGGTCTGCGTGAGAGAGGGGTCGCTCTTGATGCTTCCGGCGCCATCCAATCGATCCTGATGCCGTTGCAGCCACCATTGACCAAAGACTACTTCAGCGATGCGGATATCACGCTCTGGCCCGGTAGGCGCACCGAGGTGGGACTGGCCGGACAGCAGCTGATGACCGACATGGGCGCCCTGCTGCGTCGCGGCATCTGCATCACCTTCGATTATGGCTACCCGGCCCATGAGTATTATAGTGACGCTTTTCCAGCTGGTACATTGACAGGATTTTTCCGGCATCAGAAAATAGAGGACCCGCTGCAGTACCCGGGTCAGATGGACCTGACGGCCCATGTTGACTTCACCGCCCTGGCCCGTGCTGGCGAGCGTGCCGGCCTGGAGACCGTCGGTTTTACCACCCAGGGCTGGTATCTCATCGGTCTCGGCATTCTCGAGCGGCTGGAGCAGGCTTGTCAGGCTTTCGGACAGGATGATGAGGGTCATCGGCAGCGACAGCAGCTGACCGAAGCTGTCAAGCGTCTGGTCATGCCTGGCGCCATGGGGGAGCGGTTCAAGGTATTGGTGCAGGGGCGCGGTATCGCCGCAGAGACCTTGGCCGGGTTCCGGATGAACAACCAGAAAAAACGGTTGAGGCTCTCATGCAATTGAAATCTTCCTACAGTTTTGAGGGAATTACGGTCATATATGGGGATGCCCTTGATCTGATGGATGAAGTAATTCCTGACTCGACGGTGAACCTGATCTTTGCTGATCCACCTTATAATATTGGCAAAAGGTTTGGTGATTTTCACGATAAATGGGACAGTGATGAGGCCTATGCGTTGTGGAGTGAGCGGTGGTTGGATGTGTGTATCAGGAAACTGGCTCCTGACGGTACCTTATATGTCATGACCAGTACGCAGGCCATGCCTTACCTTGACCTATATCTGAGGTCGCGCCTGACTATTTTATCGCGCATTGTTTGGACCTACGATAGTTCTGGTGTTCAGGCTAAGCGGTATTTTGGATCACTTTATGAACCGATTCTACATGCTGTTAAAAATATCGACAAGTATACATTTAATTCAGATACGATTGCTGTTGAGGCAAGAACTGGAGCAATCAGACAACTGATTGATTACAGAAAGCCAATTCCTGCACTGTATAACAGCAGAAAGGTTCCCGGGAATGTCTGGCCGTTTCATCGGGTACGCTATCGGATGGATGAGTATGAGAACCATCCATCGCAGAAGCCTGAAGCATTGCTGGAACGAATTATCTTGGCTAGCAGCAACCGTGACGATCTTGTTGTCGACCCATTTTCTGGGACATTTACTACGGGTGCAGTGGCTAAACGATTGGGGCGTAGGTTTGTTGGTATTGAGCGTGAAAAAGAGTATGTAAAAATAGGCTTGCGTCGTCTGGGCGTCAGAAAAGAATTGGATGGCGAACCGTTGACGGCGCCTCAAAAGAACTACGTTCGTAAAAGCGGTAGGGTGGCCATGGGTGATCTTTTCGGGGATCTGAAATGAACCACCCCTTTACAGAAGTCATTTTTAATGTTCTTGAAGGTCGATTTGGTGATGTTGCCAGGGACTTGTTTGATAAAAGCCTTCTTCTCCAGTATTTGAACGTTAAGACACGTTCTGCTAATCGTGGTTCCAAGGCCAGGGCTGCATTTGCTAATCACTACGCACTGTACGTTCTCGTTGAGGATTACATTGCCAAAGGGTTTATGGGGGCCATGAAAGGGCATTATCGGAAGTATGAAGGAGCACGGTTTACCGATCTTTTCCGGCGTCAGCGCGAACTGCCTTTTGGTGCTAAACTTCAAAACCACGCATTAAATTCGCGTCTAAACGATGAGTTTGCCAAGTATTTTCCCGCAAGTGATTTACGGCCTATTGTGCGTGATCTGGCAGGACAGAGATACTGGGTCAATGAACAATTACTTGATGTAGCTGTCAGTGTTGGTCATGAAATCAGGACGATCAATATCGCGGAGGTGGTGATCAAAATCATAAATAGCTATATCGATACCAAGGTGTCAGCATTCAGGAAGTTTATCGCTACGTGCAGGGAAATGGCCAGCTTGTCATCGGTCAGCTCTCGTGATGCTGTGGCTTTCGTCACGAGTCAGCTTCAGCCTAGTGCTGATGCCAGAATCTTTGAAATTATCAGCTTTGCAATTCTGAAGGCCCATTATGGGGAGCAGTCGATTTTCTGGGGGTGGTCGCCAGATGAACTTCAACAAAACTTTTTGATGCTTTATAAGACGGGAAGAACCAATGCCAACGATGGTGGTATCGATTTTGTCATGAAGCCGTTAGGGCGATTTTTTCAGGTTACGGAAACAGTTGATGTATATAAATATTTTCTGGATATTGATAAGGTGTGTCATTTTCCAGTGACGTTTGTCGTTAAGAGTACTGATTCTTATGAAAATATATACGATCAGCTGCATGAGGAAGCACGACGTAAGTACGATATTGATGCTGTGATAGAACGTTATATGAGCGCTGTTGAAGAGATTATCAACATACCTCACCTGTTGTCCGTTTTTGAAGCACTTGTTGTTGGTGGAAAACTGCCGCAGATCATGGATGAGATCGTGTTGCAGAGTCGAATCGAGTTTAATTCAGAAGATGATGTAGGGATGTGATTATGGGCCTGTTACAAAATAAGCGTGGTTTGATCCTTGGTGTTGCCAACGATCGCAGCATTGCCTGGGGCATCGCCCAGGCCTGCCATCG
>JADGCH010000032.1:25872-27738 GCA_015229115.1 Magnetococcales bacterium
CTTGGTGTTGCCAACGATCGCAGCATTGCCTGGGGCATCGCCCAGGCCTGCCATCGGGAGGGAGCGACGCTGGGGTTTACCTTTCTCGGTGAATCGCTGGAAAAACGGGTGCGACCCTTGGCAGCGGAGCTGGGGTCGACGCTGGTGGAATCCTGCAATGTCACGGTCGATGAAGATCTGGATGCCTTGTTTGATCAGGTCAAGCGACAATGGGGCCAGCTTGATTTTATGGTCCATTCGGTCGCCTTTGCCAAAAAGCAGGAGCTGAAGGGCTACTTTTACGATACCTCACGCGAGGGCTTCCAGGTGGCCATGGAGACGTCGGTTTTCTCGCTGGTATCGGCCACCCGACGCGCTGTACCCTTGATGTCAGCCGGGGGCACCATCCTGACGCTGTCCTATCTGGGCGCCGAACGGGTCATGCCGCACTACAACGTCATGGGCGTGGCCAAGGCGGCCCTGGAGGCCAGTGTGCGCTATTTGGCGGTTGATCTTGGCAACAAGGCCATCCGTATCAACGCCATTTCGGCCGGTCCGATCAAGACGCTGGCGGCGGCTGGTATTGGTGACTTCAAGGAAATTCTCAACTGGAACCAGGACAATGCGCCGCTACGGCGTAACGTGTCGATCCAGGAAGTGGGTGAGACGGCGCTCTATCTGCTCTCGGATATGAGCAGCGGTGTGACCGGTGAGGTGCTGCACCTGGATGCCGGTTATCACATCGTTGGCATGAAGTCGGTGGATCTGGAAGCCGAGGCGCAGGCCATGGCCAGCAGTGCTGCGACAGGATCGTCATCCTCATGAGTGGTAGCTCGATCGGGCATCTATTTCGGGTCACTACCTTTGGTGAGAGTCACGGCCCGGCCATCGGGGCTATTGTCGATGGCTGCCCATCGGGGCTGCCACTGAGCGAGAGTGATATCCAGCGTGACCTTGATCGGCGCCGTCCCGGCCAGAGCCGTTTTACTACCCAGCGACGTGAGCCGGACCGGGTGCGCATCCTGTCCGGTCTGTTTGAGGGGGTGACAACTGGCACGCCGATTGGTCTGCTGATTGAAAATGAGGATGCCCGTTCGCGTGACTATAGCGATATCCAGCATCTGTTCCGTCCCGGCCATGCCGACTACAGCTACTGGCGCAAATATGGTGTCCGTGATTACCGTGGCGGTGGCCGTGCTTCAGCCCGTGAGACGGCCATGCGGGTCGCTGCCGGGGCCATTGCCCGTCAATTGCTGCTGACCATGGGGGTGCGTATTCGCGGAGCACTGATTGCCATGGGTAACCTAGCTGCCGAACGGCAGCGCTGGGATTGGCAGCAGGTTGAGAGCAACCCTTTTTTCAGTCCCGATGCCGACATGGTGGCGCCCATGAGCCAGTTGCTGGACGATTTGCGTCAGCAGGGCAACTCGGTTGGGGCCTTGCTGGAAGTGGTGGCCGATGGTGTGCCGGCTGGGTTGGGTGAACCGGTTTTTCACCGTCTCGATGCCGATCTGGCGGCGGCGATGATGAGCATCAACGCCGTTAAAGGCGTTGAGATTGGCGCCGGTATGGCAGCCGCCACCCTGAACGGAACCCAGATGGCCGATGAAATGATCCCGGATGGCAAAGGCGGGGTGCTCTTTCTCAGCAATCGTGCTGGCGGTATTCTCGGTGGTATTGCCACCGGTCAGGATATCGTGGTGCGGCTGGCGGTTAAGCCCACTTCATCGATCCGCATTCCGCAGCGTAGCGTGACCACCGCTGGCGAGGCCTGCGAGGTGGTCACCAACGGACGGCACGATCCCTGTGTCGGTATTCGCGCCGTACCGGTTGCCGAGGCCATGATGGCGCTGGTGCTGGTCGATCATCTGTTGCAGTGGCGCAGCC